>JBGPNZ010000007.1:0-28936 GCA_041487795.1 Nitrospiraceae bacterium
GAAGACATAAGCCAGCAGATTTACAGTCTGCCCCCGTTGGCCACTTGGGTACCTGCCCGCCGACACCAGCACCCGAAACGCAAAAAAATATTCTTCAAAGAAAAACAGACCGCCCAAATACAGCAAACCGGTCTTCTGGCACCCAGAAACCGGGTGGCTGACTCAGGGCGGAAACAGATTTATTTTTAGAAACGCTGAATTATATTGGGCAAACCAAATCTTGTCAAGTAGATAATCGCGGCGTAGGACCCTGACCGCCCAACGGGAAACCAAAACCACGGGGAAAGTAAATTTTTCATCGTACCGCTCTCATTTGCCTGACTTTTCTTGACTTCGAGAAAGGGCTTCGCTATCGTGCCGCGAGTTGGGCTGGACCAACCCGTCTATTCATGTAGCCGAGCAAGGAGTTTCATGCGAAAATCCCCCTGGATGCTGCTGCTTTTTGTCCTGATTGGCGGGCTTTTAGGGGGTATTCTTGGGGAAATTCTGCGAGCGATGGCCTCTCAAGAAGGGACCATTCAACGAATTTTCACGACGGCGCTCACGCCGGGCATCGATCCCCCCCTTGTCATCAACCTCATTCTGCTCACGATCACCGTCGGCTTCACGCTCAAAATGAATCTCCTGACGTTTCTGGGAATGTTCCTGGGCGTCTACCTCTACAAGCAAGTCTAAGCACGTTCACCCGACTTCCTTCAGTTCCAAGTCCTTTTTCTTTAATGCGCGGATGCGGTCACGCAAGCCGGCTGCCCGCTCGAATTCCAAATTCTTGGCCGCCGCTTTCATCTCGATTTCAAGCCGTTGAATTGCCTGCGCAAGACTCCCTGATCGCGCATACTCTTCGACAGGTTCAGCCGCTAGTGGCACGTCCAGATAGTCGGCTTGGGCCATTTGATATTCGAGTTCAGGGATATGCTTTCTGACGCTTTCCGGCGTGATGCCGTGCGCCTCGTTATACGCTTGTTGAATGTGGCGCCGGCGCACCGTTTCGTCCATCGCCTGGCGCATGGAATGGGTCACCGTGTCGCCATAGAGGATCACCCGGCCGGCGATGTTTCTCGCAGCGCGACCGGCCGTTTGGATCAGCGACCGATGCGAACGCAGATAGCCTTCTTTATCCGCGTCCAGAATGGCGACGAGGCTGACTTCCGGCAGATCCAGTCCTTCCCGCAAGAGATTGATTCCTACCAGCACATCGAACACGCCTTTCCGGAGATCGCAAATAATCTCGGTCCGCTCCAACGTTTTAATGTCTGAGTGGAGATAGCGCACCTTCACGCCAAGATCGTGATAGTACTCGGTCAAGTCCTCCGCCATGCGCTTGGTGAGCGTGGTGATAAGCACGCGGCTGCCTCGTCCCGCTTCGGCACGGACTTCGCCCAACAGGTCATCCACCTGGCCCTTCGCAGGCCTCACCTCGATCACCGGGTCCATCAAGCCGGTCGGGCGAATGATCTGCTCCACCACCTCGCCGTGCCCTTTCTCCAATTCATAGGGTCCCGGCGTCGCTGAGACATAGACCACTTGGTTGAGGCACTGTTCAAATTCCTTGAACTTCAGCGGGCGATTATCCACCGCCGACGGCAAGCGGAACCCATATTCCACCAGCGTTTTCTTGCGAGAATAGTCGCCCTTATACATGCCGCCGACTTGCGGTACGGTCGCATGCGACTCATCTACGATCAGCAGAAAGTCCTTGGGAAAGTAATCGATCAGCGTCGGCGGCGGCTCACCCGGCGCGCGTCCGCTGAGATGGCGGGAATAGTTCTCGATCCCGTGACAATAGCCCATGGCCCGGATCATTTCCAGGTCGAAGCGCGTCCGCTGCTCGATCCGCTGCGCCTCCACCAATTGACTGGTCCGTCTGAAGTCGGCGATCCGTTCGTCCAGCTCCTGCTCAATCCCGTTGAGCGCCCGCTCGTAGCGATTCGGGGCGATCAAATAGTGCGTGTTGGGATAGATCGGCACTTTGGGCAATCGCTGGAGCGTTTTGCCTGTCAGCGGGTCGATCTCATGGATCGCATCCACCGTGTCGCCGAAGAGCTCGATCCGCACCGAATTGGCTTCGGACGAGGCGGGAAAGATTTCGATCACGTCCCCTCGGGCCCGAAACGTCCCGCGGTGAAAATCCACGTCGTTGCGTTCATATTGAATCTCCACCAGCTTCTCTAAAATCTGTTCGCGCCGGATGTCCTTGCCCTCTTCCAGGTACAGCAACATGTCATGATAGATCTCCGGCGAGCCCAGGCCGTAGATGCAGGAGACGGATGAGACAATGACCACATCGTTCCGCTCCAGCAGCGAGCGTGTGGCCGAGTGCCGCATCTGGTCGATGGCATCGTTGATCGACGAATCTTTGGCGATATAGGTGTCGGTCGAAGGGATATAGGCTTCCGGCTGGTAGTAGTCGTAGTAGCTGATGAAATACTCGACCGCGTTGTGCGGAAAAAACTGACGGAATTCCTGATAGAGTTGCCCGGCGAGCGTCTTATTATGGACAAGCACCAGCGTCGGTTTCTGCACCCGCTCGATCAGGTTTGCCATCGTAAAGGTTTTGCCGGAACCAGTCACACCCAGCAGAACTTGGTGTTTCTTGCCGGCTTGCACCCCGGCCGTGAGTTTCTCGATGGCCTGTCCTTGGTCACCACAGGGCTTGAACGGCGCTTCGAGTTTAAATGATTTCACGTCAGCCATAGCGGCCATCTTAACACAGGGCATTCTTGACAGTCCCCGGTGTGCGGCCTATAAGCGCACATGGCTATGCTACAGGCCCGCCACATGCGACGCATTTTGTTCGTCGTTACGTGGCTCGCTTGTTCCGCCCATTCTTCTTCGCAATCCCGCACGCTGGTCTTGGAGGGCGCCCTCTCGTCGTCGTTTCATGTCAAAGACACCGCGGTGATCGCCGCCCCATCCGATCAGGGCGGCATTGAGGATTTCACCTATCATCTGGTGCCTCCGCCATCGGCCACAAGCAAAACCTCCAAGCAGACCATCTCTAACTACCGGCATACCACCACACCGCCGCCGACCTCGACGCAGGAGCGCACGGATGCCTACGGCAACCGTATTCTGGAGTTGAAATGGAAAGCGCCGAGCGGAGAAATCAAGATCGTGAGTGAATACGACGTCAAGGCCTCCGTCGAGTTTGTGCCGGTCCCATCCACGGCTCCTTATCCTGTGCAGACCGGCGCGCTGCCTGCCGACGTCGCGCGCTATCTGAAACCGTCTGAACAGGTGCAATCCGAGGATCAGAGCATCAAGGATCTCTCCGCGGACTTGGTCAAAGACGCGAAGACCGAGGGGGAAGCCGTCACCCGCGTCATGCATTGGATCGTGGATCACCTGCACTACACGCTCGAACCGGCCGGTTACGATGCCCTCACGACGAAACGCGAAGGCAAAGGCAACTGCCAGAACTATTCCCACCTGACCATGGCGCTGCTGCGCGCAGCCGGCATCCCGGCCCGCCTCGTGCGGGGCCGCACGCTCGGCAAGAGCTGGGAAGTGGACGAGGACAACGGCAAGCGGCGCTGGACTGCCAAGTGGGGCGAAGGGCGGCACGCGTGGCTGGAAGTCTATTATCCGGACCAGGGCTGGCTGATGTACGACAGCCAAGCCTATCACCAGTTTGTCTCGACGCGCTTCATTCGGATCGAAGTCGGACCGGATAACAAAGCCGTGCATACGGACGGCCTGATCCTGTGGGCCACGCGAGGATCGGCCCGGCCGAAGATCCTGGATGTGCACGTCGAAACCGACTTCACGCAAGACAAGGACATCGTGAAAGCACAGAAATCCGAAAGCACGCCGAAGAACCTGATCTACGCGGCGGCGCTGGTCGCGGTTCCGACGGCCGCCCCCACCATGGTTCCTGCGCCGGCCTCGCCGACTGCCAAGCCGACGCCCTCTCCCGCCGTGCCGATTCCGCCCACGCCGCCCATCGTTGCACCAGTTCCACCGGCGCCAATTCCACCACCAATAACCGCAGTCCCGACGCCACTGCCACCTCCGGCTCCCAAGCCGGCGCCGCCCGCCCAACCGCTTAAGCCTGACGCGTTCACCTTCCCGGTGGCGTTCGGCAATCTGGAATTTCCGCGCGAGATTCGGCTCTTTGAGCCGGTGAAAACATCCGGCAAGGGACAATACTCGCTGGAACAAAACTATATGGTGGAAACCGCCGAGTACGTGACGGGCGACACCCTCTACGCCCAGGCATTCGAGGTGGATCAGCCGATGCTGCTCACGGATTTGTCGCTGGCCCTGCACCGATTCGGCGGCGAGAGCGGCGAACTCTGGATTGAATTGTACGAAGACAACGACGGCCCCGGCGCGCTCATCACCAAGAGCCGCCCGGTTCGATCCGCGGCAATCCGCACACCGGCGAACCGCTATGAGTGGGTGCCGTTTCCGTTCGAAGGCAGCAAGACGATTGTGAAGGAAAACCGCCGGTACTGGATCATCCTCAAATTTACCGGCGACCCCATCATCAATTGGTTCTATACCTACGGCAAGGTCGTCAGCCCGGAAGACGGCACGCGAGCGACCCTGGCCAAAAAAGTCAGATGGAACCAGATCCTGAACAACGAATTCAACTTCCGCCTGCGCGGGTTGATTCGAGAATAGTCAGATTCCTGCCCCCGCCTTTTCGCGGACGGCGTTCACGCTGGCCGCGCTTCCCAGGACGATCATGGTGCAGCCCGCCGTCAGAACCGAGCCCGATGAAGGCCCATAAGCAAAGGTCTTTTCGCCGGGAGCCTGGATCGCCAAAATCAGCACATCGGTGTCGGCCACGGCCCGATCGGTCAACGGCTTGCCGGCTAGGGCGCTGCCGGCCTGCACCCGCACCTCCTCCACCCGCATGCCCTTGTCACGGTCCCGCAGCATGAGGTCGAGAAAGCTCACCACGGTCGGCCGGACCATCTCGCTCACCAGCCGCATGCCGCCGATAAACTGCGGCGAGACCACGGAATCGGCGCCGGCGTTTTTGATTCGCGGCGAGAGCTTGATGTCGTGACATTTGGCCACGATGCGGATTTTCGGATTGTTCATCCGGCAGGTCATGGCCAGGACCAGATTGTCCCGGTCGTGCGGCAACGCGCACACGACGCCCCCTGCCTGCTTGATGCCCGCCACAGCCAGGATTTCTTCATCCGTCGCATCCCCGACCACATAGGGGAACGACCTCCCTTCGGACAATTTCTTGAGATGTTCCTCGTCCTCATCCACCGCCACGAACGGCCGCTGGGTGGCCAGCATTTCCTCGATCACGTAATGGCCCACGTCCCCCGTGCCGCACACAATGAAATGGTCCTTCATCGCCGCAATCCGTTTTTCCATTTTCCGCCTCGCTAAGATGCCGTGGAGTTCCCCCTCCACGAGAAACGCCGTCATTTGACTTACGCCATAACCCATCGTGCCCAGCCCCAGCACAATCACGATCATCGTATAGATTTTGTCCGCCGGGGTCACGATCGGGAGGGCTTCGCCATACCCGACCGTGAAGGTCGAGATCACCGTCATATAGAGACACTGCAAAAAATCTATTTCGGACCCGTCGGGGTTTGTGCGGCCCTGCTGCATGAGCCAGTAGCCGGCTGCGAGGACACAGTTCACCCCGACCAGCAGCAGAAACGCCACCACCAACCGGCGATAGCGTGTCATTAGAACTTTTTTGGAGGAAACGTGGAATTACGGAGCTGCACGATGTCCTGCACGCGGCGATCGCGCGCCTCACGAAGAAGCTTGCGGCGTTTCCAGCGATCCCACGTCCACCAGCGAAGTTTTTGTGCGAAGGTCACCGGCGGCGGCGGAATGTTGCCGGTAGTCTGATGTTGAAAATCATAGCCTTCCGCCCTGTCGCGATTGGCCACGAATCGCCCGTATTGATGATCGTAGAGACCCTTATTCGGATCAGCCATGTGCGCACCCTGTATTGGCCGCGCATCCTACCGCGAGCGGCGCCTCGATGCAACGGGCACCGCGCTCCTTGACTTCGCGGTTTTCAGGCCTATCTGGGGGTATGCCATCGAATCCAACTGCACGTATCCTGACCCACGACGAGCGCAAGGCGGCGGACGCGGCCTTTGCGGGGCGCCCGTTCGATCCCGCATGGTCCGAAGCCGCCCGTGCCGTGTACGACGGTATCCTGGCCGCACGAGGCCTTCCGGAACCGGTTCCAACGCCGATTGCACCGGAACACCCGGAGCCTGCGGCGAGCGAGCCGTCAACCGGTGAATCGCTGTCAAGCCCCGTGTCCTCTTCGGAACAGACTAAACAGACACCGGAGCTTCCAGCGACTGCGACACCATCCCAGACTCTCTCCAGGGAAGAAGCGATTCAGGCCGGCGCCTTGATTGACGTGACACCAATCGCACACCGCATGGGACTTCGGCTCCCGGTCAGTTTCTCGCGTCCTCTCTGGGAGATCGGCATTACCGCCACCCACAACGTGCCCGAAGAAGAATACGAACGCCGCGTACGCGACGTGCTCATGGCGTTTCGGCTGCGACTGGCCGCCTCACGCGTGGCCAGTCCTCTGGTTGAGTTTCCAGCACTGCTGACATTTCCGCCCGATCCAATCCCGCAGGCCTGCGTCCTGTTTGCCGTCGCCCATCCGGAGGCGAATGCACCGACGGCGCTCACCTTCCTGCTGCCGGGTGAAGTCTCAAGCACGAGCATCCCGTTCAGCGCCAGCGAATAACGAGCGCCTCGAGCGGTGCGCGGCTACACGCGTGCGAGCTTCTTGGCCAGCTCCCATTCTTCCGCATCACTGTTCACGTCACCGTTCAGACGGGCGTCCAGCAAGCGGTCGAGAATCTTTTTGAATTGCGGTCCTGGTTGGAGACCGAGTGATTTCAGACTGGCGCCGGTGAGAGACGGTTTGACGTGCCGGTATGTGGTCACATACGCCCTGATCAGACGCTTCACGGATTCAGACTTCGCTGACGCCAGCAGGAACAGGACTGTTTCATCGGCGAAACCGGCGAGGACGCGATAGGTGTCGCTCGGCTTCGGCGCCGGTCGTTTGGCCAGACGGCGGAGAACCGCCCTAGCATGGGCATGGCCGGCTCGGATCGCCTCCGCCTCGTGCTTCGAAAGCGCCAGCCGCTTCAGAATGTCCGCCACCGGCTTGGGCGGAAGTTCTTCCAGCAGCGCCATCACGTACAGCAACCAGACTTCCAACTTTTGCTTCGGCAAACTCCGTTCATGCCACGCGACCGCGTTCTCGACCCCCTTTAGCATCCCCTCCAGTTTTGGGGACCACGCGAGCTTCGGATGAATCGTGTGGAGAACGCCCAGTTCGCCTATCCGAGCGAACGCACGCCGGGGATGCCGTTCAGAGAGCATCCGCTTCAGTTCCTCGGATAGTCGATGGCCTGAAAGGTGCCCGATTACGCCCGTTGCGATCGCGTCGTGCAGGAACGCGAGCGTAGGCCGGTCCATCCGGAATCCAAGGCGCTGCTCGAACCGGATGGCCCGGAAAATCCGCGTAGGGTCGTCAAGAAAACTTCGGCTGTGCAGAATTCGGATGCGCTGTGCGGCAATATCGCCTCGTCCGTTACAGGCATCCACCATCTCGCCGAATCGCTGTGCATTCAGTCGAACCGCAAGCGCATTGATCGTGAAGTCGCGACGGAGCAGATCGTCTTGAATCAACCCTGGCACGACCAGCGGCAGCGCAGCTGGTTGCACGTAAGACTCTTTCCTCGCGGTGGCAATGTCGACCCTTGGGCCTTCTTCCAGTGTCACCGTCGCCGTGCCGAATCGGTCGTGCACCGTCACCTGTCCGCCGGTGTCGCGGGCAAACGCGCGGGCGAAAGCGATGCCGTCCCCCTCGACGACCAGATCGAGATCGAAGGTGCTCACACCAAGCAACAGATCGCGGACGATACCACCCACGACAAAGACCGGCATCCCCATCTCGTCCGCCAAACGACCGGCTGCTTCTAAAATAATGTGGCTGCGTGCCGGTAAATACCGGATCATCAGTTCCCGCACGTTCGCCGACATCGGCTGCGCCGGCTTCTGTGTGTTGTATGGTGCCGATCGAGGCATGGCGCATTCTACCAAGATACCGACCGCCCGCAAAACCAGACCGCCCCGCTTGCAGTCGGAGCCGGAAGGTGTAATAGTGAAAGAAATTTCCTGACCGCGAGGCCGGATGAACCCCGAGCCCGTTCACGAACCGCGCAAGGTCCCCGTACTCCCGATCGCTTTGGCGATCGCCGCGGCAGTCCTGGCCATCGATACCTATACCCCGCAGGAAATGCCGCCCCAGTACCTGTACGTCCTCTGCATTCTACTGACAATCTGGTCACCGCATGAACGAACGCTCTGGTGGATAACCACCCTCTGCATAGGCCTGACGGTGCTTGGCTCCTATCTGTCTCCGCCAACGTTTGATTTTTACATCATTCTCTTCAATCGCGCGACCGCCATGATCCTGTTCTTAGCAACCGCCCTGCTGGTTCGGAATTACCGACGCACGCACGAACAGTTGCAATTGCTAAACCAGGAACTTGAAGCGCGAGTCGAAGACCAGACCCGCGATCTTTCGCAGGCTTTCACAGAGCGCGAACAGCTCAACCGCGATCTGCATGACGACGTTCTGCAATCCCTGTATGCCATCGGGTTGCGTCTGGAAGCCGGCCGGGCGGTGCAGCAGGCAGACCCCACGGAGGCGGTTGGACGCATTCCCCAAGCCCTCGAGCAACTCAAACTTGCCATGGAGCAAATCCGGAGTTATATCGCGGGCCCTCAGCCTGCCCGCGAGGGACAGCCGCCGTTCGATACAGCCCTCCATGCGCTGGTCCAGAGCATGACGATCGGCACGGGGCCGCAACTCCGGGTGGACATGGAGCCACGCCTGGCTGCACACCTGTCGCACGAGCAGGCGGAGTCTATTCTGCTGATCGTCCGTGAGGCGTTGAGCAATTGTCTGCAACATTCCCGGGCCCATGAGGGAGTGGTGACCGCTCAACGACAGAACGGCGCCCTCCGGATCGAAATCCGAGACGACGGCGTCGGGTTCGATCCTGCGGCCATGCAACAAGCCAGTCACGGCTTGGCCAATATCGGCGCACGCGCCAAGGCCATTGGAGCGGACTTCACGATCACCTCGCAGCCTGGCCAAGGGGTCCGCATCGCGCTGGCACTCCCTCTGCCGCAAAGGAGTTCCGGATCATGACGACAGGCAAACCGATCGCCGTCTTGCTGGTGGACGATCACGCGGTTGTCCGCGAGGGACTCAAGATGGTGCTGTCCTGCGACTCTCAGATCAAGGTGGTCGGCGAAGCCGGGACGGCGGACGCCGCGATCGCGGAGACCAGGCGCGTGAAACCGGACGTCATCCTGATGGATATCCGTCTTCCAGGCAAAGACGGTGTCCAGGCCTGCAGCGACATCCTGGAACAATGGCCGCAGACTCGCGTGCTGTTTCTGACATCTTTTGCGGATGACGACACGGTCCTGGCTGCCGTGCTGGCCGGAGCGCACGGCTACCTGATCAAGGAAATCGGCGTGGACACGCTCGTGGACTCGATCAAGCGGGTGGCTGCCGGCGAATCCATCCTGGATCCGGCCGCCACGAAGCGCGTCCTCACCTGGGTCAAAACCCGCAGCACCGCCCCTCCGGAACCTGGCCGTGAGGCCCTGTCTCCGCAGGAACAGCGGGTGGTGGCTCTGGTCGCAGACGGCAAAACCAACAAGGAAATCGCCGCCGACATGGGACTTAGCCCGAAAACGGTCAAGAACTATCTCTCCAACATCTACCAGAAACTTCAAATCACCCGTCGAGCCCAAGCCGCCGCCATCTTTGCCAAACAGTCGACAGTAGCCAAGCCTCCAAAAAGCTAAGCACGCCAAGCTGTTCCGCACAATCCGCATTCTTCCAAGGATGTTCAAAAAGGCCCTGTCACACCCGACCCACCCCGCGTGCTAAGAGGCACGCCGCACCCGTGGCAAGGCCGCGCGAGCGAAGGGGCGGGAGGTACATACCAAGCTTCGCTTGAACCGCTCGTTTCGATCACATGCGAGCGGGATAGGTACTTTGCCTCCAGTAGCTTAGATCAGTACGTCGCAGGCTGGGAGCGACGCGAGAACGACGCTGGAAGTCTTTTTCAACATCCGCCTACGGCCAATCGGCCCTAGCACGCTAGAGCTATAAAACCTCTTGCTCGTTCCCCCTACGCCCTACCACGTATCTGCGTCTTTACGTTACACATAACGCATGGACATTGAAGAACCACAGAACACCACGACGCATTGATCCTATTGCATCAGGCCTGATGGCGGAAGGAGGGCTGCCATGAATTGTCTGAGGTGTCACGGGTTGATGGTAGGGGAACGATTCGAAGATCTGCGGGGAGACCCACAGCACATCAGTTTCCACGGCTGGCGGTGCGTGTGCTGCGGAAATGTCGTCGATCCCCTGATTATTCAGCATCGGGCTGTCGGGCTCTCGTCGGTGCTGCCGATTCATATGGCTCAGTCACCGGCACACGCGGCTCCACTCTACTCGTTTCCCGAGTTGGGCCTCGAAAGACCGGCAGCGTGAATACTGTCGGGGGGCCGGTCCACACCAGGCCGCGCCCCCTACAGGCAAACTCTGGGGGACACCATGACCTGCCATTCCACCATGCTCCAGCTCACGCTCGTGGCCGCCATCGGCCTGGCCACCGTCGGATGCCAGTCCATGGCCGTCGCGATGGACGATCCGTTGGCGTATGACTCCGGCTCGGCACAGCCTGCCGGCATGAACGCCTATTGCTCTTCAATGGCACGAGACGCAGTTGCCTGGGGCACACTCCCATCCGCATGGTGCACCCCCTCTGGACCTCCCATGTATTGGTCAGGGCCGGTCGGCGCCTACCCCTATTTCTATGGCCGGCCCTACGGTCGGACCTGGCGAGGATCGGGTGGGGGTCAGTACCGGAGCCACCCTGGGCGTGGTTATGGAGCGTGGCGTGGCGGCCGAGGTGGTCGCCGCTGAGACGAACGCTGCAAGCCTGGTGGCGCGCACGCGCGTGACGGATCATCACATTCTGCCCCTCGACAACGAACGGGGCTCGCGGTACACTGTTTTGCACAGCCGCGGTCATCTTTCGTTGGAACTTCTATGAAAGCCGTGACCCGATTCCCCCGCCAGTTGTTCCCGATCATCGCAACCCTTGTGGGTACCTTCTGCCTGGCAGCGACGGCAGTCGCAGAACAATCGCCCGCCCAGGAAGACATCGGCATCTTTACCGCCGTGGAAGGCCGCATCACCGTCACTCGTCCGTCAATAGGCGCCGCCACGGCGGTCAAACTCCAAGACACCGTCCTGTTTCGCGATACCATCGAGACCGACAAGGAATCCCGCACCAAGGCTCTCCTGAACGACGACAGTATCCTCACAGTCGGCGAACACAGCCGCGTCGAAATCACCGAGCATCTCTACGACCCCACCCGCAACGTGCGCAGCGTGGTCGTCAATCTCGTTCAAGGCAAGGTGCGCGCGCTGGTTGGAAAGGTCTTTGCCGGATCGGGGTCGAAATTCGAGATCCACACCCCGACGGCCGTCGCGGCAGCGCGGGGTACCTATTTCGTAGTCTGGCACGTGGACGGGGCGAGCGGTATCGCCAACATCGGCAACCACGGCGACGTGGACTTTCAGTCGGGCGGGCAGACCGTCCGAGTCAATCCAGGCAATTTTTCCATGACACCGCCGGGAGGAGGTCCACCGTCGCCCCAGGCTCCGGCAACGGGTGGGAACATTCCGTCGCAGGTCGCCAGCGCCGTGCAGGGGACCGAGGTCAAAGACAATCATGAGGAAAGCCCATCTCACACAGCCCAAGCATCGGGAGGCACAGCGTCTGTCAATTCACCGACAGCCCAGCCCGCTGCCCCTGTAGCAGCAGCCGCTCCAACGAATCCGAGCGGATCTCTGCCATCGACCATCTCCACGCTGATTACTCCGCCTGCTGTCACGTCCGGCGCGGCACCGCCTCCTCCATCACCGCCACCGCCCCCGCCGCCACCCCCGCCACGCTTCAAACCTGTTCCGATCGATCCAGTTGCTATCCGTCCTGACAACGGCCTCCATCTCGGCCAACGGGACCTCCAGCCCGGGCATGGCAATCCAACACCCGGGAACACTAAGATTCCTCCCGGCAACGCCGTTCAGAATCAGGGGAAACTGAAGTAGAGCCCTGCTCCCTGCGGTTCGTCGTCAGTTCGGCAACAACGCGTCAGCGCACATCCTGAAAAAACACGCGCGGGAGCACCGGCAGGCGGAATTGGGCGTGGAGGATGATCAGGAGGACCCGGACGAAGCTTTTCCAGACTCCCATCTTCACAAACTTGCGGGAATCGGTCATGACAGGGGGACCGAAAAGAACCGGCTCCGTCACGCGGATCAATTTTTCGCAGAAGGCCACGTCTTCTAGGATCGGCTGATTGGGAAACCCACCGAGCCGTTCGAACAGGGCCCGCCGGACGAACATGGCCTGATCGCCGTAGATGATCCGGCTACGGAGGCAGCGAAAGTTATCCAGAAACGAAATCATTCTCAGCCGCCAGTCATCGCCAGAGAATTGATGAAGAAACCCGCCGGCTTGAACGTTCGCATCGCTTTCCATCTGATTGAGCCGAACGAGCGCGCTGTCCGGCAGCCACGTATCGGCGTGCAGAAACAGCAGCCACTCCCCTCGTGCCTCTTTCGCGCCGGCATTCATCTGTCCCGCACGCCCCTTCGAAGCCGTGATGAGCGTGACGGGTGACGCGTGATGGGTAACGCGTAACGAATCCACGATTTCGCAAGTCCTGTCGGTGCTGCCACCGTCCACCACGATCACTTCATACTTGCCAGACTGGGCAAGCAAGTGGCGGAGCGTCGCCGGCAGCGCTTTCTCTTCGTTGTAGACAGGGATGATGACAGAAATCATGCCGCCACCCATGCCGGGAGGTAGCTCTTTGCTCGCGCCATGTAGAGCTGAGGATCTTCGTCAATAGACGCGAACAGATCCCCGAGCGTCGAAACCATGCGATCGGTCAGCGCAAGATACTCCTGCGCGCGAGCCCGAAGATGATCCGGCGACGTGGCCCCTACTGCGAAGGCCTGATCGAGCATCCGGCGGCCAAAGTCGTGATGGGCCTCTTCCTGATGAAGCAGCATGCGCCGCAGCCGGCTGAACGGCGCGTCGCGCTTGGCCAGTCCCTCTTCGATCCGAGCCAGGATCGCCTCGCCGAGTCCTTCGAGGATCACTTGTTCGGCCAGCAGCGTCTCGGGAAAATCTCGGCGTTGCAACGCGTCCTCAAGCAACGCGCGATATTGCTCCAGGGCCGGAAGAAACGGATTGTCCCCAATGTGCTTGGGCGCCAGCCAGCCGATCGCGCCCTGAAAAACCCAGGCATGAGCCGATTCCTGCCGTGCCTGGCTCAGCAGAAACCGTTGCTGCCCCTTCTCGGCTGCCAAGGCCGCCTGCGCCTTCGCGCAATCATGTGCCAGCCGCTCGCCGTATTCGAGAAAAGTCAGGAGCCGGGCGATCGGGACACGCTCATCAGGGCGCACCAGCATAGGGAACTCCATTGAGGTGCCAATCGTATTCAAGAAACTCGATGCGATAGGGCTGCGTGGCCAGATCGGCTGCCAGCTCCGGATCGTTCACATACCGCCGTACATAATTGAGCAGTGACTCCGCATGGGCCCGAAAGTCCCGCTCGAACCACTCAAAAATTTTCGACAAGTAGGCCACGTGATGCTCCTGATCAAACCGGTTTTTGGTCTGATCGTTGATAAAGGCTCTGACATTCTCTTCCAACTTCGCCTCCAGCCGGTCCGCCGTGAACGCTTGCGAACGGAGCTTGGGACAGGACTGCGACGCGCAGACGATCGCAAAGTGGATGCGCGGCTCCCGGAAGTCCGGAATCAGCAGCTTCTTTTCGAGATCGTAGAGGTTGATCGATTCGCCTCCGACCCGATACGTCCGTCCGATAAAATACCGCCACTGACCGATTATGGTCTGTGGCGAGTACCCGTCAAGAATACCTTTGACCGCAAACGCGTTGTAGGCGTTGATCCAGAAGGCCAGGCGATGCAGACGATCGGGCAACGCATTGGGGTCAACGCGATCGAGTTGCGACAGGTAGCCGGCCAACCGCACATCCGCAGCGATTCCTGGATAATTCACCACACCATCTGTGACGTGCGCCTGCACGACTTCGTCAAAGGCCCGATGGGAAAAATCCCCCGGTGCGATCGGCTGCGCGGGATGGAACGACTTCGGAACTGCTGAACAACCAGCCAGCAGCACACCGACAACGGCCAGAACCGCCCACGTCTTCATCCCCTCACTCCTTACGCTTCACTTGGCCTTTTTGAACACAATATCCCCGTAGTAGGCCACGGCCGTTTCCTTCGTATTGTCCGTATCCGTCATGATCACCACGCCGTTGATCATCGGCGGTTCGCCGTCAAAGGCCTTTTTGTAGTCGTCGTAGATGTTGCGCTCCTCTTCCATCCAGGTCCCTACACCCTGCGGATCGCTGCGGATGACGATCATCTTGGCGAAATCCGTGTAGGCGTTATCGATGAACAGTCCCTGTGGCGCCTTCGCATCCCAGATATAATTGATCGCCGCGATCGGAATGTCCCCGAAGATCACCCGGCCCGCCTTGTACTTGGCCTTTTTCCAGAAACTGACCTTGTCCGGATCGTATTCGAACGTGACGTACAGCCTCGCCGGATAGTCGTCGCCTTCCTTCTTGGTCACGTCACCGGTCTTGAGCAGATTCTCGACCTTCCAGCGCCAGCGGACGACCGGATACTCCCTAGGATCGATGGTGATCTCCTTGACCAGACCAGAAGCCGTTGCCGCACTGACCGCTTTCACGACAACTGTCCCGCCGTCTTTCACCAGAGTGTAGGTCGTATTCTTGGGAACCTTTTTGAAGACGAGCGGTTTCCAGCCCTCTGGCAGCGCGCTCCCTTCCACCGCGGCTGAAAACTTTCCGACTTCGAGGATCGTTGCTGGTTCCGCGGCCAAGACAGCAGGCAATTCTGAGACAGCCAGAAGAATGCCCAGCCCGCCCACCATTTTCCTAAGACTAATTCCTCTCATGCCTTCTTTTTGAAATCTCCCCCCAACGAGCGGCGGTTCGGTCTCCCTTCGACTGCGCGCATCGAGCGAGCACCGTCTGCGCGTGCGCGCTCTGCGAGCACGGAAGGGAGATCGACCGCCACGCTCGCCCTACCCCCTCGCGCCCCGCGCCTCGAGCCTGCGTTTACCGCATCCAGGCAAACAACTTCGAGAGGAACTTTTTCTTGCCCTCGGTAAACGTCGTCTTGCGCCAGGCGTTGGCGACCTTCTTCACGACTTCGGCCTGGGTGGGATAGGGATGGATGGTCGAGCAGATCGTGCTCAGCCCCTTGCCGGACTTCATGAGAACCGTGAACTCGCTGATCATGTTGCCGGCATTGGCCGCCACGATGGTGGCGCCCAGCAATTGGTCCGTGCCTTTCTTCACATGCACGCGCGCAAATCCCTCATCCTCCCCGTCCAGAATCGCCCGGTCCACTTCGTCCAGCTTGAAGGTGAAGGTGTCGATCTCAATGCCCTTTGTCCCTGCGTCCTTCTCGTACAGGCCGACGTGAGCGATTTCCGGTTCCGTGAAGGTGGCCCAGGGAATGATCAGTGAATTCGTGCTGGCATAGCCCAACCCGAGCGGGTGCGGAAACAGCGCGTTCTGGATCACGATCTGCGCCATGGCATCGGCGGCATGGGTAAATTGATACGGGAAGCATGCGTCGCCGGCGGAAAAAATATTTGGATTGGTCGTCTGCAGCCGATCGTTCACCTTGACGCCGATTTTTTTATCGAACTCGACGCCAACCGTTTCCAGCCCGACCCCCTCCACGTTCGGCGCGCGGCCGACGCCGATGAGAATCTCATCCACCATGACGTCGTACTGCCGGCCGTGCGACTCGAGCGTCAGCCGCTTGCCGCCGTCCGTCTTGCTGATCTTCACGTCCTTGCCGCAACAGAGCAGTTGGACGCCGTCGCGCTGCATGGAGGCACGGACAATTTCTGCCGCGTCGCGGTCCTCTTTCTGCAGGACGCCGTGCAGGGTCTCGACGAGATGCACCTGGCTGCCGAACCGCGCAAACGATTGCGCGAGTTCGCATCCGATGGGCCCGGCCCCGATCACCGCCAGGCGCTTCGGCAGCTCGGTAAGCGTAAAGATCGTTTCATTGGTCAAATAACCGGCTTCCTGCAACCCCGGAGTCGGCGGCGCGGCGGCGCGGGCGCCGGTGCAAATCGCGGCTTTTTTAAACCGGAGCGTCCGATTCCCGGCAGAACCTTCGACCTCGATCGTGTCCGGTCCGGTAAACCGCCCGCTTCCGATATAGACATCCACCCCCAGTTTCTTGTAGCGATGCGCCGAATCCGTGTGGCTAATGCGGGCCCGCAGTTTCCGCATCCGCGCCATAGCCGCCGAGAAGTCGTATTTCACACCGGACGGAACGTGGACCCCAAATTCTTCCGCATGCTTCACGTCCGCCCAGGCCCGCGCGGCCCGGATCACACCCTTGGACGGCACGCAGCCGACGTTAAGGCAGTCGCCGCCCATGAGATGTTTCTCGATCAACGCCACCTTGGCCCCGACAGCCGCTGCGATGACCGCCGTCACCAGCCCCGCCGTGCCGGCGCCGATCACCACGATATTGTACCGGCCGTCAGGCTCCGGATTGACCCACTGCGGCGGATGGACGTTGTTGACGAGCGCGCGATTGAACTCGTCGTCCGGAAGCACGGTGACGGTCTCGTGCGACATGCTCAGTACCCCGTCTCCTGTCCGGAAACCTTCTTACCTGTGATCTTTTGATAGACGATCGGAATCAGAGCCAACAACCCCAGCAGCGTAAAGGCGATCAGCACGTTGGGTGACGCGATTTCCTTCAACGAGTTGATCGTGCCGAGCTGGCGGCCGGCATAGGCGAACACGAAGCTGCCTGGAATAATGCCGATCGCCGTGGCTGTGACATAGGTCGCGAGGCTGACTCTGGTCAAACCGGACACCATATTGACGATAAAGAACGGGAACAGCGGAATCAGCCGCAGCGTCATCAGATAACTGAACGCATTATTGGTGAAACCTTCCTGGATGGGGGCCAGCCGGCTTCCAAATTTTTCTTCAACCCAGTCCCGGAGCAGATACCGCGCGGTGAGGAACGCCAGCGTCGCGCCGCTCGTCGCCCCAAGATTGACATACACCGTCCCCAATACGCTTCCAAACAGGAACCCGCCGGCCAGAGTGAAAAAGACGGCGCCCGGCAACGACGCCGCCACCAGCAGACAGTAGGCCGCGACGAAGATGGCCACGGAGGCGACATAATGGGTCTCGGTAAAGGCCAGCAAACTGTCCCGGTTGGCCTTGAGCGAGTCGAGGGAGAGGTAGCGGCCCAAGTCAAAATAGAAAAACGCGCCGAACGCCGCCGCAAACAGGACAGCCACGACGATCTTGCCCTGATTGGACGAGCGAAGAGATGACGCTTCCGCCGATGTGGACATAACGGTCTCCTGATTCATGATGGCGACCTCCCCCAACATTGTCAATCTTCCTCCGGCGTTATCCGGCATCGCTGTTGATCGCGCGGGCCGCCCGCCCTTGCAGTTTTACGAGGAATGATCGGCGCCAGTCCGCTCAGGATTTCCGCCGGGAAGGAACGGAGTCGCCATAGACGTCTTCAAGGAGCGCGCGCAGCGGCTCCGCCACGGACCAGGCCTGTGCGAAACAGCCGCGCGGCGCATGAGGCGAATCTGCATCGAAGAGTTCCGAAACCTGTCCGAGGCAGGCTTCGGTAAGATGCCGTTCAAGACCATTCAAGAAGGCGCGAGCCTGACGACGGGCCGCCGCCGTTTCCCCGTGCGTCCTGATCCAGGCCGTGACAAACGGTCCGAGCAGAAAGGGCCACGCGGTGCCCTGATGATAAGCCCTGTCCCGGCTGGCGACCCCGCCATCATACCGCGATTTATAGCGGGGATCGCCGGGCGCCAACGTCCGGAGTCCGACCGGTGTCAGCAGTCGCTCTTCCACCACCTGCACCACCTGTTGTGATTGTTTCTCCTCAAGCAGTTCGCCCGGGAAGGCCACGGCATAAATTTGATTGGGGCGCAGCGACGCATCGTCGCCGCCCTCTCCATCTACAACATCGTAGAGATAGCCGCCCTGCTCGTACCAGAACCGCGCGCGGAACGACTTGATCGCCCGGATGCGGTCGTCTTCGCAGCGTGTGGCGTAGGCCTTGTCGCCGAACTTCGCAGCCAGTTCCTCACCAACCGCGAGTGCTCGGACCCATAAGGCCTGAATCTCAACCGGCTTGCCCTGGCGCGGCGTGACCACCCAGTCGCCCACCTTGGCGTCCATCCACGTGAGCTGCACGCCCGGCGCACCGCCGGTGATCAAGCCATCCTCGTCCATCCGGATTCCATACCGCGTCCCCTGCCGGTAGCCGTCAAGGATAGCCCGCACCGCCGGCCAGGCGATCCGGCGAACCGTCTTTTCATCTTTCGTGTAGTCCAGATACCGCCCGACCGCATGGACAAACCAGAGCGATGCATCAATCGTATTGTACTCTGGCGTCTCGCCCGCATCGGGAAAGCGATTGGGAATCATCCCCTGCGACACATGCCCCGAGAACGCCTCGATGACCTGGCGTGCCACGTCATGGCGGCCTGTCACCAGACACAAGCCCGGCAGCGAAATAAACGTGTCGCGGCCCCAGTCAGTGAACCAGGGATAGCCGGCGATCACGGTCTTTTGCATGCCGCGATTGGAGAGATAAGCCCCAGCTGCCTGCCAGAGCGAACGAACCAAGCGGTCGTTTCCCGGCGCGCCATCCGCCAGTTGCTGCCGACGCCGCTGTTCCTCCTGCACGAGCGTCTCGACCTCGACCGTTTCAATCGGCTCCGTAGTAAACACCAGATAGGCCGGCTGGTTGGCCGAGATGTCCATCGTGAACTCACCCGGCGACCACCAATCTTCTTCGTCGTCCAACCCTCGCTCCTGCTCGACCGGAAATTGCACGCGGCGATACCACTCCGGCGCGTGATGGTAGCGACCGGAATAGAACGCCTTGGGGACCGGTACGCCATCGTATGGTTGCCAAGAGACAGGCCCGTTACCCCTCACACCGGGCCAGAGGTCGTTGTTCTCGTGATGTGTGGAATGATAGTCGCGTCCGGAGAGCATCGGCCGCACCGCCAGCCTGGCCGCCTGCCCGTTGGCAGTCGCTAGATGCCAGCGGACCACGACCATATCCCGCCCCTGCGGGCAGAAAATCTCGCGAATGATCCGGACGCCGCCCACGTCATACGTCCAGGTCGGCCAGGGCTCTGAGGAAAACCCGATGCAGCGCGTGTCGCCGTCAGGATGGATGACACCGGGATAGCAATTGGCGGAGAGCGGCACGGACTGCCCGTCAATCTCCACGCGCTCTTCCAAATGATTGACGAGCACGAAGCGATCCACCGGCGGGTTGCGCGCGATCAGCAGCAGCGCGTGGTACCGGCGCGTGTTCGGGCCGGCGACCGTGCCGGACGCAAACCCGCCGCGCCCGTTCGTCTCCAGCCACTCGAGCCGCAACGACCGCTCAAGATTCCGGCAGTCTTCTGCGCTGACGTTCATAGATCGGCCTGGGAAGAGTCCGCGCTACCGTTTCTGCCGAGCGTTGGCGAGCTGCTCCTTCGCCGCCGTCACGATCCGGTCGGCGGTGAAGCCGAATTTCTTCTGCAGTTCCTTGAGCGGGGCCGAGGCACCGAAGGTTTTCATGCCGATGCTGACGCCGCCCAGGCCGACATAGCGTTCCCAGCCGAACGTGGAAGCCAGTTCGACAGACACCCGTGCCGTGACCTGCGGCGGCAGCACCGCATCCCGATAATCCTGCGGCTGTTGCTCGAAGAGTTCCCACGAGGGCATGCTGACGACACGAGCCTTGACGCCATCAGAGGTCAACTTTTCGTAGGCCTCCACCGCCAGGCCCACTTCCGTGCCGGTTGCCATCAGAATCACGTCCGGCTTTCCGCCCGGCGCATCGGCCAGCACATAGGCGCCCTTGGCCACGCCGGAGGCCGACGCATATTTGCCCCGATCCAACGTCGGCATCGCCTGCCGGCTTAAAATCATTGCCGCAGGTTCATGCTTCAGATGCATGACGACTTTCCAGGCCTCGAGGATCTCATTCGCATCGCCTGGTCTGAGCGTAATCAGCCCTGGAATGGCGCGCAGGGCGGCCAAGTGCTCGATCGGCTGATGGGTTGGTCCGTCTTCGCCGACCCCGATCGAGTCGTGAGTAAAAATGTAGACGACCGGAATTTCCATGATCGCAGCCAGTCGCACGGCCGGACGAGAAAAATCGCTGAAGACAAAGAAGCCGGATCCATAGGGACGCACCTTCGTCAGCGACATGCCGTTGAGCACGGCGCCCATGGCCAATTCGCGCACGCCGAAGTGCATATTGCGTCCGCCGTAGCTCATCACCGTCTTGGCATGCGGATCGCCGTGGTTGGTCGGCGGGAGAAAATCGCCGGCCCCTTCAAACGTCAGCCGCGTCTTGGTGGACGGCGCCAAGTCAGCCGCGCCCCCCATCAGCCACGGCACCTGTTTGGCGATGCTATTGAGCACTTTGCCAGACGTATCCCGGCCGGCCGCGCCCTTTGGATCCGGCGGAACGGGCTGCAAATCTTTGTCCCATCCCTGCGGCAATTCACGCCGTTGAATTTTGATCAGTTCATCCGCTTCCTTGGGATGCTTGGCCTTGTATTGCTCATACAGCGCCATCCATGCGTCGCGCAGCGCTTTACCGCGTTTGCCGATGCCCTGATTGAAATGCTCCGTGACTTCGCCGGGCACCAGAAACTTTTCGTTCTCCGGCCAGCCGTAATTGCGCTTCGTTCCCTTGATCTCTTCTTCACCGAGCGGCTCGCCATGCGCCGCATGCGTATCCTGTTTGCTCGGCGCGCCCCAGGCGATGTGGCTGTCCACGATGATCAGCGTCGGGCGGTCGGCCGTCTTTTGGAATGTCTGAAACGCGCGGCTCAACATGTCGAGATCGTTCGCGTCGCCCACGCGTACGACGTTCCAGCCGTAGGCGAGAAACCGCGTGGCGACATCTTCGCTGAACGCCCAGCTCGTATTGCCCTCGATCGTGATTTTATTATTGTCGTAGATCCAGCACAGATTGTTCAGTTGGAGGTGCCCCGCCAGCGAGGCCGCTTCGCTGGCAGCCCCTTCCATCATGCAGCCGTCTCCGCCCATCGCGTAGACCTTGAACCCGAACATGTCGAACCCCGGTCGATTGTAATGGTCGGCCAGCCACTTGCCCGCGATGGCCATGCCGACGCTGGTGGCATAGCCCTGTCCCAGCGGACCGGTGGTCGTCTCGACACCGGAGGTCCAGCGGTATTCCGGATGTCCCGGGCAACGGCTGTCCAACTGGCGGAATCGCTTGATGTCGTCGAGCGTAACCGAAAGCTGCCCCATCGTCTCATAGGCACGATTGACGGTTTTGACGCCGGTCAGGTGCAGCATCGAATAGAGCAGCATGGATGCATGCCCCATGGAGAGCACAAACCGGTCACGGTTCGGCCAGATCGGATCTTGTGGATCGAAACGCAAGAACTTTTGCCAGAGACAGTAGGCTACCGGCGCCATCGCCATCGGCGTCCCCGGATGGCCCGAATTAGCCTGCTGCACGGCATCCATGGAGAGCGTGCGGATGGTGTTCACCGCAAGCGTTTCGATCGGCTGCGTCACCATAGTGTTCCTCCCAGTCACTCTCGCGCAGAACCCCACAGACGTATCGGTCGTACGGAGACATTATTGTAGCGTAAGCGCGGAGACGCGTCAGGTAAATTTACGGAAAGGCGGAGGAACCGGAGGGATCGGTCAATTCCAGGTCACGTCGTCCTGGTTAAGCAGATATTCGATCGTTTCGATACGGTCTCGCAGGAGACGCTGGGCCTTCTTGGACATCGGCACCACGGCGCCGATCGGCCGTCCCGCTTCCATCTGCTCCAACGCAGGGAGCGATTGGAGGATCGATTTTTCGTTTTCCGACCGAAAGGCGGCCATTGCGAGTGCCCTCTCCTGACCTGGCTCATCATACTACGCAAATTCATGGGATGCCACTGACTTGGGGAAGCGCCCCCAAGTACATAAAATGGCCGATTTTCTGGAGCAGACTGTCGGCACGAAGGCGGAAGTCGCCGTCATGAGGATTCACAAAGCGGGGATCTTCCCGGATATCGGACTCAGCCTTCAGATCAGGCGCCGGTGTCGGCGGCGGCCCTGCGCGGAGATAATCGTCCTTATTATAGAACGCGTTGTGCGACAGGCTGACGCGGGCCGCGGGCGCAATCGTGACGCCGGCGGTGTTCAAACCGATAATGTTGCCGACGGCCTCACTCTGCGAGGCGCCTAGGAACGCGGCACCGCCGCCGTTCTTCACAATGGTATTGCTGATTAGGACCGCGCGCGCCTGATCCGTCACCACCACGCCCTCAAAGAGGCTTCGCGTAATGACATTACGTTCCAGCCGGACGTCTGATTTTCCCCCGATCGTCACCCCGTGATCGTTGTCGTGGATCACATTATCCACCAGGACCGCCTGCGAGTCGGCAAACTGCACGCCGGTCGTTTCGCTCCCGCCGAGCGAACACTGTTCGATCCGAACCCCCGCTACTTGTTGTCCGAACAGCATCCCGTTCACCAACACGTTGCGCAGCACAATGTTCTTGCCGTTGAAAATCCCCATGGCAAGGCCACCATGTTCCTGGATCGTCAGGCCGCTGATTTCAATATTCGTCGCTCCGTAGGGCCACTTGCCGATGTGGAACGACCCCACGCGCTTACGTCCAAGAATCGTCACCTTGTCCACGCCGTCGCCGACAATCGTCACCCGCTCTTTGCTGTGAATCGTGACATCTTCTGGATAGGAACCGGCTTTAATGTGGACGACGTCGCCCTTGCGGGCCACGTCGATAGCCTCTTGAATGGAGGTGTACTGCCCGCTTCCGTCCAACGCCACAACCAGCGTCCTCACCCCTTCGATGACGGGCGTCGGGACGACCGGCGCGTCTGAACAGGCCGCCAGCCACGCCACAGAACAGAGCAGTGCGAGAATTCGAGTAAGATGCGGGAGAAGCATGAGAGGGTGATACAGGCGAGTTACGCAGGAAGTCAAGGGCGGGAGACGTTATCCGTCATTCGTTGACCATGACGAATGGCGATTGACGCTTGACGACAAATTCGTGCTATGCTCCGCCATGATTCTGGTCGGGCTCACCGGTGGCGTTGCGTGCGGCAAAAGCAGTGTCGCGCGCCTCTTTCAAGACTGCGGAGCCATCCTTATTGATGCCGACGTGCTCGCCCGGATGGTCGTCGAACGCGGCAAGCCGGCCCTCAAAGACATCGCGCGCGTCTTTGGCAAGAAAACGTTTCAACCGGACGGCACGCTAAACCGCCCTGTCCTTGGGAAGATCGTCTTTGGCAGCTCGGCCAAGCTGAAAAAACTCAACGCCATCGTCCATCCCCGTGTGGCACGAGAACAGACCAAGCTCACCCGCTCGATCGAAACCCAGGAGCCTCAGACCGTTGTGATCTATGACGCGCCAGTCCTGATCGAAGCCGGAGCGCACAAGCGCATGGACAAGATCATTGTGGTCTCCGCAGACGAGAAAACGCAGGTCAAGCGCCTGCATAATCGCAATCACCTCTCCCGCGCAGAAGCTCTCCGACGCATCAAAATCCAAATGCCGCTGGCAAAGAAAATCACACTCGCCGACTATGTGATTGACGGGACCCTCTCCTACGAACAGACCAAACACGAAGTTGAGCGGATTTACGAGGAACTGAAAAAGCTAGCCTGACGCCCACTCTTCCGCTCTCAATTGTCGTGTGCTACAGTTCCTCTGGACGCAGTTGGGTGATTTACTCAAACCACCCTGAACCTGCGGATACGCGGGGTGTCTATCCGCGCGCCACAGTAGAGAGGCGTCCGGTACACGCCAAGCGATGGATGGAGGTGTCCCATGCCGACCTATGTGAGCCTCGTCAAATTCACGCAGCACGGATTGGCCACGATGAAGGACAGGGGCGTCCAGCGGGCAGACCTGGTCAAAAAGAACGCCAGGGCCTCGGGCGGCAAGTTGCGCGAAGCCTACTATTGCCTGGGAGAGTATGACGTTGTGGCAATCTGGGAATTTCCAAACAACCAGGCAGCCATGAAAGCGGCGCTGCTCAACGCGTCCATGGGACACATTGAAATCAAGACGATGCCCGCGGTGAAGCGGGATGAGTGGAAGAAAGTCGTCCGCGCCACGCTGGGGAAAAAGAAATAATGCGTCACGTCACAATTATCGGTTCGGGGCCTGCCGGCCTGACTGCCGCGATCTACTCGGCACGGGCCAATCTGTCCCCGCTCGTGATCGAAGGTCTCCAAGCCGGCGGGCAACTGACGACGACCACCGAGGTCGAGAACTATCCCGGCTTCTCCCACGCCATCATGGGCCCGGAATTGATGAAGGACATGCGGACCCAGGCGGAACGCTTCGGCACGACATTTTTGCAAGGCGACGTCACAAGCGTGGAACTCAAGAAGAACCCGTTCAGAATCGTGATCGAAGGCGAGCAGCCGGTGGAGACCAAGACGCTGATCATCGCCAGCGGCGCCTCGGGCATCCACCTGGGCCTGAAGAACGAATCCCGGCTGACCGGCCACGGCGTCTCCACCTGCGCCACCTGCGACGGCTATTTTTTCCGCGGCAAGGAACTGGTCGTAGTCGGCGGCGGCGACAGCGCAATGGAGGAAGCCAACTTCCTGACCAAGTTCGCCACCCGCGTGCACGTCGTACACCGGCGCGACAAACTGCGCGCCTCCAAGATCATGCAGGACCGCGCAATGAAGAACGAGAGGATCGCCTTCGTGTGGAATTCGGCTGTCGAGGACGTCATGGGTGATTCGGTCGTCACAGGTGTCAGGCTGAAAAACCACGTCACCGGAAAAACCTCGGAACTCCCCTGCGCCGGCGTCTTCGTGGCGATCGGCCACAAGCCGAACACCGACCTCTTCAAGGGTCAGATCGAGATGGACGGGAAAGGCTATATCTTGACGAAGAACGGCACCGCCACGAATGTGCCGGGCGTCTTTGCTGCCGGTGATGTCCAGGACTCCAAGTATCGCCAGGCCGTGACCGCCGCCGGCTCCGGCTGCATGGCAGCCATCGATGCAGAGCGATTCCTGGAATCGCAAGGCTAGAGGCAATGGGCTATAGGCGTGCAGAGATTCCTGGGCTCCGTGCTTGGCCCATAGCCTCGCGCCTATCGCCCCGTGCCTGCGCATAGCGCCATGCACTGCGTCATCGTCCACTACCATGAACTCGCCCTCAAGGGGCGCAACCGCCCTTACTTTGAGGGCCGCTTGGTCCGGCACATTCGTGCCGCGTTGAAGGGCTTGGACATCGCGCGCGTCGAGCCGCTGCAAGGGCGCATCCGGGTGGTGCTCAAGGACGAGGCGCAATGGGAGCCGATCAAGGAACGACTCGCGCGTGTCTTCGGAATTGCGAACTTCTCGCTCAACCATGGCGTGTCGGTTGACCTGCACAAGCCCAATCTTGAATCCCTGAAAGCGGCTGCCAGCGATGTGATCCGCAATATATCCTTCTCGACCTTCCGTGTCTCGACCAGGCGGGCCGACAAGCGGTTTCCGCTCACCTCGATGGATGTGGATCGCGCGATCGGCGCGCATATCGGCGCCCTGACCGGAAAGAAAGTGCACCTGAGCGATCCCGACCTCACCATTCACATCGAGATGATGGCCAGGCAATCCTATGTGGCGGCGGGCAAGGAGCCTGGACCCGGCGGGATGCCGACCGGCGTCAGCGGCAAGGTGGCCTGCCTTCTATCTGGCGGGATCGATTCTCCGGTTGCGTCCTACCGTATGCTGAAGCGAGGATGCAAGGCCACGTTCGTCCATTTTCACGGACGGCCGTTCGTGACACGGGCATCGGAGGAAAAAGTCCGCGAGATCACCGAACTGTTGACGCGATATCAGCTCTACTCCCGCCTCTATCTCGTGCCCTTCGGCGAGATTCAACGGCAGATCGTCCTGGGGGCGCCGGCGCCGTTCCGTGTCGTGCTCTATCGCCGGATGATGATCCGCATTGCCGAGGAACTGGCCCGGCGGGATAAGTGCTGGGCCCTCGTGACCGGCGACAGCCTCGGTCAGGTGGCCTCTCAAACCCCGGAGAATCTGGGCGTCGTCGAAGAAGCGGCCCAGCTCCCGATTCTGCGCCCGCTCATCGGCATGGATAAAATCGAGATTACCGAACAGGCGCAACGGATCGGCACCTTCGAAACGTCCATCGAGCCGGACCAGGACTGCTGCAAGCTGTTTGTGCCGCTTCATCCCAGCACCAAAACCAGTCTGGACCACATCCGCAAGGTTGAGCGAGGACTCGAGATCGATACGCTGGTGAAACAGGGACTCGAGCGGGTGGAACTAGCCGAATTCACCTATCCATAAAGCTTGATTTCTGACCGATTTCCAGCCACAATCCCACCCTCATGGACCTGAAGATCTCAGACCCCACTCCCCAGAATAGTCCACCGAGTACGTTCGAATGTCCCAAGTGCCATTTCATGCAGCCGGAAGGCGGCAAGGACTGCGTCCGATGCGGGGTTGTGTTTGCCCGTTACAAGGCGCCGCCGGAATCGACGGCCCCGCCACCCATGCGGCAGCCGGAAATGACAAAAGAACAGGCGGCCCTCGAAAAGCTGAAGGCAATCACTCCTCCGCCTGCCGGGCCGAGCCTGTTTTCGCAATTGTTCCGCCTCGCCAGATGGGCCATCGTACTGGGCTGCCTGGTCGCCCTGTTCATGATGTTCAGACATGCCCCTCCGCCGATCGTGACGGTGGATCTGGAAGGCGCACAGAAAGTCAGCGACAAATTCCTCGCGGCTCAGGAAGCCACCAAGCAGGGCCAATCCTTCACGATGCCGCTTACAGAAGCCGAATTGAACACATGGCTGCAATCGAATCTGGCATCGTCAGGCGGCGCAGCCCAAACCGGACCAGGCGGGCCGCCCACCCAGGAGCAGGTTCAATCCTCCATGAAGGACGTCAAACTTCATCTCGTCGGCGATCAGATACATGCCTATACCCTGTTCACCCTCTACGGGAAAGACATGACGCTCCAACTGACGGGTAAACTGCAGGTGAAAGACGGCCGTATCCGCTTGGACGCCAAAGAAGGAATGATCGGCACCCTGCCCATCCCGAAGGCCACACTGGGCAGCGCCGTCTCCGGACTCTTCGACTCGCCGACCAACCGGGAGAAATTCGTGCTCCCGCCGCACATCGCCAACGTCCAAGTTCAGAACGGCGAGTTGCTGATTTCGTACAAGGGCACGACACCCTAATAATCTATCGGACGCCGCTCCGCGCAAGCGCCCGCTCGCGCAAAATCTTGAAGTGGGTTTCCAGATCCCGACGCAGCATCGCCGCAAAGAGCCAATCCGGCACCCACGAATCCATCGCAACCAGAAGCTCCATCTCCGCACGCGTATGCACGGCGCCGCCGTGTATCTCCGGCACGAACCGCCACCGGCGGAGGTAGCGCGTGAAGTTCCCTTCGATCAAGCTGGTGACGATCTCACCATTCGGCAATTCCCGCGTCTCACACACCAGGCGCATTTCTCCAGGGAGCGGCGACCGATCGATCAGGAGATCGGTCACCACACGCCCGTCCAGCCGTTCCAGCTTGGCGATGCGAAACCGCCCGTCAAAGAGATCTGGCCATCGTTCGTAGTCACTCAACACCGCCCGGACCGCCTCCGGCGGGGCTTGAATACGTACTGTCGCTGTGGCCTTTTTCCCTCCAGCTGGATCGTCGTGGATCTCCAGCTCCGTAGCCGGGGCATCGGCAGCCTGTGCCGGCAGGCCGACCACATCCACCATGTACACAGCGACAAGGATGCTGAGCAGAGTTCCGATCTTCATCATTCACCATTCAGTATTCAGTACTGCATTCGGGCGATTCTACGCTCGCTCCCGATTCGTCGCAACCGAACCGGCTATGCTAGGATGCGCGCAGGAGGACATGATGCCGATTATAGGGACACGCATGCTTATCAGAGTGCTCCTGCTGGCTGGAATGGTGTTCTGGGAAATGGGCGTGATGGACTCAGCCGGTGCGGCACCAAGTCCGCTGCCGGAATCCACGGCGACCACCGAGTTCAACTGCAGCTTCGGCATGGACAAGGGCGAAGCCCGGCAGAGCTGCCAGGTACCGATTCTGCCCGGCTGCGTCGTCGCCCATTTTCCCGGCACCTCCAAACCCTGGACGAATATTTCCAAGGGCGGCAATACCCTGTGCAAGTTCGACGACAAGGCCACGGATTGGAAGACCCGTATCACCGGCATGTGCGGGAAATGTAAGACGGGACACTGCTCTGTGCAGTTCATCGTGAAGTTTGATTGCTCCCAGCGGCGGTAAACCGCCGCTGGCTCGTGGTTCGAGGCGCGGGGCACGAGACCACTTTCAGCCTGTCCTCGAGCCTCGTGCCCGTTCGAATACCATGAACCTGACAGACACCATCAAGCAAGAAGCCCGTGCGGTCGGCTTCGATACCGTCGGCATCAGCCGCGCGACCTCGAATCTCACAGCCTCGAGCCCCGACTCGTTGTATTTCCGCCTGAGTGAGTGGCTCCGCCGGGGCTACCAAGGCGCGATGGGCTGGATGGAACGCGATCCCACCCGCCGCGCGAATCCGCAAGAGGTTTTGCTCGGTTGCCGATCCATTGTCTCTGTCGGGATCAACTACTATACGGGCCATCGGGCAGACGAACGGCCTGGACACGGCCGCATCGCCCGCTATGCCTGGGGCGAGGACTATC
>JBGPNZ010000008.1:0-28577 GCA_041487795.1 Nitrospiraceae bacterium
AAACCGCTGAGACGCCTGGCGAGACGGGCGCGTGGAGCCGCGAGGAAGGGAGGCAGCCTTGCACAGGCTGGTGACCGACCGAGCGGCGAGCCCGCCCGCCTGGACGCGCCAAGCCAGCGGCCAGGCTTGTCGTAGCGGCGTCTCGGCGGTTGCAGTAGAAGCCGTCATGAATAATGCGGGTTAGAGACACGGAGGCAAGTGGGGATTCATCTCGCTCGGATTCGCTTGGTTTTCGGGGCGTTCTGCGCAGGCCTGTCGCTGCTGACGGTTGTGGAAGCGCCGACCTTTGTTCTGTGGCTTGCCGCCCTTGGTGTGACAGAGTGGGGCTATTGGCTTGCGCCATTACCGATGCTGACCTGGCTGCCCGGTTGGAGAAGCTCGCGGAGCGGACGGATTGGCGCGTGGCTGGGTTTCGTTGCCGCACTCTTATTGATGACGCCGCTGGTTCGTGCTGCGGTGCTTGTGCAGACATGGCCGAACGATCTGCCGACATTTTTCAAAGAAGCCGCACCACGATCCACGGCCGACTCGCTCCATCGGGCGGCGCCTATCGTATTGACCGATCTGTTGCTCGGGGTATCGTCGCCGGATGTCACAATGCGGAGCGTCGTGTATGCCACGAAGGGTGATCAGCATCTTGCGCTCGATCTCTATCAGTTGGCAGGGCAGCCGGCAGGGGCCGGTCCGGCGCCGTGGATAATCGTCATTCACGGCGGCTCCTGGCAACACGAAGATCGCGCAGAGCTGGCTGCCCTCAATCGGTATCTGGCCGCACGCGGCTATGTGGTGGCCTCGGTCGGGTACCGTTTCGCGCCGAAGTGGCCGTTTCCGGCAGCTCGGGACGACGTGCGTGAGGCGATTGCGTTTCTCAAAGCGCATGCCGGCGAGTACGGCCTCGATCCGCATCGATTGGTGCTGTTGGGCCGTTCTGCTGGAGGGCAACTTGCATTGTTGGTGGCTTACGCGGAGCCGGACCCGGCCATCCGCGGTGTGGTCTCGTTCTATGCGCCGGCGGACATGAAGTATGGCTACGAGCATCCCAGCAATCCCTGGGTGCTGGATTCACGCGCCGTCCTGGAAGCGTATCTGGGCGGAACCCCGGCTCAGGCTTCGGCAACGTATGAGGCGGCGTCGCCCATCAGATTTGTATCAGTCGATACTGTGCCGACGCTGTTGGTGCATGGAGGACGCGACGAGCTGGTGTTCCCCGCGCAAAGTGAACGATTGGCCGTCCGTTTAGCCCAGGCCCAGCGGCCGCATTATTTCCTCCGACTGCCGTGGGCGACTCACGGCTGCGATGTGCATTTCAACGGTCCGTGCGGACAGATCAGCACCTACGCCGTCGAGCGATTTCTTGCTGCCGTAACGCAATAGTTAGGATGTTGAAAAAAGCCTCCAGCGTTGATCGGGCTGTCCGAAAGTCATCAAGTCATAAAGTCTAAAGTCGGTTAGGACTTTCAGACTTTGGACTTTCCGACTTTCGACTGCTCCTGCTGCAAGGGCGTGTATGGACTCGTTGCACGCGGCTCGCTATACTTTGCGGACGGAGTCCGATGATGTCTTTTCGATGGCTCGTCCCAACAATAGTCCTCAGTGTGTGGCTGGTTCCTGCCGCAGTCGACGCGTTTACGATTCGGGAACCGTTGCCGGGCGTCGTGGTCGAACCGGGGCAGGTCATCACTGTCCGCGTTGATCTTGGAACTGAGATGGGCGTGCATCGCGTACGCTATTTCTGGTATCGGCAGGGTGAGGAGCCGGCCCTGCTCCAGCAGGCGTCACCGGCGCTTAGTGCAACCGCATCGTCGGTGCCTGCCTATGGCGGCCCGCTCACCGTCCCGCGAGACGCGATCGGCACGATGCGGCTGCTGGCTGTGGGAGAGGTGTCCCGCGGCCGGTTGGCCGGGCGGGAAGAATTCGACGAGATTCTCCTCCAGGTCGAGCCGCGTGTCGAGCTGATCGGTATCGAATTCGAAGTCGAAAAGCCATGGCGCCTGGATACCATCGGCAGGCTGCTGGAGGTGCCGGTGCTCGGCCAGTTTGCGGACGGCGTGACGAGACGGATCGGCGGCGGATCGGTCGGAAGCCGGTACGAGTCGTCCGATGCGCGCATCATCGCAATCCACCCGGACGGCATCGTGCAGGTTGTGGGGAACGGGAAGGCCATGCTGACGGTGAGCAATCGGGGCACATCCGGTGTTCTGGAGGTGATCGTCAAGGGAGAGGCGGAGCCGAACAGAGCGCCGATAGCCCGGACAGGTTCTGATCTGACCGTGAAGGGTGGCGCGATGGTGGTTCTGAGCGGCTTGCAGAGTGCCGACCCCGATGGAGATTTATTGAAGTATGAATGGACTCAAATCCGTGGACAGAAGATCTCGTTGCTGGATCCTGATTCTGCGACGGCGACGTTTGTCGCTCCCAAGGTCTCGGCGCGCCGGTTGCTCCAGTTTCGGCTCAGTGTGACGGACATGAAAGGGCCTGATTTGGTTAAAGGCGCGGATAGTTTCCCGGCAGTCATGAATGTCTGGATTGAGCCATAACACGCTGTATTATTTTAGTTTTATTCAGTGTGCCGCAGGCTGGTTGCAAGCCATAACCCTTTCATGCTAGATGGGGGCCGCAAACGTCAGGGGTGATGTGCGGCGGACGAAAGGGGAGGAGATGGCGAAGAAGAAGAAGAAAACGGCGAAGCGTGCGGCTCGGAAGTCAAAGAAAAAAGCGCATGCGGCGAAGAAGCGCGCCACAAGAAGAAAAAAGAGCGCACGAAAAGCCGCTCGGACTGTCGGCAAGAAGAGCACTGCCACGGCGCAGGCGCCCCTAGCAGTCACGCCTGCCAGCCTGCCGCAGCGGTCTCAGGCGCCGGCCCGTGCATTGAAGCCGCAGTCTGCGCGGCAGGACTCCTTACGGGAGGCTCTGCCGGACGACATCGAGATAGATGACGATCTCGCGGACGAAGTGCCTGCTACGGTGCGAGACGGGATGGACGACGATGAGCCGCTCGATGAAGAGGGGCGGGACGACTATCTCGATAAACCGGACGAACTCTCCGGAGAAGACGAGGAATAGCGAAGCGGTGATCGTTTCCACTGCGGCATCAGGCGGAACGCACTCCTGGCGGCATCCTTTCGATTGTCCGATCAATTTCTAAACCGGTCCTAACGGCCGGAATTTCATCAACATGACCAGTCATTTTTTGTTCGTTGCCGGCGCGCTCCGCGAACGGAGTTCGCGGGACAGCGCCGATCTGCAACTGGCCCACCGCATGTGGGGGCTACGCAGCGTGTTGATCTGCGAGAACGTGCAGCGCTATCTGTCCGCCGAGTCGTGCGGATTTGTCTATGTCCTGAAGGAAGGCGTCTGCGCGCATTTTTCCATTTCGTCCGGTGTGCAGCCGCTCGACCGATTGGACGCGCTTGTGCGAGACGAACTGCGGACGGAAGCCCGGTACGGATACGTGGCCATTACGCAGTTGCGCCAGTGGCCGTCGTCGTCCGAGCAGAGCCTGGCAATTCTACGGCTGATTCTGGACGTGCCCGATCATGCCGAGTTGACGCGGCGCCTCAATCTCGGCATGCACCGGCTGACGCACGAACAACATGAGGCCCTACTCAACGCGTTGAAGGAAGCCTCATGATCGGCATGATGAGTGCACGCATGCGACTGGGGCGCGGCGCGGTACTGACTGTGGTGGTGGTCGGTGCCTGGTTGAATGGCTGGGAAGTGCCCCAGGCGCAGAGTGCGTGCGTGCTGGAGCGCGAGCGCCCGGATCAGCCGATGATGTTCGTTCGTCATCTCGGCTCGGAGTGCACCGAACAGGAGCGCGAGGCGCAGGCCGTCAAAGCGGACGAGGTGTTTGCCGCGTTGAAGAACGGCAAGGGGGTGGATATCGACGGGGCGACGATCGTCGGCGATCTCTTCTTCGACGCGCTGCCGCCCGTGAAGGCCGAGGCAATTTCAAACCAGCCGTCTCTTCTGCGCAACGCGCTCCGCGCCCAGCAGATCGCCGAGGTGAGGCGACTTGCCGGTCCGATCGCCATCACGCATTCGGTCGTGCGTGGAACCATCGGGACGCGGCTCAAGGACGGCTATGTGGTCGTGCAGGGGCCGGTCACGCTGACCGGCACGACGTTCGAACGCACCGCCGATTTTTCCCGTATGGTTTTTCTGGGGCCGGTTGACTGCTCCGAAGCGGTGTTTCTCTCGCAGGCATTTTTCATTCAGGCGCTGTTCGCACAACCGGCCCGTTTTGAGAAAACAGCGTTCGGTCCCCATTCCCGTTTTCACCGCTCCGTCTTCGGCGAGTCGGCGTCCTTTCTGAGGTCCGGGTTCAATGGTCTGGCCGAGTTTCTTGAAGTGACGTTCGAGAAAGAGGCGAGCTTTTCACGGACGTATTTTAAGATGGGGACCGGGTTTTCCGGCAGTCGGTTCGGCGGCATTCTTGATTTTTCCGAAGCGCTGTTCGAGCGGGAGGCGTTTTTTACGTTCACGGTCTTTGAACGAGATGCCTACTTTCGGCGGTCCACCTTCCGGGGGACGGCTGATTTTTCCGATGCACAATTCAAGGGGATCGACGATTTTTCCAAGGTCATGTTCGACGTGCAACCGAGCTTTGCCCGTACCAAAGCCAGTGGCGCGCGGTCCTCGCCCGGGAGCCTGCAGGACCCGCGCATGATGTACGGCATTGCCGCGATCTTGGCGGTCTTTACCGTGCTCTTCCTCTTGAGCATGCGGACGCGCTAGGGCGGGCGCCTGCGGACCCCACAATATATAGAATTTCTCTTGCATGCCACCACATAAGGTTGTATAAATACACTGGTTTTACGCTGATTTGGGGAGAGCGCCACACGTGCTGGACGAGCCTAATTGCAAGGACCTCATGGACCAGACAGAGCAAATGGAATTGCCGTACCATGTCCGGCTGGAGCATTTTGAAGGGCCGCTCGATCTCTTGCTGCATCTCATCAAGAAAAATCAGGTCAATATCTACGACATTCCCATCGCCATGATCGCGCAGCAGTACCTGGACTATTTGAGCATGATGAAGTCGCTCAATCTTGCCGTTGCCGGCGAATTTCTTGTGATGGCGGCGACGCTGGTCCACATCAAGTCGCGCATGTTGTTGCCGACGGATGAGACGGACATTGATGACGAGGACGGGCCGGACCCGCGCGAAGAATTAATCCGCCGGTTGTTGGAATACCGGCAGTTCAAGGACGCAGCCAGACAGCTCGATGACCGCGAACGGCTCTGGCGGGAGATTTATGCGCGTGAGCCGATGCCGTTGCCGCCGGTCCGGTCGGATGAGGTTTCGTTGGATGATGTCAGCCTCTTCGATCTGGTGGACGCCCTGCAGGGCGTGTTGGCGCGCCTGCCGGCCGGCAGTCTGGTGGAGATTGTTCCGGAGAATCTGACCGTCAAAGATCGCATGAACGTGATCCTTGAGGCCCTGGACACCAAAGAATCGGTCACGTTCCAATCGCTGTTCGAAGGCCAGACGCATCGGCTGGTCGTGATTGTGTCGTTCCTGGCCTTGCTGGAGTTGGTCAAGATGAGACTGGTGCGGTTGTTCCAGGGCGAGGCGTTCGGCGCCATTCTCGTCATGCGATCGTTTGCGCCGATCACCGACGATGAGCCGGTCGAGCTCTGAGACGGTGAAGGAGGGAACTATGGATGAGACAGGGAAAATCGAATCGGATGAACCCATGCAGGAGACGCCGTCTGTATCGGATGAATCGGTTGCGGCGGTTCTGGCGGGTGAGGGTGAAGAGTCCATCCGGTTGCAGGCGCTGGAGGAGCGGGAACTCAAGGCGATCCTGGAGTCCCTGCTGTTTGTCACTGCCGAGCCGGTTCCGCTGGAACGGCTCATGGTTGCGCTCGGGACTGTATCGAAAAGCGAACTCAGGCACGCGCTGCAATCGTTACGCGAAGATTTCGATCGTGAGGGGCGCGGCGTGCAGATGGTCGAGCTGGCGGGCGGGTATCAAATCGTCACGCGGGCCGAGCATGCGCCCTGGATCAAGCGTCTGGCCAAAGCGAAGGCCTCGCCGAAGTTGTCCCGGTCAGGGATGGAATCGCTGGCGATCATTGCCTACAAACAGCCGATTGTGCGCGCGGAAATCGAACAGATCCGAGGCGTGGACGTATCGACTGTTCTGCGCACGTTGCTGGAGCGCAAGCTGATTCGGATGGTGGGGCGAAAGGACGTGCCGGGCCGCCCGATCATGTACGGAACGACGAAGCTCTTTCTCCAGCAGTTCGGCCTCAGCGATCTGTCGCAGCTGCCGCCGCTCCGCGAGTTTAAAGAGCTGGGCGAGGCCGAGCAGGCGATGCTGCCGGTCGAGGACGGATTGTTCGTCGGCGATCAAGAGACCGTTACCGCCGGTGCCTCGGACGAATCGTCCGAAGCTGAATCCTCGCCGAAGTCCTAACGGCATGCATTGACGCCCTTCGACGCGCGCGCTCCACGCTTGTCCTCTCCTTGGCGCTCCCCTAGAATGGCCGTTCGATACTCCTGATGCGAATACTGCTGCCTGACGCTGCATGCGTCCAGGCGGATGGAGCGGAAGCGGTCGCGATGAGCTGTTATGATCACGTTGCGTAAGAGCGATTGGCTCTTTGCCGGGGCGGTCACACTCGTCGTCGTGGGCGTATCGCTCCTGCCGTCGCCGCGAGACCGCAATCCGGTCATACCGGCAACGATGGAGCATAAGGGGATTTCTGAAAAAGACTGTGTCCGGTGTCATGCCGCCGGGCAGAGCCGACCGCTCCAGGATCGGCATCCCAGGCGGCAGGATTGTGTTCGCTGCCATAAAGGATCGGACACTGCGGGAGGTAAAGTGTGAGGATGGGCCGATTATGGTAACGGTTCTTTTGTTCGGACTGACGTTGCAGCAAAGCGTCGGAGAGTCCGAGTTGCAACTGGATGTGGCCGGTCCGGTCACGGTGAAGGTCTTACTCGAGTCGAACCAGGCTACATTGGCCGGTGCACTGCCATTCATGCACAAAGGTGAATTGCTGGTCACGGTGAACAAGAAGGTGAGCTCATTGGAATCGATGGTGAAAGACGGGGATGTCGTGAAACTCACCCACCAGGCGCATCCGATTTTCGACGGCGCGATGTGGCAGAATCCCTAGCAGAATGTTGAAAAAGGCCGCCAGCTTTGTTCTCGCATCGCTCGGAACCTCAACATACCGAAAAAAGTATGCCTCGGTCCCTCGCTCGCTGCGGCCGCCCACGGGAAAAGCACGCGTTCCCGTGGAAGAGCGACTGTCTCGACAGGCGCGGGGTGGGTGGGTGCGACAACGTGCGGGGTGGGCGGGTGAAGAGATGGCCTTTTTGAACATCCTGAAGATGTGCATCCAGACAAGCGAGATGCTGGCGGAGTGGCGGGAGGCTTAGGCTGTGGCTGGGGGTTCCGAGATGGCGCCCATTGCGCGATATTTCTGATCGCGGTGGGCAAGCAGGTCCTGTGAGGAGAGTTCGCCAAGCTGGCTGAGGTGGCCCGCGAGAGATTTGGCAACCCGTTCGGCTGTCATGCGGACATCACGGTGTGCGCCGCCGGTCGGTTCAGGGATCACGTCATCGATCACGCCGAGCCCGCGCAAGTCATTGGCTGTCATCTTCAGTGCGTTGGCAGCGTCCTGCACTTTGGCCGGATCGCTCCACAGAATGGCGGCGCAGCCTTCCGGTGAAATCACCGAGTACACGGCATGTTCCAGCATCAAGACGCGATTGGCCACGCCCAGCGCCAGGGCGCCGCCGCTGCCGCCTTCTCCGGTCACGATGGCTACGATCGGCACGGTCAGCCTGGACATGACCAACAGATTCCGCGCGATGGCTTCGGCCTGTCCGCGTTCTTCGGCGCCGACTCCCGGGTAGGCCCCCGGCGTGTCGATAAACGTGACGACCGGCCGGTTGAATTTTTCCGCCAGTCTCATCAGGCGAAGCGCCTTGCGGTAGCCCTCCGGATTGGGCATGCCGAAGTTCCGCTGCATCCGTTCCTTGAGTGTTTTTCCCTTCATGTGTCCGATGGCCATGATGGTCTGGTTGTTGAAGCGGGCAAAGCCGCCGATCACGGCCTGGTCGTCTCCGAAGACGCGGTCGCCGTGCAGTTCGACAAAGTCCCGGCAGAACGCATTGAGATAGTCGAGGACTCCGGGCCGCTGCGGATGCCGGGCTAATTGGGTGCGCTGCCAGGGCGTGAGGTGGCTGTAGAGCTCCACCTCGGTCTGGGCCAGGCGGGTCTTGAGTTTGCGGATTTCTTCTTCGACGGCCGGCTTGGTCGAGCCGGACCCCGCCAGTTTATCGATCCGTTCCTCAAGCTCGCGGAGAGGCTTTTCGAATTCGAGGTAATCTTTCATGCCGCGTGTGTCCCCGTATTACAGCATGACGACGGCGCCTTTGCCTAGCACATTTTCAACTTCAGCTACGAATCCATCGCTCGGCAGGATCTTCACGTTGGGAACGGGAGTCGTATCGGCTTCGATATCCGGCGGCAGACAGAGCGTAAAGGAAATGGCGGTCGGGCCGGGGTGGCGTCGCAGAATTTGTTCCACCTGGCTGAGTTGGTTCGAGACGTCCGGCCCGTCACTGACGCGGATGTTGACTCGTGAGACCGACCGGGCGAGCAGGTTGTCGAGTGCTTCGATTTTCGTGCCTTTCAAACGTGTGCCCTTTTCAGCCCGGTCCACGATGCCGGTAACTTGCACGACGCGCTCCGGCACCAGCAAGTCCGACGCCGATTTAAAGAGATCCGGGAATACGATGATCTCCACCAGCCCTTGCGGGTCTTCGATCTGTACGTAGGCCATGCGGTCGCCTTTTTTGGTGGTCAGGGTTTTGACCGTCGTGACGATGCCGCACAGCTTCACTTCTTTGCCGTCGGTCACCTCTCCCAGCGTCCCCGTTGTCGCCGTCGAAAACTTCTTCAGCGCGGCTTCGAACCGTGACAGCGGGTGGGCGGTAATGTAGAAGCCCGTCAGCTCGCGTTCGTACTTGAGCATCTGGCCCTGATCCCACTCCGGAAGATCCGGCAAGGCGGTTCCGGCCAGGCCCTGGGCGGAACCGCCTGACGAATCGTCCCCGAAAATACTGGTCTGGCCCCGTTCGCGTTCCTGCTGGGCGGCTGCGCCTTCATCGACAGCCTGGTCCAGCACGGCCATGAGCTGCGCACGGCGCGCACCGGTCGAATCGAAGGCGCCGGCCTTGATGAGCCCTTCCAGCATGCGTTTATTCACTTTATGGAGGTCGATGCCTCGGCAGAAATCGAAAAACGATCGGAACGCTCCCTTGTCGTTGCGCACGGTGATGATGGATTCCACCGCGCCTTCCCCGACGTTTTTGATGGCGGCCAGGCCGAAACGGATTCCGCCCTCCGCGACGACAAAGTCCTTCCGGCTTTCGTTGACGTCGGGCGGCAGCACCTTGATGCCCATGTCCCGGCACTCGGTGAGGTACCCGACCATTTTATCGGTGTTCCCCATTTCGCTGGTGAGCAGGGCCGCCATGAATTGGGTGGGATGGTGCGCCTTCAAATACGCCGTCTGGTAGGTCACGACCGCGTAGGCGGCGGCGTGGGATTTGTTGAATCCGTATCCGGCGAACTTCTGGATCAGATCGAATAATTTCTTCGCCTTCGGCTCCGTAATCTTGCGCTGTTTGGCCCCCTCAAGGAACTTGGCGCGGAGCTTCTCCATTTCCTCCGGCTTTTTCTTGCCCATGGCGCGGCGCAAGATATCGGCCTGACCGAGAGAGAAGCCGGCGATCTTGTTGGTGATCGCCATGACCTGCTCCTGGTAGACGATGACCCCGTAGGTGTCTTTGAGCAAGGCCTCCAATTCGGGCACTTCGTAGGTGATGGGGACCTTGCCCTGTTTGCGTTTGATGAAGTCGGGGATCAAATCCATGGGGCCCGGACGGTAGAGCGCGATGATGGCGATAATGTCTTCGAACCGGTCGGGGCGGAGACCAGTGAGCAGGTCGCGCATGCCCGCGCTTTCCAACTGGAAGAGACCGGTGGTTTTGCCGGACGCGAGCAGCGCGAAGGTCTGCGGATCGGTGTACGGGATTTGCTCGATGACCAGAGGGGGCCGGTCGGGATGCGTCTGGTTGATCAAGGTCACCGCGTTGTGGACCATTGTCAGGGTTTTCAGGCCCAGGAAGTCGAACTTGACGAGTCCGATCCTTTCCACATCTCCCATTGAATATTGGGTCACGATTTCACCATTGGCCCCCTTATACAGGGGAACGTGATTTGTAAGCGGCTCTTCGGAGATGACGACGCCGGCTGCGTGCGTCGAGGCGTGGCGGGCCAACCCTTCCAACGACTTGGCGATGGACATGAGTTCGTTGATCTTTGGATCGGTCTCGGTGAGCTCGCGCAGCTTCGGTTCCTGCAGCAGGGCATCATCCAATGTGATGTTGAGCTGGTTCGGCACCAGTTTGGCCACGCGGTCCACTTCGGCGTAGGGAATCTCCAGCACCCGGCCGATGTCGCGGATCGCCGCTCTGGCGCCGAGGGTGCCGAACGTGATGATCTGGGCGACGTGGTCCGAACCGTACTTGTCGACGACGTAGTTGATGACTTCGCCTCGCCGATCCATGCAGAAGTCCATGTCGATATCGGGGAGGGATACGCGCTCCGGGTTCAGGAACCGTTCGAAGAGGAGGGTGTAGACGAGCGGATCGAGATCCGTGATGCGCAGCGCGTAGGCGACCAGGCTGCCTGCGGCGGACCCGCGGCCGGGTCCGACCGGAATTCCGCGCGAGCGGGCAAAGCGGATGATGTCCCACACGATCAGAAAGTAGCCGGCGAATCCCATCGAACAGATGATGGTCAATTCTTCCTTGAGCCGGATCTCATAGGCCGTGGCCGGAATCGAACTCGGCCGTTCCCTCAGCCGCACGGCCAATCCTTCCTTGGCAAGGTGATCCACATACGTTTCCCGCGTGAACTCGTCCGGGACTTTGTATTGAGGCAGGTGCGTCTGGTTCAGCGCCAGCTCAAGATTGCAGGCTTCCGCAATCTTGACCGTGTTTGCGATGGCCTGCGGGAGTTCCCTGAACTCGGCGGTAATCTCTTCCGTCGATTTGACGTAGAGCTGGTCGGTATCGAATTTCAACCGGTTCGGCTCGTTGATCGTCTTGCCGGTTTGGAGGCAGAGCATCAAATCGTGGGGACGGGCGTCTTCCTTCTTGAGGTAGTGGCAGTCGTTGGTGCCGGCAAGCGGAATGCCGAGCTTCTTATGGATATCGAGCAAGCCGTCGTTGGCGACACGCTGATGCTCCAGCCCATTGGCTTGCAGCTCGAGATAATAATGGTCCTTCCCGAAAATTTCGCGATACTCACCGGCTGCCTTCGTGGCGCCTTCCAAATCCCTTTGTCCAATGAGATAAGCGACCTCGCCGCTCAGGCAGCCGGACAGGGCAATCAATCCCTCGTGATGCTGCTGTAATAATTCCTTATCCATTCGGGGCTTATAATAGAATCCTTCAAGGTATGCTTTACTGACTAGCTTGATCAGATTTTGATAGCCTTTCAAGTTTGTCGCGAGCAGAATGAGATGGTAGTAGTCGTTATGTGCCAGGGCACTATCTTTGGTGAAGCGGCTGCCGGGGGCCATGTAGGCTTCGCAACCGATGATCGGTTTAACCCCCGCGTCTTTGGCTTTCCGGTAAAACTCCACCGCGCCGAACATGTTCCCGTGATCGGTCATGGCAACGGCCGGCTGGCCAAAAGATTTGATCTGTTTCACTAACGGATCAATCTGATTGGCGCCATCGAGCAGGCTGTACTGCGTGTGGAGATGCAAATGAACGAATTGGGAAGGCAATGTGGGGATCCTCAACTGCAAAATTGTAGTTGGGCCTCTCCGCGATGTCAATGAGGAGAATGGGCTGGTTGAACTTCAAGAGGGCATCTGTTATTCTGCGCGCGGTTTTCTTGCCTGAGTTATCCACAAGAGGGACGTGGTGGCTGGCATCAAGCGCGCACTCGTGAGCGTGTCCGATAAAACCGGCGTCGTCGAGATGGCGAAAGGGCTGGCGGCCCTGGGAGCTGAAATCCTGTCAACCGGCGGTACGGCCAAGGCGTTGAGGGATGCCGGCGTAGCCGTGACGGACGTGGCGGCCTATACCGGTTCGCCGGAGATTCTCGACGGCCGGGTCAAGACGCTCCATCCTAAAATCCACGGCGGTCTGCTCGGCCGCCGCTCGGTGCCTGCGCATGTTTCGCAGATGCAACAACACGGGATCGGCCCCATCGATGTCGTGGTCGTCAATCTCTATCCCTTTGAAACCACAATCTCCAAGCCGAATTGTTTGTTTGAAGAAGCCATCGAGAACATTGATATCGGCGGTCCGTCCGTGCTGCGGTCTGCCGCGAAGAATCATGAGGATGTCACGGTCGTCGTCGATCCGACTGATTATCCGCGAGTGCTGGAGGCGTTGAAGACCGGCAAGGTCGAACACGCGCTACGCCGTGAACTGGCGATGAAGGTCTTCCAGCATACGGCCCGGTACGACAGCCTGATTGCCGGTTATCTGGAGAAGCAGGTGCAGGGGAGCGAAGGAAAGTTTCCTGCCGTCCTGACCTTGCAGTTCGAACGGGTGGAGACTCTCCGGTACGGGGAAAATCCTCACCAGCAGGGCGCGTTTTATCGTGAGCTGAATACCAAAGAGCCGTCGGTCTCCCGGGCCAAGACGTTGCACGGGAAGGCGATGTCGTACAACAACTTCCTGGATGCCAATTCAGCGCTCGAGTTGGCCAAGGAATACGATGAAACCGCCGTGGTCATCATCAAACATAACAATCCCTGCGGCGTCGCGCTCGGCTCTACGCCGGTGGAGGCCTACGTGAAGGCGCGTGAAACGGATCCGGTGTCGGCCTTCGGGGGCGTGATCGCGTTCAACAGGCCGGTGGATCTGGCGGCTGCCAAGGAGATCACGTCCACATTTGTCGAGGTGGTCATTGCGCCGGGTTATGCCGAGGATGCGTTGGCCGAGCTGAAGCGGAAAAAGGATCTTCGCCTGCTGGATATCGGACCGCTCAGTAAAGTGAAACCCGAAGGGATCGATCTCAAGAAGCTCGTCGGCGGATTGATTGTGCAGGACCGTGACTTGGGCGCACTCGGCGATCTGAAGACATTGCAAGTCCCGACGCAACGCAAACCGACCGTCGAGGAATACGCGACGTGCGCCTTTGCGTGGAAAGTCTGCAAGCATGTGAAGTCGAACGCGATCATCTATGCCAGGCCCGGACAGACAGTCGGAATCGGCGCGGGGCAAATGAGTCGCGTGGATTCCGTGAAGCTGGCCGGGATGAAAGCGGTATTGCCGGTCAAGGGCTGCGTGATGGCGTCGGATGCCTTCTTCCCATTCCGCGATGGCCTTGATACCGCGGCCCAGGCCGGAATCACGGCGGTCATTCAGCCCGGCGGTTCGATCCGTGATCAGGAAGTGGTGAAGGCTGCCGATGAGCATGGGATGGCGATGATTCTCACAGGAATGAGACACTTCAGACATTGATGCCCGCTGACTGTTGTTCCATTAGCCTGCGATCTTCCGCGCGCTCCATTCTGCCTCGATCTTTTCTCCTTAGGGTTCTTTCATGAAAATTCTGGTGATTGGCAGCGGCGGGCGTGAGCATGCGCTGGTCTGGAAGATTGCGCAGAGCCCGCGCGTGACGAAATTGTATTGCGCACCAGGCAATGCGGGCATTGAGCAGTTGGCGACCTGCGTCGCGATTCAGGCGGATGATGTCGCCGGGCTGAAGTCGTTTGTTGTGTCGGAAAAGATCGACCTGACCGTGGTTGGACCGGAAGCGCCACTGGCGGCCGGCATTGCGGACGAATTCCGCAAGGCCAAGCTGAAAATCTTCGGGCCGACGCGCGCCGCCGCACAACTGGAGTCCAGCAAAACATTTTCCAAAGAGTTGATGGCCCGGTATCACATCCCGACGGCGTCGTCGCAGAGTTTCACGTCACTGGAGCCTGCGTTGGAGTATCTCGATCGCCAGCGTCCACCGATCGTCGTGAAGGCTGATGGATTGGCGCAAGGCAAGGGCGTCGTCGTGGCGACGACGTTGGAGCATGCCCGGCAGGCCCTCATTGATATGCTGGAAAAGAAGGCCTTTGGCCAGTCCGGCAGCCGCGTCGTGATCGAAGAGTTTCTGGACGGCGAAGAGTTGACGATCATGGCCTTCACGGACGGCAAAACCGTTGTCCCAATGTTGCCCGCGCAGGATCACAAGCGTGTCGGGGACGGGGATACGGGACCGAATACAGGCGGGATGGGAGCCTATGCGCCGGCACCGCTTGGATCGCCGGCGTTGCGCGCCGCCGTGCTGGAGCAAGTGCTTCGGCCTGTCGTGGCGGCGATGTCCAAAGCCGGCAGCCCATTTGCCGGTGTCCTGTATGCCGGACTGATGATCGTCCACGGAAAGCCCTACGTGCTGGAGTTTAATGCGCGATTCGGCGATCCCGAGACCGAGGTCATCCTGCCGCTGTTAAAAACCGATCTCGTGGACGTGCTCGAGGCAGTGGTGGAACATCGGTTGGACCAATTGACGGTGGAATGGCACAATCGGTCTGCCGTCTGTGTCGTGATGACCTCCGGCGGCTACCCGGGGGCCTATCAAACGGGCGTGCCGATCACCGGGCTTCCCGAAAAAGTTTTGTCCGGCGACGTTCTGGTGTATCATGCGGGCACCAAGCGGCAAGGGCGCGACGTGGTGACGGCAGGCGGGCGCGTGCTCGGCATTACCGGAGTCGGCGCGCACTTTAAGGACGCCATGCAACGGGCGTATGACATGGTACAGATGATTTCGTTTGATGGTTGCCACTATCGCTCCGATATTGCCCAGCGGGCTCTTCGCACTGGGATCGCACAAACATGACGACTCGGACAGCTGAGATGGCGTTGGCACGGGCATTCCGAGAAGACGCCGATGAAACGGTTGTGAGCGAAGCTGCGCGCATCGTGCGGCATGGCGGCGTGATCGCGATGCCGACTGACAGTTTCTACGCGTTGGGTGCCTGCGCGCTGGACGAGCCGGCTGTTTGCCGGATCTGCGCCATCAAAGGACAGCGTGAGTCTAAGCCTATTCTGGTGTTGATCTCGGATCGGTCGCAACTTGATGCACTGGTGGCACGTGTCCAGCCCGGCGCGGCTGCGCTCATGGATCGGTTCTGGCCCGGACCTCTGACGATCGTGTTCCCCGCATCTCCGCACCTGCCTGCCGCCCTGACAGCCGGGACGGGAACGATCGGCGTGCGGCTGCCAGCGCATCCGCTCCTCGTGAAGTTACTTCGAGCCACCGGCCCGTTAACGGGAACCAGCGCGAACCGGACCGGTGCGTCGCCGGCACGGACGGCTCTCGATGTCGAGCAGAATATGGGGGGTGAGGTGGATTTTATTTTGGATGGCGGGCCGGCGTCAGCGGCGCTGCCGTCAACAGTGGTCGAGGCAACAGAGGTTGTGCGCCTGTTGCGGGAAGGGCCGATTGGAAGAACAGCCCTGCAGGCAGTGTTGGCACAGGAAGGAATCGAATTGGCGTGATCAGGCGACAGTGTGGGAGAGTGAACGGTCATGGCGCAGAGCCAAAAGGAGGACAGTCGATGACTACTATGCAAGTCGGGAGGGGTGCAGGGCTGGCAGGGCTCATCGTAATGATGACGCTTGGCATGAGTGGGTGTGATTATTGGCCGCCGGCTCTCCAGGCCCAGATCGAACAGTTGAAAGCTGATGCCCAGGCGTTGACGGCGGAGAAAACCAAGGCGGACAGCCACGTGGCCGCTTTGACGACCGAAAAATCCGCGCTGGTGAATAAAGTGGAGGAAATGTCCAGGCTGCTCAGGACCAGAGCCGATCAGGTAGCAAGTCTGGAGCAGAGCCTGGCGGCTGAGCGGGAAAAAGTCGCCAAGCTGTCGGCCAAACCGGCTGCGACGAAGAAAAAGGCCGCGCCGGCTCCGAAGAAGCGCTAGCGGGCACGGTTTGGCGGCGCTATTTCGGCGAGGAAGAAGACGACGTCGCCGGTGTTGTCGAAGATGGGCCCGTACCGGCAGGTGCCGGTTGGCCGGTCGGCCCGCCGGATGAGTTGGGTGCTGCCGGCGCTGCCGTGCTGGCCGGGGGTGCGGTGCCGGCGGACGATTCCCCCTCTTTCTTTTGTGCAGGGGGGCTTTGCTCTTCTGTCTTGGATTCGGACGTCGGCTTGAGCTTGTCGGAATAATCCGTGACGTACCACCCGGTGCCCTTGAACATAATGGCCGGAGCAGAGATGACTTTCGTAACGGCCTTGCCGCAGCGCTCGCAGCTCGAAAGCGGCGGATCTGCCATGCTCTGTTTTACCTCAAAGCGGTGCCGGCAACCCTGGCACACATATTCGTAAATAGGCACAGCCCACCTCGTTCCGTCCCTTCGATCAACGACTGTGTGCGTAGAGAAGCGTTCTCCGGCGTGAATGAAGGCCTGCCCGCGCTACGCGTGTGCGGTCAGTTTTTTAATGGCCGCGTCGATACGGTCCAGCCCTCGGGTGATGGCGTCCAGGCTGGTCGCGTAGGAGAGGCGGATATGACTGGCGCTGCCGAACGGCTCGCCCGGCACGACGGCCACCTTGGCTTCTTGCAGAAGATACGCCGCCAGATCGGACGCGGATGCGATCGTGCCAGCGGCGTGCTTGCGGCCGAAGAGTCCTGAAATGTTGGGAAACACGTAGAAGGCACCCGTCGGCATCCGGCAACCTACGCCGGGGATTTTATTCAAGCGTTCAACAATCACCCGGCGTCTCCGGTCGAACTCCTGCACCATCTGTTTGGGAAATGCGTCTCCTCCATTCAGTGCCGCAACGGCCGCCTTCTGTGAAATCGAGGTCGGGTTGGAGGTGCTTTGGCTTTGGATGTTGGCCATGGCCGTAATCACGTCCTTGGGTCCAGCCGCGTAGCCGATGCGCCAGCCTGTCATGGCGTAGGCTTTGGAGACGCCGTTCACGATTATCGTCCGTGCAGCCACTTCAGGGCCGAGCGAGGCGATGCTGACATGACGAATTCCGTCGTAGGTGATCTTCGCATAGATTTCATCCGAGATGATAGCCAGGTCGTGCGCGAGGGCGATCTGTGCGATGCCTTCCAGGGAGGTGCGGTCGTACGTCGCGCCGGTCGGGTTGCACGGGCTGTTGACGATGATGGCTTTGGTGCGGGGCGTGATGCGCGCGATCAGCATGTCTGCCGTGATGGCATACCCATCGGCCTCGCGCGTCTGGACAAGCACCGGGGTGGCATCGTTCAGCAGCACCTGGTCCCGGTAGGACACCCAAAAAGGCGCCGGAATCAAGATCTCGTCACCGGATTCAAAGAGAGCTTCCGCAATATTGTAGAGGCTATGCTTGGCTCCGCATGACACGAGAATCTGGGATTTCTCGTACCGGAGGCCGTGATCCGCTTCGAGTTTTTTGGCGATCGCCTGCTTGAGCTCGTCGATGCCGGAACTGGCTGTGTACTTAGTGAATCCGGCCCGGATGGCCGCTTCGGCCGCTGCTTTGATCGGCTCCGGTGTGTCGAAGTCCGGCTCGCCGGCTGCAAAATCGATGACGTCGATCCCTTGGGCAGCCATCGCTTTTGCGGTGGCCGCAATGCTGAGCGTCGGCGAGGGGACAATCCGGCCTGCGCGAGCGGCGAGTTTCATGTGGCGCGTGTTCCCAGCCGCCGCAGCAATTGCTGCGCAACCTGCGGGTGCAGGAAGTCGGTCAGCCGGCCGCCGAAGCGCGCGACTTCCTTGATGATGGTGGACGTGAGATAGGAATATTCCTCGCTGGGCATGAGGAAGACGGTCTCGACGGATTTGTTCAGTTTCCGATTCATCAGCGCCATCTGAAATTCGTACTCGAAGTCGGAGATGGCACGGAGCCCGCGAATGACGGCGTGGGCTTTCCGTTTGTGCACGTATTCCACCAGCAGTCCCTTAAAGGTCACCACCTCGACGTGCGGAAGACCTTTGGTGACCAACTTGACCATCTCCACGCGTTCAGCCAGATCAAAGAGGGGACGCTTCGTCGGATTGGGCGCAACCGCGACGATGACTTTGTCGAAGACGCGGAGGCTCCGAGCGATAATATCGGTATGCCCGCGCGTGACCGGATCGAATGTACCGGGGTAGACGCCGATTTTCATAGCGCGAGCGTGTCCTGGGGCGCGATCTCGAACACCGAGAGCGTCGTATCCCCGTATCGATATTGCCGAAGCAGACTCAGGCGGCCGTTCGCCGGCGGAACCGCCGATTTGCTGAAATGCTCGAGCACGATCAGTGCGTCGGGCGTGATGGTGGCCGTTCCGGCCAGCGCCGCCCACAGCTCGGCGAGGTGGTCCGGCTGGTAGGGTGGATCGGCAAAGATGATGTTGTGCTGCACCGCTGCCTTCGTATGGCGTTTAAGAAAGGCGCCGGCCGGGCAGGTCTGAATCTCGGCGGACGCCTCGAGTTTGCACTGGGCGATATTGGCGCGAAGTACGCGCAAGGCGGTCGGGTTAGATTCGACGAAGGTGACGTGCTGGGCGCCCCGGCTCAGCGCTTCGATGCCGATGGCGCCGGTTCCCGCATATAAATCGAGAAATCGCGAGCCGACGACCCGGCTTCCCAGGATCGAAAACAGCGCTTCTTTGACGCGATCCGCCGTAGGGCGCAATCCGGGGCCCTTGGGCCCATGAAGCCGGCGTCCTTTTTGAGTGCCCGCAATGATGCGCATCGTTGTTTGGAGAAAGAGTCAGCTGACTGTAGCACACCGTTTTTTTGAGGGTCAAGGCGAGACGGCAGCGCAGGCGAATTCTCGGTCGCGTACCGCGATGTGCGATATCCCGCATCCCGTCGTTAAACTTTGACGGCTTCAGGGGGCGGAGCCTATAATGCGCCCGCCCATATGATTAGGATACAGAATGAGGTGCAGGAGAGAACTCAGCCAAGCGATCGAGTGGGAACCTGTGACTGTTCGAGTTCGGCCAGACTCTTCCGTTTGTTGGCGGCAATGGTCCGGTCGACGATAGAGCCGCAATTGATGCATTTCCAGGCATAGAAGATGAGGAAGAAGTCTGAAAACCGCTCCATCATCATCAGGCCTTTACATTTCGGACAGTCCATGATCCCCTCCAGATCTCAATCATTTCGCCCATGCTTTGATGGGTATATGTAGCGTAGACTAAGCAAATCCTAAGCCCAAAAATGTACTATCATTTAATATCAATGACTTAGATATATTTAATGTGAAAATGCTGTGTATAACAAGTAGTTAATATGTAGATAAAAAGTCACTATTTTGGGTGATTCAGGACACAGAATGGACAATGAAGGGGGTGGGGGAGTGCAAAGAAGAGAAAGAAAAGGCGGAATTCATCAATGGCCATTGAGTGAACGGCCACGGGAACGACTGCTACAGGATGGTCCTGAGGTGCTGTCGGATGCGCAACTGCTGGCAATTCTTCTGCGTGTAGGGCGTCAGAATTCATCGGCCGTTGAGGTTGCCATGGATCTCTTGCGGCAATTGGACGGCCTGCAGGGGCTGTCCAATCGTAGCGTGGAGGAACTCTGCCGGATTTCCGGTGTCGGCCCTGCCAAAGCGGCGCAGCTCAAGGCGGCGATTGAGCTGGGTAAGCGCGTGTTGGCTGCACCGCTGTCGAGTGGGACGAAGGTTGCGTCCAGCGCGGATCTGTTTCGGCACTATTATCCGCTGTTGCGGGATCTCCGCCATGAGATGTTCAAGATTGTGCTGCTGGACGCCAAGCATGTCATCATCAGAGATGCAACGGTCTCAGAGGGAAGCCTCACGATGAGCATCGTGCATCCCCGCGAGGTGTTCAATCTGGCCGTTCGGGAGTCTGCGGCGGCGGTGATTTTTGTGCACAATCATCCGAGCGGCGATCCCAGCCCCAGCGAGGAGGACCGGGTGCTGACTGCCCGGCTGGTTGCCGCCGGTGAGCTGCTGGGCATCCAGGTGCTGGACCATCTGATTATCGGCGACGGGCACTACACGAGTTTTGCCGATCAGGGGTGGCTGAAACAGGATTCGCCTACGCGAGCAACTGTCGGACGGGCCAAGAAATGATTTGTTTGGTCGGGCGCATTTTGGTATAAGCAAACCTCTGAATAGCCGCCTGGGTCTATGACGACCGTGGCGGGAACTCGACTGCGGTGGGTGCAGAATGACTACCGTAGTGCGGCCAAGTGACTTTTCCTTTCTGTGCCGGCTGCTTCCCGGTGCGCTTCTTTCCCTGTCTGTACTCATTTCGTCCTATCTCATTGGACTGCCTGAGCTTGTCCTTGCGGAGAGCAAGCCGGAGGTTCTCTCCACGCTTGCCATCAAAAAGGGAGTGCTGCTCGTTGCGCACCCAAGTCTGATGGATCCGAACTTCCAGCAAACCGTTGTGTTGGTCTGCGAACACGGAGCAGAAGGGACGCTGGGGGTCATCATCAACCGGCCGACCGCCGTGCCGCTTTCAGAAGCGCTCCCGAACGTGTCCGTGTTGAAGGGGACGTCGTATGTCTTGTTTGCCGGCGGACCGGTTCAACCGGACGGAATTCTCATGCTGTTTCGTGTTGTGGAAGCGCCGGACCGTCTGAGGAAAATTCTGGAGCGCGTCTATCTCGGATTAAATCGAGAAATCCTTGAACGGGTCATCACGGATCCGCACCCGACAGAAACGTTTCGTGCCTACGCCGGCTATGCCGGATGGGCGCCCGGGCAAGTGGAGTTTGAGATGGCCATGGGGTCTTGGGTAGTGGTCCCGGCCGATCCGGCGAGCATTTTTGATAAGGCATCAGAGACGCTCTGGGCGGAAATGGTTGAGGCCATCCAGGCGCCACGCGTGATTCGACTGGAATGACCAGGAGGAGCCGACCGGCCTGATTGCCGACGGCCATGTTCCGGGGGAGGATGTATGGGGAAAGATGCGCATGCTGACACGATCAGGAATATTGCAGTCGTTTCCGCTGCAGGAGCCGGCGCCACATCCCTCGTCGAGGCGCTCCTGTATACGGCGAGCGTGATTCCAGCGATGGGATCCGTCGGGAGCGGAACAACGGTGTCCGATTTTGAGCCGGAAGAAATTCATCGGAAAGTTTCTGTGGGCACGGCCGTGACGCATTTTGCGTGGAAAGGCCTCAGGTTAAACCTGCTGGATACGCCCGGCGCGCTGAGTTTTCAGGGAGAAACCAAGCTCGCGCTTCATGCGGTTGATGGGGTGCTCATCGTGCTGGGAGCGGCATCGGGCATGCGGACGGAACTGGAAAAACTCTGGACGACGATCAGCGACCTTCGGTTGCCCTGCATCCTTTTCGTGAACGAACTGGACAAGGAACGGACCGCGATAGAGCCGGTGCTCAAGGCGTGCGAGGACGCACTCGAGATCCGTACCGTGCCGATGACAATTCCGATCGGTGCGGAAGGGCGGCTCGAGGGCGTCGTGCATGTCACCGAAGGCGCGGCCTATCGGCCTGTTGCGGGCAGCGCGAAGGTTCTGCGAGGCGACGTTCCAGCCGATGTCGTTGGCCTGGTCGGGGAGGCGAGGAAAAAGCTCGTGGAAAGCGCGGCAGAAACGGACGATCGATTGGTTGAAAAGTATTTAGCTCAAGGCGATCTGGCAGAGGCGGAGATCATGCAGGGCGTGAAAGCGGGGACCTGCGCAAGAAAGTTCGTGCCGGTCTTGTGCGGATCCGCGGTTCGCAATATCGGCACGGCGCCTCTCTTGGATGCCCTGGCCGCGTATCTGCCGTCGCCTGCAGAAGCGGCCTTGCTTCGGCCAGTCAACGGAACGGACCCTCAGACGGGAGAGGAGGCCGTGCGCGCGCCGGCTGCCGACGATCCATTTTCAGCCTATGTCTTCAAGACCCTTATTGATCCGTTTGCGGGTCACCTGACCTATCTACGTGTCATGTCCGGAACGCTGCATGCCGACGCGCCGTTTTTGAATGCGAGCAGGCGTGTGAAGGAGAAAGGCGGACATCTTTTTACGATCCTGGGAAAAAAGTATGCGCCGGTCCCGCAGATCAGCGCCGGTGATATCGCGGCGATTGCCAAACTCAAAGACACGCAGACGGGGGATACGGTGTGCGATGAGAAGCATCCCATTCTCTTTGCCCGTGTGCCGTTGCCCAAACCAGTGTTCTCCTTTGCCCTGGAGCCCAAGGCAAAAACCGATATCGAGAAGGTGAGTGTGGGGCTGCACAAGCTGGTCGAAGAAGATCCCATGCTGGAGTTCACTCGAAACCCGGAAACCAAGGAAATGGTTCTCGGCGGCATGGGACAGCTGCATGTCGACGTGACGTTTGAGAAGTTACGCCGAAAGTATGGTGTGGAGGTGGACATTCATGTCCCGAAAGTGCCGTACAAAGAAACGATCAGGAAAATGGCACAGGCCCAGGGCAAATATAAGAAACAGACGGGTGGGCACGGGCAGTACGGCGACTGCTGGCTGCAAGTCGATCCGTTATTGCGGGGAGGCGGCTTTGAATTTGCCAGCAAGGTCATCGGGGGCGCAATCCCAAGAAACTTCATCCCGGCGATCGAAAAAGGTGTCGTCGAAGCGATGCACGAAGGCGGTCTGGCGGGATTCCCGGTCGTGGACGTGCGCGTGACGGTCTATGACGGGTCCTACCACGTCGTTGATTCTTCGGAAATGTCGTTCAAGATTGCCGCCTCGATGGGGTTCAAGAAAGCGATGGAGCAGGCGCTGCCGGTGTTGCTCGAACCGATTATGAACGTGGAAGTAGTCACGCCGGATAATGTGGTGGGAGCGGTGATCGGCGATCTCAATGCCAGGAGAGGCCGGATCATCGGTGTGACGGCCAAGGGGCACGCCGAGATGATCCATGCGGCGGTTCCGCTGGCGGAGATGCTGACCTATGCGCCGATGCTGGACTCGATTTCCGGTGGCCGGGCCACCTACGGGATGGAGTTCTTTACGTATGAGGAAGTCCCGAGGGAGCTTGCTGCACGGGTGATTGAAGAGCACAAGGCGCTCAAGCACGCCGTTGCGCTGTAGGTCTGTTATTTTTCGTTCGGTTTCAGCACGACGTAAAAGGCGCGGGTTTCCCGGAGCACTCTCAACAGGATCGTATCGCCGCGCTTGGCTTTTAAAACGGCCGTCGTAAAGGCGTTCACAGAGGCCACTTCAACGCGATTGACTTCCTTGATGAGATCTCCTTCCCGAAGGCCTTCCGCTTCCGCAATGCTACCGCGATCCACCTTGGCAATCAGCACGCCGGTCGATTCCCTGAGTTTGAACTTTCCCGCCAGTTCGGAGGTCAATTCCTGAACGTCGAGCCCGAGTTTGACTTCTGATCGTGACGGAGGGGGCAGGGAAGCGACGATCGGAGTATCCTGGCGCTCGCTGAGCGGGACGGGAAGTAATTGGCGGCGTCCATCCCGGATGACTTCGACCTTTGCAGTAGCGCCTGGCGGCAGGGTAGCGATAAGGCGGGACAGCATGTTGGGTGTCTCCACGGCCTTGCCGTCCACTTTGGTGATGATGTCGCCCGGTTTAATGCCGGCGCGGGCTGCCGGATCATTTTCAAACACTTCATTCACCAGCACGCCCTCACCTTCATTGACGCCGAACTTCGCCGCGAGATCGGCCGTGACCGGCTGAATGCCCACGCCCAGCCATCCCCGGACCACCTTGCCTCGCACGAGGAGCTGTTCCATGATCTGCTTGGCCATGTTGGACGGGATAGCAAAGCCAATGCCCTGGGCGAAGTTGATGATGGCCGTATTAATGCCGATGACTTCGCCGTGCATATTGAACAGCGGACCGCCGGAATTTCCTGGATTGATGGAGGCGTCCGTCTGAAGAAAATTCTCGTAGCGGGATAGATTCATGTTTTCCCGGCCGATCCCGCTGATAACTCCCAAGGTGACGGTTCGGTCGAGGCCGAAGGGATTGCCGACGGCGAGAGCCCACTGGCCGACCTTGACGGCAGAGGAGTCGCCAAAATTCACGCTGGGGAGTTTCCGGTCGGTGGTGATCTTGAGGATCGCCAGATCCGTATCCGGATCCTTGCCAATAACCTGGGCGATAAACTTTGTTTTATCGGACAGCCGAACTTCGACTTCGGTGGCATCGCTCACGACGTGATTATTCGTAATGATATGCCCATTCTGATCGATGATCACGCCGGAGCCGGACCCCGGCGCATTCGGAGGCCGATCGCGAAGCGAGTCCTTTGGCCGGATGGCTCCGACACTGACCACGGACGGTTTGACACGTTCAGCCAGGTCCGTGATGACGTCCTGCATTTCCTCGAGCAGGCGAAGTCCGCCTGCCTCGGCTGAAGCCGCAGCAGAATCGCTGGCAATCGTCGGCAGGCAGAGGGAAAGCCCAAGCACCCACACGCACCATGTCGTTTGTGCAAGCGAACGGTTACGGTCGAATCGCCCGGTGTGACGCGAGAAATGGGTCATGCGGTAGCTCGCTTGCGTTCAAGAAAAATCGGAAGAACAGTCTTCAGCTCGTTCCGAAGGCCTAAGAGAATCACCGTATCATCTGGCCTGAATACTACGGTGTCGAAGCTGAGGAGCAGAGAGGGGCCCCGCAAGACAGCCACCACTCGAACGGAAGAAGACAATCCAAGTTGGCCTATCGCGCAGCCGATCGCAGGAGCCCCCTGAATGATTCGAAGCCGTTCGATTGTCGCCGAACGAAGAAAGAGATCGCGTTCCAGGTTGAGGAGATCTTCGCGCAAGGCCTCGGATTCGATCTGTCGGACCCGCGGATCGACCTGCAAGAGCTCTTTTTTGAGTAACCGTACCCTGGAAGCGGTTTCGGCGACACGCTGTTCGGTCAGGACCGGAAGTGCCGTGTGTGTCTGCCCGCCATCGTGCGTTGCGAGCACAGTGCAGAGTTCGGCGCCGAGATGTTGCTGGAGGCGCTCAATTTCATCGCAGAGTGAAGCGGCCTGCCAGTGCAATTTGAGGATCTGAACCTTCCGGTTTACGCGTTCTGCAATCGCCAGCACGGTTTCATGGATGCCACGGGCTGTCAGCGTAAACTCCTTGCGGATGCGGCGGAGGAATTCGACGGTCATAGGAGGTTCCCAAGAATTTATTGAGTCTGATAAGAGGTATTATGTAAACTAGATGATTGACCGATCTTTGGCTCGGTGCCATGCCAGAGCCGCACGATGTTTCCCGAATGGCGCGCCACGATAATCCCGCTCACAATCAGTGTAAAGAATAAAAATTGCCCGCTCTTCCCGGCCAGCACTGCTACGACGGGCAATGCGCAGAACGCGGCCAGGGCCGCCCCCGAAGAGTACCGCCAGAGAGCGGCGGTAAGAAGCCAGATCGTGATCAGTCCCAGCCCCACAGGCGGCGCAATGCCACCGACTGCTCCCATGGCGGTGGCCACCCCTTTCCCGCCCTGAAACCTGAGAAAGACAGGAAAGAGGTGTCCCAGGATAGGACAGAGGGCAATAGCCAATATCCAGGTTTCGTGATCGATGGTTTGAATCGCCAGCCATCCGACGGCCCATCCTTTTCCCATGTCGCCAGCTAGAGTCAGTATTCCGGCCTTTTTGCCGGACACTCGCAGGACATTGGTGAACCCAATATTGCGGCTGCCGGTGGTTCTGGGGTCAGGAGCACCCAGGCACTTAGAGACCACGATGCCAAACGGAACCGACCCCGCCAGATATCCACCAATTGTCAGAAGAATCGGAAGCCAGTCGCTCGGCTGCAGCAATCCCATCTATAACCCTTTGGTTGAGCTCTGCTGCCAAAAACTCACGAGGTATCGTTGCCCGGAATACAAGGCAAGGGCCAACGCCACGTAGAGCAGCCCCGTCCCGACCTCGTGCGGATGCCAGGAGGCAGGCAGACTGCCGTCTTCGAGCAGCAGGAACACGATCGCGACGACTTGGACAACCATCTTGTACTTTCCGGTCGTCTCGGCCTCGATGACGATTCCCTGGGCGGCCGAGATGGCGCGCACGCCGGTTACGGCGACTTCACGCGCGATAATCAGGATGGCGACAATGGCCGCCACACGATCGAATTGCACGAGCAAAATCAGACCGGATAGGACGAGTAGCTTGTCGGCGATGGGGTCCAGCAAACGGCCAAGCCGGGTGATTTGCGAATGGCGGCGCGCGAGATAACCGTCCAAAAGATCCGTCACCGCGGCCACCACAAATACGACCGCGGCAGCCAATGATCGGTCCGGTGTCGGATCGGAAAATAGTACGACAAAGACCGGGATCAACAGAATCCGGACGACGGTCAGGAAATTCGGGAGATTGAGATTTGCGATCGATTCCGGTTGCTTGAGCGCGTCCGTCGTGCGCATGCCCATGCTCCCCTTCCTGCTTCCGGAGAGATCCGCGATCAGACAACGCCGCTTTTGAGCAGATCGTGCAAGTGAATCACGCCTGCCAAGCGGTTGCGTTCATCCACGACCACGAGTGAGGTAATTGAAAATTGCTCCATCGTCTGCAGGGCCTTGGCAGCGAGGGCGTCGGCCTGGACGGTTTGTGGAGACGTGCTGCCGAGGTCTTTCGCCTTGGCTTTAGCCAGGCTGTTCCCCTTCTCAAGAAATCGGCGCAGATCGCCGTCGGTGATCACACCGGCCAGTTGCCCCTTGGCGTTCACCACCGTAGTCATGCCGAGTTTTTTCGACGTCATTTCAAGGATCGCATCCCGGGCAGACGCGGTTGCGAAAACGCGCGGCAACGCGCTCCCCTTGTGCATGAGATCGCGAACTTTGAACAGCAGGCGCCGGCCCAGCACGCCGCCTGGATGAAATTGCGCAAAGTCCTCTTCCTTGAAGCCTCGTTTCTGTAAAAGCGCAATCGCCAAGGCGTCTCCCATGGCCAGCGCTGCCGTGGTGCTCGAGGTTGGTGCAAGTCCCAACGGACAGGCTTCCTCGGAGACGGAGACATCCAACACCACATCGCTGTTCTTGGCAAGCGTGGACTGAGTCCGGCCCGTGAGGGCAATAATGGGAAGGTTCAACCGTTTCATGAACGGCAGGAGCTTGAGCACTTCTTCCGTTTCTCCGCTGTTCGAAATGGCTAGGAGCGCATCCTGCTTGGCCAGCATGCCCAAATCCCCGTGAATGCCGTCGGCGGGATGGACGAAGAATGCCGGAGTGCCCGTGCTGGCCAAAGTCGCGGCGATCTTTTGGCCGATCAGACCGGACTTTCCCATTCCCGAAACAACCACTTTGCCGGTGCAGCGGTGCAGCAGGTCGATGGCTTTGGCGAACCGATCATCCAGCCGGTCCACCAGCGCCGCGATCGCGCGCGCCTCGATTTCCAGTACCCGCTTTCCCTGCTGGATGCTCATCGGTCGCTTTCCGCGCCCTTGCCGGCAGCCTGGCAGATCCGCATCAGCCGCTCCAGGAGTTTTTTGAGGTCATGCAAAGGAACCATATTGGGGCCGTCGGAGAGCGCATGATCCGGATCGGGATGGACTTCCATGAAAAATCCGTCGCATCCGGCGGCGGCCGCCGCGCACGCGAGCGTCGCGATGAATTCACGCTGGCCGGATGATTTTGTGCCGCCCCCGCCTGGTAACTGTACGCTGTGGGTGGCGTCGAAGACCACCGGGTAGCCGAATTTCCGCATGATCGGCAGCGCGCGCATATCCACGACCAGATTATTGTAGCCGAAGGTCGTGCCTCGTTCAGTCAGGATAATGCGCCGATTGCCGCTTTCTTCCAGTTTGGCCACGACGTTGGACATTTCCCCCGGAGAGAGGAACTGGCCCTTTTTGACGTTCACGACTCGGCCCGTCTTGGCGGCTGCCAGCAGCAGATCGGTCTGCCGACAGAGAAAGGCGGGAATTTGGAGCACGTCCACAACCGTCCCCGCTTCCGTGGCCTCGGCCTCGCTGTGCACGTCGGTCAGCACAGGCACACCAATCTGATCTTTGACTTTTTTGAGAATGGCCAGACCGTCTTTGAGTCCGGGCCCGCGAAACGAAGTCCCCGAGCTTCTGTTCGCCTTATCGTAGGACGATTTGAAGATGTACGGGATGTCGAGGGCTCGTGCGATCTCCGCGATGCGCTGCGCGGTTTCCAAAGCCAGCCGCTCGCTTTCCAGCACGCAGGGGCCGGCGATCAAGAAGTGGCGGTGGGCCGTCCCGACCTTGAAGGAGCCGATGCTGACGTCATGTAGCATCAGGGCGTTCCCCTACCGTCCGCATTTTCTCCGCAAGGCGGCGCCGGCAAAGGCGCTGAAGAGCGGATGGGGACGATGCAGTCTCGAACTGTATTCCGGATGGAACTGCGTGGCCAAAAACCACGGATGGCCTTTCAGCTCCACGATTTCGACCAGCTCGCCGTCGGGCGACAGGCCGCTCAGGACGAGCCCGTGCGCCACCAGCCGGTCGCGATAGGCGTTGTTGAATTCGTACCGGTGCCGGTGCCGTTCTTTGACTTCCAGGACGCCATAGGCTTTATGGGCCAGGCTGCCGTCCAGCAGGCGGCAGGGATAGGCTCCGAGCCGCATGGTCCCGCCCTTCTCCTGGACGGATTTCTGATGTTCCATGAGATGGATGACCGGATGCGGCGAGTTGGGATCGAACTCCGAGCTGTTGGCCCCTGCGAGG
>JBGPNZ010000009.1:0-24114 GCA_041487795.1 Nitrospiraceae bacterium
ATCCACCCCGCGAAGCGCCTCGGCAGGATCGACCATGGCATCCTTGAGATCGCGCACCGTCGACCAGAGCGCGGACCAGATGCCGGACGGGGGCGAGGCAAGATCAAGCGTGCGGGTATCGATCGGCTGCCGGCGGACAATATGCCGCAGGAGATGGCCCCACACCAAATCCGGAACCACAGGAAGTTGGGGCTCCTCCGGGCCGGAGAGACCGGCGGCCTGCCGTTCGTTGTACAGATGGAGCGCCAGTTGATGAAACGTGAGGACATGCACGTCGAGCAAAGCGAGCTGTTGCTCGACGCACAGAAGCTGTTTCAATCGGCGTTTGAGCGGATCGGAGGGAACGACGACGGCGAGCGATGCGAGTGGATCAGCGGATTTAAGCGACCGGACTTCTTCGACCAGGGCCTGCTCAAGATCGGGATGGTAGTGTCCGGTGACGATCTTCAGCATGCTTCAGAAGGCTAAGGTTAAGGCTGAGGTTAAGGTCAAGAAATTAATCCACTTAAAGCTCCAAACTCAACCTTAGCCTTAGCCTCAACCTGCTCTCTTCATCCCGTCTCCGGCCCCATGAGCTCACCGTTACAATCCATGCAGGCCCAATCACCGTCAACAAACCTCATCGGATCGCCGCACATGGGGCAATCCGGCGGCGGGCCGGAAGGCATCGGCGGGAACTCAGGCAGTTCGATGTCGAGTTCGTCTTCAGGGTTGCCCATGATTCGCTTCACGTGATCCGCAATCCGTGAACCGTAATCCGTAACGCATCACGGATCACGCGTCACGCATTACGGGTTTAGGTGTCTCGCGGCCTCATTTTCAACTGCAGCGCCTTTTCCGCGCTCTGGCGGCTGGGCACGCCGATAAACGTCAGCCTGCCGTCTATAATGGTGGCCGGCACAGCGCGGATGGAATGACGGTCGGCCAGTTCCTGCCCGTTCGGAGTCGTGATATCCACTTCCCGGTAGCTAAAGCTGTATTTGACCCGCAACTCCTTCCAGAGACTCTTGGCCGAGGGGCAGGCTCCGCAACTGGGGGAATATAACAGGGTGATATTCGGCATAGTAGAAACTCGGTTGAGGTTCAGGTTGAGGAAGACCAAATCCGGATTTACTTAGCCTCAGCCTCACCTTCCTCGTTGCGGTATCTTAACACCGCGTCAAAACAGCGCGCAAGGTCTCGAGGGGGGGGGAAACCGCTTGCCAATGTTCACGGCGTCCCGCATAGTAACTTGCGTCGATTGACGTGAGAGGGAGGCATGAATCATTTTGCCATCGTGACCGCGTTTGGACAGGACCGGCCCGGCATTGTCGCGGCCCTGGCGGAAGGCCTCTTTCAACTCGGCTGCAACATTGAAGATACATCTTCGGTGCGGTTGCGCGGCGAGTTCACGATGATGCTGCTGGTGCGCCTGCCGAAAGGGATGGCCGCCGATCAACTGGCCGATCGGCTTCCGCCACATATCTCCCCGCTGGATCTGACCGTGCTCTGCCGCGAAGTGCCCGCCCAGGCCGCCACGCGTGTTCCGGAGGCTGCGACACCGACCTTCATGCTTTCGGTGTACGGCGCGGATCACCCGGGCATCGTCGCCAAGGTCGCCCGCACGGTATCGGATCACGGTGGGAACATCGCGGTCATGAATACGCGGGTTATCGGCGCCGCGTATAAACCGGTCTACGTGATGGTCCTTGAAATCAAACTTCCCGACGTCGCCTCACCCGATCCGCTCAAGCAGGCCTTGGATCAACTGAAACCGACTCTTGGTGTGGACCTGACCTTCCGAAAAATCGAGAGCGTGAATCTCTAGTCGTGGCTGTCCGCCCGATTCTCCTTTATCCCGACTCCATCCTCAAAACGCCTGCGGCGCCCGTCTCGCCAGGAAATCCGGATGTCGCGCCCATCATTCAGGACATGCTGGACACCCTGCGAGCCTCGCTCGGTGTGGCGCTGGCCGCGCCGCAGATCGGCTGCTCGGTTCAGATCATCGTCGTGGACGTCTCGCGAAAGAAAGGCGAAACCGGGCACGGACTGGTCGTGCTCCTCAATCCCCGCATCCGGCATCAGGAACACGAACGGATTATCCGGGAAGGCTGCCTCAGCGTCCCGGACTATACCGGCAACGTGCTGCGCTATGAGCAGGCCGTCGTGGAAGGATTCTCGCCGGACGGTACGCCCGTCACTCTGACGACGTCAGGATTGGAAGCGCTCGCCTTTCAGCATGAACTGGATCATTTGAACGGGATGCTGTTTCTTGACCGCATCCAATCGCTGGACATGGATTTGTTCCGCAGAAAGAAATCGTGAGCAAGCCGGCTCAGGAAACGCGCCGCCCCGTATTGCAACCGTTTCCCTATTTCTATATGGTTACACGCGATGATGACAGATTCCGCACGCCAGTTCGGGCTGGCCGGCCTGACCGGACTCCTCCTGCCTCTCTGTTTTCCTGATTTCAATCTTGGCTGGCTGGCCTGGATCGCGCTCGGGCCACTCCATCTGGCCCTCGACGGCGCCGCGCCGCGCCGCGCCCTGTGGCTCGGCTGGCTGGCCGGCTTTCTGGCATTCACCGGCATCATGTCCTGGGTCGTGACCGCCATGCACCAATACGGCAAGATGCCGCTCATTGCCAGCTATCCGGTCATGTGGCTGCTGGCCGCCTACTTGGGACTCTATGTGGGGCTGTACGCGGCAGGGGTTGCGTGGCTGACACGCAGGGTGCCCGCGTGGGCGCCGCTGGGAGCGTCTTGCCTGTGGGTGACGCTCGAACTGGTGCGCACACATTTTCTGTCAGGACTTCCCTGGATGCTGCTGGGCTACTCGCAATACCAATGGCTGCCGATCATTCAGATTGCGGACATCACAAGCGTGTACGGCGTGTCGTTCCTGATCGTGCTCGCCAACGTCGCGCTCGCCGGTCTCATCCTCTGGGTCTGGCGTCGCTTCTGTCTGCAGCAAGCCACAGCTTTTTCCTGGCCCGCGCCTGCCGCTACCGCTATCGTCCTGATTGCCTCCCTGGCCTACGGGCAGGCTGCCCTGAGTCACGCGCCTGGATCGGACGATCAGCCGTCGCTGGCCGTCGGACTCGTCCAGCCGAACATCGACCAGGCGCATAAGTGGGATCAGGCGTATCGGCGGGAAACTCTCGACCGCTACGCGACTCTGACCGCCAAGGCGGCAAAAGACGCAGACCTGATCATCTGGCCTGAAGCCGCCACGCCCTTTCTGTTCGAGGACGAGCCGATCTACCGGGTGGAAGTCGCGGTGCTTGTACACCGGCATGGCGTGCCGCTGCTCTTCGGCAGCCCGGCGTTGCGACGATATCCCAGCGGCCGTCCCTACTTGCTCAACAGCGCCTACCTGCTATCTCCCAACGGGAAGATTGTCGGGCGGTACGACAAGCGTCACCTCGTGCCCTTCGGCGAATACATTCCACTCCATTCGTCCGTGCTGTTTTTTCTCGACAAGCTCGTGGAAGGCATCGGCGACTTCGAGGCCGGAACCACGCCGACCGTCTTTGCCTCGGCCATCCGATCGCGCACAGCCCCTTCGGCCGTCAGCGTGGTGATTTGCTACGAGGTGATTTTCCCGGATCTGGTCCGTGAGTTCGTCGCACAGGGTGCCACCGTGATGGCGACGATCACCAACGACGCCTGGTTCGGCGATTCCTCAGCTCCCTACCAGCACTTCGCGATGGTGGTCTTCCGGGCCGTCGAAAACCGGATCGCGTTTGCCCGCTCGGCCAACACCGGCATCTCCGGCCTGATCGATCCGTCCGGACGTATCATACAGGCCACGCCCATCTTTACGGAGCAGGCGGTGAGCGGGCGCCTCCCGCTGCGACGGACGCTGACCTTTTATACCCGGTACGGTGATGTATTTGCGTACGCTTGTGTTATAATCACCGCGTTTATCGGCATCATTGCCGACTGGAGGAGAACCCATGCTCGATGAATTGCGTACACGCGTCAAGGCGATCGGCGAACAGGTCCGCGAACTCCGGGGGCATCTTTGACTTCTCCCACCTGACGTCGGAACTCCACGAGTTGGAGCAACAGACCGCACAGCCGGATTTCTGGAACCACCCGCAGAACGCTGCCCGCGTGAATCGAAAAAAATCGTCGCTTGAGCGCGAGATTCGCCGCTGGTCGGACATCGAACGCCGGAACGGCGATCTGACGGCCCTGCTGCAACTGGCGGCGGAGAGCGAGGACGCCGAGCTGTCCCGCGAACTCGAGACATCGCTCGCACAGTTCGAGCAGTCCGTCGAACACCTGCGCATTGAATTGCTCCTGTCCGGAGAACACGACGGCAGTAACGCCATCGTGGCCATCCATCCCGGCGCGGGCGGAACTGAATCGCAGGACTGGGCCCAGATGCTCATGCGGATGTACGTCCGCTGGGCCGAGCGCAAAGGCTACAAGGTCGCCGCCCTGGACCTGCTGGCGGGTGAAGTCGCCGGCATTAAAAGCGCCACCCTCTCCATCACCGGCCCCTACGCCTATGGATATCTCAAGGCCGAAGCCGGCGTGCACCGGCTGGTCCGCATTTCCCCCTTCGACGCGAACAAACGACGGCATACCTCCTTTGCTTCCGTGTTCGTCTATCCGGAGCTTGAGGATGACATGGACATGGCGATCGACGAGAAGGACCTCCGGATCGACACCTTCCGCTCAGGCGGCGCCGGAGGCCAGAACGTCAACAAGGTGGAAACGGCCATCCGCATCACGCACATTCCGACCAACACCGTCGCCCAGTGCCAGAACGAGCGCTCGCAGTTGCAGAACCGCATGGGCGCCATGAAGATCCTGAAAGCCAAGCTGTTCGAACTGGAACAGCAGAAGAAACAGGAGAAGTTCAACGCCATCGTCGGTGAAAAAAAGGATAACAGCTGGGGCAGCCAGATCCGGTCCTACGTGTTCCAACCGTATCAACTGGTGAAGGACCTGCGGACCGGCGTCGAAGTCGGCCAAGTGGACGCCGTGATGGACGGCGGCATCGACCAGTTCATCGAAGCGTATTTGAAACAACAGTTAGCGCAAAGCGCAGGCTAGAGGCAATGGGCGATGGGCAATAGGAAAACACCTCGGTCTTTCCCATAGCCTATAGCCTATCGCCTGCACAGGTAGTTATGGAAGACAACGATCAACGCCAGCAGCGGATCAAGAAACTCGAGACCCTCAAAGAACTGGGCGTGGCCCCCTACGGCGCCCGCTTCGAGTTCAAGGACCGGGCCGGTGATCTCATCCGCCGCCATGGCGACAAATCCAAGGCGGCACTCGAACAGGAAAAAGCCGCCTGCACGCTGGCCGGCCGGATCGTGGGCCTGCGGCGATTCGGCAAAGCCGCCTTTGCCGTACTCCAGGACGGCGCGGACCGCCTGCAGGTCTATCTCAAAAAAGACAATCTGAGCGAGCTGGCCTACAAGGTCAGCGAAGAACTGGACCTCGGCGACTGGATCGGCGTCAGCGGCGTCCTGTTCCGCACCAAGACCGACGAATTCACGGTCGAGGTGAAACAGCTGACGTTCCTCAGCAAGGCCCTCCGGCCCCTGCCGGAGAAATGGCACGGCCTGACCGACGTCGAAACCCGCTACCGCCAGCGTTACGTGGACCTGATCGCCAATCCCTCGGTCCACGGCATCTTCGCGATGCGCAGCCGCATCATCGCCGGCATCCGCGCCTTCCTGATCGACAAGAACTTTCTGGAAGTCGAGACGCCGATGATGCACCCGATCCCCGGCGGCGCAACCGCCCGCCCCTTCGTCACCCATCACAATGCGCTGGCGACGGACCTCTACCTGCGCGTCGCGCCGGAGCTGTACCTTAAACGATTGATCGTCGGCGGCTTCCCGCGGGTCTTCGAGATCAATCGGAATTTCCGCAATGAAGGCATCTCGACGATCCACAATCCCGAATTCACGATGCTGGAATTCTACGTCGCCTATGCCGACTACACGGACCTGCTTGCGCTGACGGAAGAGCTGTTTGGCCGCCTGGCGAAAGACGTACTCGGCACGACGACGTTCGAGTACCAGGGCACATCCATCAACCTGGCCTCGCCGTGGAGACGTTGGTCGTGGCGGCAGGCCCTGCTCGAAGTGAACCACCTGGACAAAACCGTCCTGAACGACAGGAACGCCGCGCTGGCCGCCGCGAAGAAGCTGGGCGTCGACGTGGAACAAGACGCGACTCTCGTGGATCTCCTCAACGAGATATTCGAAGAAACGGTCGAGCCGCAACTGGTGCAGCCGACCTTCATCACCGATTACCCGATCGAGATCTCCCCCCTGGCCCGCCGCAAGGACGCCGACCCCACGCTCACCGACCGGTTCGAGCTGTACATCGCGGGCCGGGAGATCGCGAACGCCTTCTCGGAGTTGAACGATCCCCTGGACCAACGCCAGCGGTTTGAAGCGCAAGTCGTCAGGCGTGAGGCCGGCGATGAAGAAGCCCATCACCTCGACGAGGATTTTCTCCGCGCATTGGAATACGCCATGCCGCCCACCGCCGGCGAAGGCATCGGCATCGACCGGCTCGTGATGCTCTTCACCAACCAGGCATCCATACGCGACGTCATTCTGTTTCCTCAGCTTCGTCCTGAAAAATGACCATGCCTAAATCCTACGAAATCTTCATCGGCCTGCGTTATCTGCGCGCAAAACGCCGCAATCGGACTATTTCCCTCAACACCATCGTCTCCACTGCCGGCATCACGCTCGGCGTCGCCGCGTTGATCGGCACCTTGGGCATCATGACCGGCTTCAAGGAGGACCTGCAGGCAAAAATTCTCGGCACGACCTCGCACATCGTCGTCCAGGATCGGACTCGCGACAGCATCACGGACTATGACGCGCTCGCGTCCAAAGTCGAACAGACCCCGCACGTCGTCGCCGCCACCCCGTTCATCTATCGTCAGGTGATGCTCACCTCACGCTCCGCCGTGCAGGGCGTCGTCGTGCGCGGCATCGATCCGAAGCGCGAAGTCCGCGTGACTGAGTTGGGCAAAAACATCACCGCTGGACGGCTGGACGACCTCGAACCGGGGCCGTCGCCCGAGGCCACACCGGACACACCGCGCGGACCTGCTGCACCGGGAACAGTTCCCGCTCCTTCGAACCCTTCCGGGATTGCGCTCGGCAAGGAACTGGCGCTGCGGCTGGGCCTTACGGTGGGCGACAGCGTGAACGTTGTGTCGCCGGTTGGATCGGGGGCGTCGCTCAACAGCGTCCTGATGACTCCGAAAATCCGCGCCTTCAAAGTGGTGGCGATTTTTCAATCCGGCATGTATGAATATGATTCCTCGCTGGCCTATCTCTCGCTCGCGGAAGCCCAGAAATTCTTCAACATGGGCGCCGCCACCACCGGCATCGAGGTCAAGGTGGACGACATCTTCCAAGCCGCCGAGATCGCGCATGCCATCGAGCAGGCGCTTGGGTTTCCCTATTGGGCGCGGGACTGGATGCAACTCAATCGCAACCTGCTCTCCGCCCTGAAACTCGAAAAGACCATGATGTTTTTGTTGCTGGTGCTCATCATTACCGTCGCCTCTTTCAACATCATCAGCACCTTGACGATGATCGTCACGGAAAAACAGCGGGAGATTGCGATTCTCAAAGCCATGGGCGCGACTCGGCGCGCCATCATGCGCATTTTCATGCTGAACGGGCTGATCATCGGCGTCACCGGCACGGTGATCGGCATCCCGCTCGGCTATGCCTTCCTCTATCTGATCGAGAAATACTGGACCTTCGACCAGACGGTCTACTATATCGCCCACATTCCGGTACACGTGCAGGCGCTCGATGTCCTGCTGGTGTCGTGCTCCGCCATTCTCATCAGCTTCGCCGCCACCGTGTACCCGTCGCTGCAGGCTGCAAAACTCGACCCCGCAGCGGCATTACGGTACGAGTAAGACAGATGATCAAAGTGGTGAATCTTCAGAAAACTTTCTCGATGGGCGCCCACACCCTGTCGGTGCTCAAGGGGATCAATCTGGAAATCGCCCGCGGAGAAATGATCGCCATCGTCGGCGCGTCCGGCGCCGGGAAAAGCACCCTTCTGCACATGATCGGGACGCTGGACCGCCCGACCACCGGCAGCGTGCTGTTCGACGGGCAGGACGTGTTTGCCTTGCCTGAGGACGCGCAGGCGGAGTTTCGCAATAGACGGATCGGCTTCGTCTTTCAATTCCACCATCTGCTGCCGGAGTTCACGGCCCTCGAGAACACGTTCCTGCCGGCGTTGATCCAGAACCGTCCGGCGGACGACGCGCAGGCGGAGGCGATTCAATTGCTCACGGATGTGGGGTTGAGCGAACGGCTGCACCACAAACCGGGGGAATTGTCCGGTGGAGAACAGCAGCGGGTGGCGGTCGCACGGGCGCTGATGCAACGTCCCGATCTTGTGTTGGCCGACGAACCGACAGGAAATTTAGATACTCACACCGGCGAGGCGCTGTTCGGATTGCTGCGGAAGTTGAATAAAGCTCGCGGCACAACCTTCGTCATCGTTACGCACAACGACAAGCTGTCCGCCCAGGCCGACCGTATCATCCGGATGGAAGACGGACAGATCGTCAACCGGTAAGCTAAAACCTGGCGATGATGCTCACGTACGGGCCGTGCTGCAGCCAGTCGGCGCGGTCGTCGGATTTCGTGTCGCGAACGATAATCCGGTAATACCGGTACCCCACCGAAGCGCCCAGCCATTCCCACGGCGACACGGTCAGCGCGGCCTGGCTGTCGATCATCTCGCCTTTGTATCCGGCCACGCCGAGCTTCAGAATATTGAAGTCGCCGTGCAGTTTCAGCCAATCCACCGGCCAGATCTGGATGCCTCCGCCGATCGTCGGAATCGGCGCCTTGATACTCTCTGAGATCGTCCCCACCACATTCGACCGTAATTTCGCATTGATGTCGAGATAGTGGACCTGCAGATTCAGGTTCGAGGCGAATTTGGAGAATTTCAGCCAGTCGTATTGGTACCCGCCGGCGATCTCTTTGAAATCCAGCTCGCTATGCACGGACTGGTTCACCGCGAACGGGGTCCCACCGAAATTGATCGTCTGCGTGAGCGTCTTATCCCCGGCATACTGCATATCGAGATAAGATGCCCAAATCCGGTGGTTTTTGGCGAAGTGCAACGTCGCCTTGGGCCAGACGAATTGTCTGGAGGTATCCACTCCGAGCGTGTCGCCCAGGCTCAGGTTGGATCCAATCAGACTCGTTGCCGAGCTTTGAACTGTTCCCCTGAGCGAGGGGGCCCACCCGCGCAACTCAAGCTCGACCCAGGAATCTTCACCGGTTGGGACCGCCTTCGTATCCTGTTCTTCGGCTTGGACTGGAACCGCCTTTTTGATTTTGTCTTCGGCGTAGGCCGCAGTCAGGCCTGCCTTGCTCCATAGCAGCAACACCAGTACAACCCAGCCAATCACCACACACCATCGCTTCATCCTGCCTCCTTGTAACGAACAGGTGCACCTGTTGCAGGGTAAGCTTAACAGGCAATTGGTATCTGTCAAACGAAGTTGATATTGGAGGAAAGGAAGAAGGCGTCAGGAGGATGCGTGGGCGCGCTGGTAGACTTTCGATTCCACGAAGATCTGGAACAACTGCGAATCAACCTTCCCGTGCTTGACTTCATCTTCCAGAATGGCCAAGGCCTTGGGCGTCGGCACAGCAGTTTTGTACGGCCGGTCTGAAGCCGTGAGCGCGTCGTAGATATCGCTGATCGTCATAATCCTCGTCTGCACCGGAATCACGGTGCCGGGCACATGCCGCGGATAGCCGGTCCCGTCCAGCTTTTCGTGGTGGCCATAGGCGATCTCGGGAATATTTTTCAGCGTCTTGGTCCACGGAATCGTCGACAAAAACCGGTAGGTATGGGTCACGTGGCTCTCGATCTCAAGCCGTTCTTCCTGCGTCAGGCTGCCCTTCGGAATGGACAGCGCGTGCGCCTCCTGCGGCATCAGATACGGCTGCGGACCGCCGTAGGACTCGTAGTTCATCTTGGCGATATCGCTCAGCCGCTCGAATCCGCCCTGGGCCAGCACCGTCGGCCGGTTGCACGCCAGGAGAAACTCGAGAATTCCGTCCGTCTCCGCAATTTGCTTCGCCAATTCTTCGTCCATCTGCGCGACAAGCTCGGCCGTGGCCGCCCGATCACCGGACATCAATAGATCGACTTTCTTCCGCAAGGCCTTCGTTTCGTACGTCCGCTTGATGAAATCGAAGCGAGCCTTGAGCTGGGTGAGATCGCCCGGGAACAGCTTCTCCGCTTTAATCAGAACGTGCTCACGCACTCCGACCTTGCCGAAATCGTGCAGCACGGCTGCATAGCGCATTTCCTTCATCTGGTCGTAATTAAAGGCCACGTCCTTGAAGGGGCCGTTGTCGAGCCGGTCCACCACTTCCGCCAGGCCGCAGCACAGGGTCGCCACGCGGCCGCTGTGACCGCTCGTGGTCGGATCCCGGCTCTCGATCGCCATCACGCTGGCATTGATGAACCCTTCCAGCAGACGGTTGATTTCCTCGTACAGGTTGGCGTTATCGATGGCAATGCCGACCTGATTCGCCAGGCTGACGAAGTCCTGCAGATCGTCCTGGGTGAAAAACGCGCTGTCTTTCTTATTGATCGCCTGCAGCACGCCGAGCAGCCTGTCCTTGGCCTTGACCGGCACGCAGACCATGTTGCGGGTGCGGAAGCCGGTCTTTTTATCTCCCGCCGGATTGAAGCGCGGGTCGCTGTAGCAATCGTTGATGATCTCGGGCTGCTGCGTTTTGGCCACGGCCCCGGCGATGCCCTGCCCGACCTTCAAACGGATCTGGCGAATGCCTTCTCCCTTTTCTCCCAATGCCACGTCGAAATAGAGTTCCTGCGCCGCCTCGTCCATCAACAGCAGGGAGCCGGTCTCGGCGTTCATCACCATGGTCGCCGCTTCGATGGCCCGCTTCCTGATGTCCGCCGGATTCAGGCTGGAGTTCAAGACGCCGCTGATTTCCTGCAATTTCTTGAGCCGTCCGATCTTGCCATGATGCTCCCGGTACAGCCGGGTATTTTCGAGCGCCAGTGCGACTTGATGGGACAGGCAGGCGAACTCGTCCACATCCCACTTGCTGAACGGTTTCCCGCCTCGTTTATTGACGGCCTCCAGCACGCCGATGATCGCACCCTGCGCCGGGATCGGCACGGCGATCAGGTTTTTGGTGACGAATCCCGTGCGCAAATCCACGTCATGGGCCACACGCGGATCGTGCTGGGCGTCGTTGACCAGCAGCGGCTTCCCGCTCTGAGCCACAAGCCCCGCCACCCCCTGCCCAAGCTTCAACCGCACTTCTTTCAACAACTCGCCCTTCTCGCCGACGGCCATACGGAAAAACAGCTCTCCGGTCTGTTGATCCCGCAACAGCAACGACCCGGCTTCGGCATGCACCAAATTGACCGCCGCCGTGATGGCCAGCCGCAGCATCTCGAGTTCGTTGCCCGGGGAATTCAACGCCTCGCTGACCTCTTCCATTTGCCGGATGCGTTTGATTTTTTGCGCGTACTTGTCGATCAACCGAACGTGGTCCAGGGCTTCCGCCAGGCGTGAGGCACAGAAGTCCAGCAAGCCGGCGATCTTCTCGATTCGCAGCGTATCGTTCGGCAAGCCGTGAACAGCCACCACGCCTTCCACCGTCCGCTTGCGCTTCAGCGGCGCAGCCAGAGACTCCGCCGTCGCCAGCGCGCGGTTTTCCCTCATGACTCGTGCCACCATCGGTTCGAACAAACGCGTTGCCTCCTCGCCAAGCCGGTTGCCGCAGGTTGCCAACACGCGCACGTCCTTCGTCTGTTCGTCTTCGAAATAGACGGCTGCGTATGCCGTGCCGGTCCGATCCAGGAACACCCGCAAACAGCCCGACACCATGGCATCCATCGAACGCCCGTTCTGAATCGCCACGCTGATCGCTTCCACAAGTTGCTGCTGGGTAATCAAAAGATCGACCGGAGACAGGCCGGGAGTCGAGGGAGCAGCGCCGCGAGCCTGCGGCACGCGCTTGCGCGACGGCGCCGCAACACGAGCAGCCGGGCGAGAGGACTTCGGATGTTTCGATGATGCCATAGCGGTTATGACTGCTGTGGAACGGTACGGTGAACTAACGCGGTCTTCAAGGAGCGGACGAAGTGCCCGACCTGTTCAGCCATGCGGGCATCCTGCTGATGATCGCCGATCCGTTTGACGATGGCGCTCCCGACGATCACGCCGTCCGCCGTCTCGCCTACTTTCGCAGCATCTTCGGCGGTCGCCACGCCGAAACCGACGGCGACCGGAACCGTCGTCGCCTTGCGGATCTTTTCGACGTTCTGCCTGACGCCGCCCCAATCAGTCAGCTTTGCGCCCGTGATCCCGGTGAGCGACACATAGTAGACGAAACCGCGGGAGCGTCGCGCGACCATCGCGCGCCGATCCGGCGTACTGGTCGGCGCCAGCAGATAGATGATGCAGAGCCCGGCGGTCGACGCGTGAGCATCGAGCGCCCCCGCTTCTTCCGGCGGCATGTCCGATACGATGAGGCCATCCACGCCTGCCCTGGCTGCTTCTCGGCAAAAACCGGCTTCGCCGAACGCATGGATCGTGTTGTAATAGGCCATGAGCACGAACGGAATCTGCGTTCTGGCCCGCAGCGTGGCCACCACTGCAAGAATTTTCTTCAGCGAGGTTCCGCTGCGCAGCGCCCGCTCGGCAGCCTTCTGGATCACCGGCCCGTCGGCGATTGGATCGGAAAACGGCACGCCCAGCTCAATGATGTCTGCGCCGGCCCGCTCCAATTCCAGGACAAGCTGTTCCGTCTCCTGGAGCGAGGGATCGCCGGCCATGATGTAGGCAATCAGCGCCTTCTCGCCTTTGGCTTTCAACCGCGCAAACGTCGTATCCAACCGGTTCGGCTGTTCCGTCGTCTGATGTCCCGCGCCTCGTGCCTCGCGCCTCGTGCCTTCCATCACAGCGTCACGCCCTTTATACGAGCTATCTGATTCACATCCTTGTCGCCGCGCCCCGAGAGATTCACGACGATGACCTGCGACTTTTTCACCCTGGGCGCCAGCTTGACGACTTCGGCAATCGCGTGCGCGCTTTCGAGCGCGGGCACGATGCCTTCTTCGCGAGCCAGCACATCGAACGCCGAGAGAGCTTCTTCATCGGTCGCAGAAGTGTATTGAATGCGTTGGAGGTCATGATAATAGCTGTGTTCGGGACCGACGGCCGCATAGTCGAGGCCGGCGGATACGGAATGAGTGAGATTGACCTGCCCATCGGCGTCCTGGAGCAGATACGTCATCGTGCCGTGCAGGACGCCCGGCCTGCCGCCGGCGAACCGCGCTGCATGCTTCCCGCTTTCGATTCCAAGCCCCGCTGCTTCGACACCGGTCATCTTCACCTTGCGATCCTTGAGGAACGCGTGGAAGAGCCCGATCGAATTGCTTCCGCCCCCGACGCAGGCAACCAGATGGTCCGGCAATTTCTTTTCCGCGACCATAATCTGCTTGCGGGCTTCCCGGCCGATCACCGACTGAAAATCACGAATCATCATCGGATAGGGATGCGCGCCCAGCACGGAGCCGAGAATATAATGGGTCGTGCGGACGTTCGTCGTCCAATCGCGCATGGCCTGGCTGATGGCATCTTTAAGCGTCCGGCTGCCGGCATCCACGCCCGTCACCGTTGCGCCGAGTAAGCGCATGCGGAACACGTTCAGTGACTGGCGCTGCATATCCTCCGTGCCCATGTAAATTTCGCACTGGAGCCCGAACATCGCCGCCACGGTCGCGACCGCGACGCCATGCTGGCCGGCGCCGGTCTCAGCGATTACCCGCGGTTTGCCCATCCGCTTCGCCAGCATCGCCTGACCGATAGCATTGTTGATCTTGTGCGCGCCGGTGTGGCAGAGGTCTTCACGCTTCAGATAAATTTTCGCGCCGCCCAACTTCTTGGTCAACCGCGCCGCAAGATAGAGCGGTGTGGGCCGGCCGACGTAGTGCTTCAGATAGGAGTCGAACTCCGCCTGGAAGCGACGGTCTTTCCGCGCCTTAATGTAGGCCTGTTCCAGCTCGAGGAGCGCCGGCATGAGCGTTTCCGGCACATACCGCCCGCCGTACTGCCCGAACCGCCCATATGTATTAGGAAGTTGCTGCATGATCATTAGTCACAAAGTCTTAAAGTCGTAAAGTCGTCAAGTCTCTCGTTTCAGACGTTATGACTTTATAGACTTTAAGACTTGATGGACACGTGAGGCAGTATAGCCTTCCCATTTCTATGACACAAGTTTGGCGGCTTTGATAAACGCGCGGATTTTCTCGTGATCTTTCTTGCCCGGACGTGATTCCACCCCGCTGCTCACATCTACGCCATAGGGCTTTACTTTTTGAATCGCCTCGGCCACGTTCTCCGGCGTCAATCCCCCGGCCAGGATGACCGGCGCCGCCTTGGCCGCTTCTGCCGCCAGACCCCAATCGGTGACCTGGCCGGTGCCGCCGTAGGACACAGCCGAAAAAGCATCGAGGACAAATCCACGCACCCGCGACCGTCCTTTATATTCCGCGAGCGAGAGCAGCGAGCCTCTATCTTTTAACCGGATGGCTTTGAGCACCGGCCGGCCCAGGAGATCGCAGTAGGCCGCCGCCTCATCGCCGTGCAGCTGCGCGATGGCTAGGCCGCAATCGTCCATCAGATCCCGCACAACCTTGATATCCTCGTTGACGAACACGCCCACCGGCAGCACGAAGGGTGGCAACTGTGCAACGATGCGCTTAACCACATCCGACGTGACACGCCGCGGGCTCGCGTGATAGAACACAAAGCCGACCGCATCCGCACCGGCCTCCACCGCCACCAGCGCATCCTCGACATTCGTCATGCCGCAGATTTTGACTTTAATGTCCATGGCACCCAGCGTCACCCTTGTGCCCCTGTCAGCTCTCTCACCTTTGCCCCGGTATCCTGAGCTTTGATCAACGACTCCCCCACCAGCATCGCATGCACGCCGGCTTCCAAGAGGCGCTTGACATCATCACGCTTGTGGATGCCGCTCTCGCTGACAATGATTTTGCCGGATGGAATGCGTTTGGCGAGGCGGAGTGTCACGCCGAGATCGGTCGAGAAGGTTTTCAAGTCCCGGTTGTTGATCCCGATCAGCCTGGCCTCCGGCAGCCGTTCAAGCACAATGTCCAGTTCCTTCTCATGGTGCGTCTCAATCAAGACATCCATTTTCAACTCTTTCGCCAGCGCAAAGAAGTCTACCAGCTGCCGCTTCTCCAGCGCCGCGACGATCAACAGTACCGCGTCCGCTCCGTAGGCCCGCGCCTCGTAGAACTGGATGTCGTCCACCATGAAATCCTTGCGAAGCGCCGGTAGACCGATCTTCTCCTTCACAGCCTTGAGATCGTCGAGGCTCCCCTGAAAAAAATCCTTGTCGGTCAGGACTGAGACCGCCGACGCCCCATGCTTCTTATACTGTTCAGCGATCGTGACCGGTTCGAACTTGTCTTTGAACTCTTCTCGCAGCAGACCCAGGCTTGGCGAGGCTTTCTTGACCTCGGCGATCAGTGCAGGACTCTCCGGCTTCCGTGTGGCTTCCAGTGTGATGGCAAACGGCAAGGCCGGCGCCTGATCGCGTATCTTGCCTTTCAGCTCGGCCAGATACCCGCGGCTCTGCTTATGCCGAATCTCCGCCCGCTTATGCTCTAAAATTTGATCCAGGATCATACGAAATCAGGCTATGGGTGAGAGGCTATAGGCGATAGGTAATCGGATGGCCGGATCGTTCTTCCTATCGCCCATTGCCCATTGCCTCTTGCCTCCTACTTGTTTGTAAAGGCGATGAGTTTGTCCAGCTTGTCCATCGCTCCGCCACTATCAATTACTTTGCCGGCTAGCTGGACCCCTTCCTGCAACGTTTTGACCTTGCCTGCGGCCACGAACGCCGGCGCGGCATTCAAACAGACCACCTCTCGCTTCGGACCTTGTCGGCCCTTGAGAATATCCCGCGTGATCTGCGCGTTCTCTTCGGCTGTCCCGCCGGTCAACTCCTTGAGCTTGACCCGTTGGAGACCAAAATCAGCAGGCTCCACAAAGTACGTGGATACGATTCCGCCCTTGCCCTCCGACACTCGCGTTCGGTCGGTCAGCGTGATCTCATCCAACCCGTCCATGCCATGTACGATAAAACAATGTTGCGTGCCCAGGTGAACCAGCACTTTGGCCATGACTTCGGTTAAATTTCCGTCGTAGACGCCCAGGATTTGAATCGACGCGCCGGCAGGATTCGTCAGCGGGCCGAGGATATTGAGCAGGGTCCGGACGCCCATCTCCTGCCGCGGCGCCGCACAGTGCTTCATGGCTCCATGAAAAAGCGGCGCAAACAGAAACCCGATCCCGACTTCGTTCACGCAATCCTCGATCCGCTCCGTCGGCAGATCGATCTTCACCCCGAGCGCGGCCAGCACGTCGGCGCTGCCGGATTTGGAGGAGACCGAGCGGTTGCCGTGCTTCGCGACGGTTAGCCCTCCTCCAGCGACGACGAAGGCCGCCGTGGTGGAGATATTGAAGGTATGGGCCCGGTCGCCGCCGGTCCCGCAGGTATCCACCACCAGCGGATCGGCCACGCGGATGCGCGTCGCCTTCGCACGCATAGCCCTGGCCGAGCCGGCAATTTCTTCGACGGTTTCTCCCTTCATCCGCAGCCCCATCAGATAGGCAGCGATCTGCGCCGGCGTGGCCTGGCCATCCATGATGGCGAGCATGACCTCCTCGGCCTCTTTCTCCGAGAGGTTGGTCCGGTCGGCCAGCTTGGCGATGGCATCTTTGATCATAATAAGCAGCGAGTAGCTGATAGCGCGTAGCTAACAGCCAGATGAATTGCTCACTCCGTTCCGTCCTGCTATTCGCTGTCAGCTATTAGCTACCCGCTAAAGTTTCAAGAAATTTCGGAGCAGATCCTTTCCCGCGGCGGTCAGAATAGATTCCGGATGGAACTGCACCCCTTCGACGCCCAGCTTTTTGTGACGAAGGCCCATGATTTCTCCCTCCGCCGTCTCAGCAGAGATTTCGAAGCAACTGGGCAAGGTCTCCCGCTTGACGATCAGCGAATGGTAGCGGGTCGCCTCGAAGGGATTCGGCAGGTCGCAGAAGATCGTCTTGCCGTCATGATGTATCATGGACGTCTTCCCGTGCATCAGCCGGTCGGCCCTGATCACGTCCCCCCCGAACGCCGCTGCCAGGGACTGATGCCCCAAACAGACGCCCAGGATCGGGATCTTCCCGGCGAACTGCTTGATGGTCTCCACGGAGACGCCCGCTTCTTTCGGCGTGCAGGGGCCCGGCGAGACTACAATTCGCTTTGGGCGGAGCTGTTCGATCTCTTTGACGGTGATTTTATCGTTGCGGTAGACGCGAACGTCCTCACCCAGCTCGCCCAGATATTGGACGAGGTTGTAGGTGAAGGAATCGTAGTTATCGATCATCAACAGCATAGTTTCAGTCTCTCAAGTCGTAATGTCCAAAGTCGTAAAGTCAAATTCTTCGAGCAGAAATTTCTTCGACTTGAAGACTTGACGACTTTATGACTTTCGACGTCCCTATTCCAACCCTTGTTCCGCCAGTTCGATGGCCTTCATCATCGCGCGGGCCTTATTGCAGGTCTCTTCGTATTCACGCTCGGGCACCGAATCGGCGACGATCCCGGCCCCGGCCTGAATGTAGGCCTGGTGGCCCTTGATGACGATCGTCCGAATGTTGATACAGGTATCCATATTGCCGGAGAAGCTGAAGTACCCCACCGCGCCGGCATAGGGTCCGCGCTTGGTCGGTTCTAATTCCTCGATAATCTGCATGGCCCGGATCTTCGGCGCGCCGGAAACGGGTCCGGCGGGGAAACAGGCTTGCATGACATCATACACGGTCTGCGACGGGTCCAGCACACCGACGACGTCGGAGACGATATGCATCACGTGTGAATACCGCTCCACGCGCATCAGCGCTTCCGCTTTGACCGTCCCCTTGCGGGCCACCCGCCCGACGTCGTTCCGGCCCAGATCGACCAGCATGACATGCTCGGCCCGCTCTTTGGCGTCTGCGAGCAATTCTTTTTCGAGCGCCAGGTCCTGCTCGTGCGTCTCGCCGCGTTTCCGGGTCCCCGCAATCGGGCGGACGGACACCGCGCCGTCCTCGCACCGCACGAGGATCTCCGGCGAGGAGCCGACCAGTTCCACACCGCCCACCCGCAGGTAATACATGTACGGCGAGGGATTCACGAGCCGTAGCGCGCGATAGATCTGGAGCGGCGTCGTATGGATATTGGCTTCCCACCGCTGCGACAGGACCACCTGGAAAATATCGCCGGCCTTGATGTAGTCCTTGCTCCGCGTCACCATTTTCTCGAAATCGGCCCGGCTCATGTTGGGCGTGAACGTCAGAGGCTTATGGCGCCGCTTCGGCTTCACCCGACGAAGCGGCCTGCGAAGGCGGGCGATCATTCCCTCGATACGTTTCGTCGCATCCGCATAGGCCCGTCGCAGATCGCTGTTCTTCCCGGACGGGACATGCGCGTTGGCCACGACCTTGATGGTCTGGGCCACGTTGTCGAAGATCAACAGCGTATCCGTGATCAGAAACGCGAAGTCCGGCAGGCCGAGCGCGTCCTTGCGGCGCGGCGGAATGTCCTCGAACGATCGGACCACGTCATAACCGAGATACCCGACCGCACCGCCGACGAACCGGGGCAATCCCGGCACCATGACCGGCCGGTAGGCGGCCAGGACTTCTCTGATGCGATCCAGCGGATTGCTCCCCATCGGCAGGCGCTGGACTTTCGAGCCTTTGACGATCGCCACCCCGCCCTTGTCCTCGCGGATGACGATCGGCGAGCCGCTGCCCAGAAACGAATACCGGGCCCAGTTCTCTCCGCCTTCGACGCTTTCAAGCAGATAGGCGGATGGGCCGTGGTCGATTTTCGTAAAGGCGGAAACGGGGGTTTCGAAATCGGCGAGAATCTCTTTGTACAGAGGAATCAGGTTCCCCTGCGAAGCCAGGGCGCGGAACTCGTCAAAGCTGAGGGAATAGACGGACGGTTGCATCACGGGTCCACATACGTTATGGCTGCGGTGGAGCGACCACCAACTGCTGGCCCACTTCGATCACGTCGTTCTTCAGATTGTTCCACTGCCTGATCTGCTGGACCGAGACGCCGTTCTGCCGCGCAATCCGGAAAACGGTTTCGCCCGCCTGAACGACGTGCACCGCCGGCGAACTCCCCGCCTGGGCCGGAGCCGGATCCGCCGCTGCAGGCGCAGGGGCTGCCGCCATCGCTTCGGGCTTGGCTTTCTGCTTGGCCCTCTTCGATTTCTTCATTTGCGCCCGCATCCCCTCGGTCTCTCGGGCCGCCGCAGCCTCTTCTTGAATGCTGGCCAACTGCTCGCGGACCGCCTGGATCTGCGCCGTCATCTCGCGGTTACGCCCCTCGAACTCGCTCGCCTGAAGTTTGACGCGCTTCAACTCGGCGTCCAAATCGCCGGTCCGCTTTTCCTCCTGCGCCAGCAGCCGCTGGAAATTCAGGCTCCTGGACTTTTCAGCTTCGTATTTTTCGGCCATCACGCAACCGGTCAGCAGTACCCCGCTGAAGCCGATCGCCGCCAGCCGCATGATCGTCGTTTCATATGTCATAGGTCACCAATCCCTCCCTCTCTTCGCTAGTGGAATGCCGCAAGGATAGAGCCCGATGGCCGGAAAGTCAAAGAAAACACCAAATAAAATGCCAGGATAGGGGCTGCTGCCTATTTGACCCATTTCCGGCGCTGTGCTACGGTTTGCCGCGCTCACCGGCTACCATCGGATTCATCATGAACAGACGCGACGCCCAGACACGGATCGACGCTCTTCGAACCGCACTCCGCCGGCACGACTACCTCTATTACGTCAAAGACCGGCCGGAAATCTCGGACACCGAGTACGACCGCCTCTTCCGCGAATTGAGCGACCTGGAGGCTGCTTACCCCGATCTCGTCACGCCGGACTCTCCGACGCAACGCGTCGGCGCGCCGCCCCTCGACGAGCTGAAGAAGGTGCCGCACGAGCGGCCGATGTTGAGCCTGGACTCCATCCTCGACCGTGAAGACGTGCTGGCTTTCGACAAACGGATGCAAAAAGAGCTCGGCGAACCCCGCGTGGACTACGCCGTGGAGCCCAAGTTCGACGGGTTGTCGGTGGAATTGGTCTACGAGCGCGGCACGTTCGTCCGCGGCGCGACACGCGGCGACGGCGCCACCGGCGAAGACGTGACGATCAATCTCCGGACGCTTCGCTCGCTTCCCTTGCAACTGCAATCAGACGCCCATCCGCCCGACCGGCTTGTCATACGCGGCGAGGTCTACATGCAGCTGGGCAATTTTCAGGCTCTCAACCGCCGCATCACAGAGCGCGGCGAAGAAGCCTTCGCCAACCCGCGCAACGCCGCGGCCGGCTCGCTTCGCCAATTGGACTCGAAAATCACCGCCGAGCGGCCGCTGGTCGTCACTTGCTACGAAATCATGGGCCAGTCCGGCCAATTACCCCCGACGCACTGGGACGAACTGGACGCCCTCATCCGTTGGGGCCTGCCGGTACCCGCCCGCCGACGGCAGTGTGCGACCATCGAAGAGGTCATTGTCGTTCACCGTGAGACCGAAGCCATCCGCGACGAGCTGCCGTACGAGATCGACGGCCTCGTCATCAAGGTGAATCGCCGGGAGTGGCAGGAGCGGCTCGGCGAAAAATCCCGCAGCCCCCGTTGGGCGATCGCCTACAAATTCACGCCGCGCAAGGAAATCACCGTCGTCCAGGATATTGCCGTGTCGGTCGGTCGGACCGGCACGCTCACGCCCCTGGCGCTCCTGAAACCGGTCGAAGTCGGCGGCGTGACGATTAGCCGTGCGACGCTTCATAACGCCGATGAAGTGGCCCGCAAAGACATTCGCGTTGGCGATACGGTGAAAGTCGAACGGGCCGGCGACGTCATCCCCGCCATTGCGGAACGGATTGAGGTGCCTGGGCACACCCGCGCGAAGCCGTTCCAGATGCCGGACCGCTGTCCGGTCTGCGAGTCTGCCGTTGCGCGCGAAGGCGCGCACTATTACTGCACGGGGCAGACCGCCTGCCCCGCACAATTGAAGGGCGCCATCGAGCACTATGCCTCCAAGAACGCGCTCAACATCGAGGGCCTAGGCAAGAAAACCGTCGCGCAGTTGGTAGAAGAAAAGCTCGTGAAAGACCTGGCCGACCTCTACCAGCTCAGGAAGGAGCATCTCCTCGCGCTGGAAGGATTCGCGGACCGGTCGGCATCGCTTCTTATTGAGGCCATCGAGCGCAGCAAGCGTGTGACGCTCGAGCGGTTCCTGATGGGCTTGGGCATTCGCCAGGTGGGACAACACATCGCCCGCGTGCTGGCTGAACGCTTCCGAACGCTCGATGCCGTCATGGCCACCGGCCGGGACGCGTTCGAACGCGTCCACGAGATCGGCCCTGAGATTGCCGCCAGCCTCGAGTCGTTTTTCAACGAAGCCCGTAATCGGCAGGTCATCGAGCGATTACGTACGCTCGGCCTGTCGATCGAAGACGTCCCGCAGACCAGTCAGGACGCGCGGCCATTCGCGGGGAAAACATTCGTCTTTACCGGCGGGCTGGAGCGATTCAACCGGGACGAGGCGACGCGCCGCGTCGAGCAGTTGGGCGGACGGGCTGCCTCCAGCGTGAGCAAACAGACCGATTACGTCGTGGCCGGCGCCGATGCCGGCTCGAAAGTGAATCAGGCGAAAAAGCTGGGTGTGAAAATTCTGACGGAAGCGGAGTTCGCCGCACTACTCGAGAAAATCTAGAAGAAGAAACTCCGGTGGGTCACGGCGTGTTTTGAGTCATCCGGCTGCCGTTCGCCATGCGGCTCGCCCGGCGCGCCGGCTTTCTCGTCCTTGAAGATCTGCACGCTCTTGATGGACTTGGCATCGGCTTCGTGCACGACCATGCGGCACTGCCCAATTCGCACCTCCTCGCCGACAGCCGGAATGTGTCCCAGCCGTTGCTGGATCAATCCGCTGACCGTATTGGACTCATCTTCAAATTCCGTCTTGAAGAATTCGTTGATGCGCCGCACTTCGGTCCGGCCGTGGACCAGGATTTGATTCTTCGTAACGCGCTTGATCAACTCTTCGGTGATGTCGGTCTCGTCCATGATCTCGCCGACCACCTCTTCCAGGAGATCCTCCAACGTGACAATGCCCATCATGCCCCCGAACTCGTTGACGACGACCGCCATGTGCCGGTGCTCCTGCCGGAACTGCTTCATCAAATCGTCCGCGGGCTTCGTGGCCGGCACGAACGGCGCCGGCTGCGCGATATCCTTCAGCCGCTGGTTGTCGTGGCCCTGCGCCAGCTCCATGAGCGCCTTGGTCTTGGAGAGAATGCCGGTCACATTGTCCAGCGTACCGTCGTACACCGGGATGCGGGAGTACTTTGACTCGAAGAGTTTCGCCTGCACGTCCTTCAGGAGAAACTTGCCGTCCAGCGCAAACACGTACAGGCGGGGCGTCATCGCGTCTTCCGCCGTAATGTCGTTGAGCTGGAAGACGTTCCTGATCATCTTGACTTCTTCCGTCTCGATGGAGCCGGCCTTCCCGCCCTCGTCGAGCATGATCTTCAATTCTTCTTCTGTCACGTAAGGCGCCGTCATGCCCTTGCCACCGGTATGCCACCTGACCAGCGGCTCTAAAATGAACCGGACGGGCAGGAGCAGTTGCTCCAGCCAGAACACGGGATAGGCGCTCGCCAGAACCAGAGGCACGGCATGCCTGGCCGCCAGGCTCTTCGGCACGACATCGGCGTAGATCATCAGCACGACGGTCAGGATCCCGGTCGTCACCGCCAGAGCTTCCGAGTTGAAAAGATTGACCGTGATAATAGCCGTCACCGTCGCCGCCCAGACATTGACCAGATTATCGGCGAATTCCAGGGTCAGCAGCAGCCGCTGGGGATTGCCCCGCAGACGGAGGGCCAAGGCCGCCCGCCTGCCGCCAGCCTCGGCAAGCGCCCGCAGCCTGGTCTCGTTGACCGAAAAGAAGCCGATCTCGGCCCCCGAAAGAAGAGCCGACAGCAATACCAAAATGGCGAGGGTCAGAAAGTCCATAAAATGTGGCGAATTAGGGGCGAACAGCCATCCGGGATGGCCGAATCAGGCATCCCCCTGCCATGATGGAGGGGGCCGAAAGAGCATTTTTGAGATTCAACCAAGACACCAGATTAGATCGTGTAGATCCACTGCCATTCATTGGAAGTGGACTGTACCACAAAGAGCATGGAGGGCGCAAGAATTCTATTAAAAAAACTAATAGAAACAATATGATATGAAATATTTTAATGATCCGGACGATCAAAAAGGCCTTCTTCTCACCCGCCCACCCAGGCGTGCCAAGACACGCCAATTCCCTAGCAAGGCCGCAGGGAGCAAGAACTCCAGGCGTACTTTTTTGGGTACGTTGAGGAGGACGAGCGACTGAGAACGCCGTTGGAGGCCTTTTCAGCGTCCGGTTAGGTATCGTCTCTGACTACCAACGGCTCAACCTGAAATTGAGCCTCTAGACGGCTGGCTATAGCCTCAGCCTGCTGCTCGGATGTAAATCGTCCGACATGAACCCGGTAGCGTCGCCCGCTCGCCAGTTCGACAATCTCCACCCGGACATCCGAATACTGGCCACGGAGTCGTCCCGCCAAGGCCTGGGCATTGGCTTGCTCGGCGAAGGACGCCACCTGAACCCTGAGATACCCCATGGCCCCTGGCCGCCCGTGATAGGCCACAACCTTGATCTCAACCTGATCCGTTCCGTTGCCGATCATGCTGAGGGCCTGGGCACCGGCCTGGGAAAGATCCAAAATCCGGTTCTTGGCAAAGGGGCCACGGTCGTTCACCCGAACGGTGACTGTCCGGCCGCTTGTCAACGACCGAACCTGAACCACAGAGCCGAGGGGCAGGGTCCGGTGGGCAGCCGTCAGTTGATGCATGTCGTAGGTTTCACCGTTGGCTGTTTTACGGCCGTGGAACCCCGGGCCATACCAGGACGCCACACC
>JBGPNZ010000010.1:0-23157 GCA_041487795.1 Nitrospiraceae bacterium
CCTATGCCGTGACCACTCCGGACGCGCCGATCTACAAAGTCAATCCGACGGCCATCCAGGACTTCACGAAAGACCTCTTCGCCTTGCAGGATAAGCGCCTCCTGGGCATGGAGACGGACCAGATCGCGATGCTGTCGGTGAAAACACGGGAAAGCCGGTTCGTGCTGATTCATCAGAACGACGAGTGGGTACTCGAAGACCAGCCGACCAAAAAACTGGGGCAACAGGTCATTGACCTGTTCGTCGCTCGAGTGGTGGACTTGCCGGCCGAACTGCGGGTCGTCAAGGACCCGGGTCCGCTCGCCCCCTACGGCCTCTCCTCACCGGCCGCCGAATTCGTCGCCACGGCCAAGGACGGAAAAATCAAAAACCGGCTGGTGCTGGGCAACAAAACAAGCGGGCTGATGTATGTGATGGGCAACGGCCTCACCGGCATCTACCAGGCCCGTTCCGACCTGCTGAATCAGATTCCGAGCAAAGATTCACTCTTCGCCAAAACCGACAAACCGTGAGCTTGCTATTTACATAGACTCCCCCTATAGTCGGCCCATTCTTAATTCCCTTCTTGCCCGTCCCCTCATCGTGTATCCGCACTCGCTGTAGTTTGACGTTCACTAAGGAGGTTCCATGACGATTCGACGGATTGACGTGCGGATTCTCTTGTCCGCATTGGTTCTTATGGCCAGCGCCTGCGCCTCGGATGGCGGATATGCTGGTCCTTCAGGAGGCGGCGGGGGCATCGCCTCCGGCTCTGTTGAGGACAGCCTGAGTGCCTGTATGAGCCGGATTCCGAGCGACGCCTCAGAGGGTCAGCGCATGATCGCGGAACAAAGCTGCGAGCGCGACCAGGCGAACCGGAAATAGCGCGGAGCAGGTTGAGGCTAAGGCTAAGGTTGAGCTCGGAACCTCACCCGGTTTCCTTAATCTCAGTCTGAGCCTCGCCTTCCCAATGTTTGGAGAGCCTTTCCAGCATCCTGGTAGACATTCCTCGACTCCTTCGGTATCGTTGTTGTTAAGCCCCCGTAGCTCAGTTGGATAGAGCAAGAGTTTCCTAAACTCTGGGTCGCACGTTCGATTCGTGTCGGGGGCACCACCCCGCGCTCGCGAGGTCAAGCGCCCTCTAAATATGAGGGCGCTTGAGTAAACCCACAAGTGGTTTTACTACTCGCTCGGTCGCGCGCCTCACAATTTAAGGCGCGCGAGAAGACAGAAATGGGGACATTCACCCTTTCCAGGCATAAGACATCAAACAGGGCTGCCGCGTGCAGATCGCACTCCTTTGAAAAAGGAGAATGTTTCCGTTTCCTCGCTACCTTAATCTTTCTTCTCCTCCTCCCCTCCTGCTCTTCCTCCCTCCACATCGTCACCGACGGCTCCGCGAAGCGCCTGCCGCCGAAAAATGCGCGCGTGGCGGTCTGGGGCCTGCGCCCGGTGGTGACCAACACCGTGGTCGCGTGGCTTCGTGCAAGCGAGTTTTCCGTCATGGAGCCGTCGGAACTCCAGCAGGCGTTCGACAAGGAAAATATCCGCGTGAGCCGGTCGTTCGAGGACGAGCAGCACGCGATTCGTGTGGCCAAGCAACTCGGAGTCGGGTTGGTGATCTTCACTCAAAGCGCCATCGGCGAAACCGTCGTCGGCGACATGAGCACCTCTACAGCCGCCGCGCCGTTTCCGGGCGCCGCGCCCACCACTTTTTCCAGCGCATCCGTCGCGATCCGGGGTGTCGAGGTCGCATCGGGCGAGCGGGTATTCAACGCGACCGCCAAATACCCGCAGCAACTGGCCGCCGCCGGCCCGGACACGCTTTCGATTCTGGCCTGCCAGGCGATGGAGACAGCCTGGGGCTTCAATCCGCCCGGCGAGCAAGCCCTCTCGCTCGACGATGCCTGCTTCGCCGACCGGTAATCGCGTCCTGCCGTCTCCTGACTGCGCCATCCCCATCCCACCGATTCCTAAGCGATTGACTAAAGGAAGAATGTGCCGTTCGATCCATCCTTATCTCTTCGCCGCCCAAAGGTAACGCTTGCTTGCTTTCTTTTCATTCTGCGCTAAAATATGGCCGGCCGTTGCCTAATTCAAGCTGAGGTGCGCGATGGAACCGAAAAAGCTGTTTTGCACGCGTTGCGGCAGCCTCCTCGTTGCGACTTCGGAATCCAAAAACCAACCCGACCTTCATTCGACCGCCAGTGTCATGTACACCTTTGACTGCCAGCCGTGCCAGCTTCGCTTCCAGGTGTCGCAGCAGGACATCCCCTCTTCTGCAGAGCCACAAGACCGCCGGAAAACCCCCCGCATCCCCGTCCACGTGCCCGTGAACCTCGAGTGCGGAGAACTTGTGGGTGAGGGTACAGTTACGGACATTTCGAAAGGCGGCTGCACACTCGAGTCGCAGCAGCTCCTGACGGTTGGACAGCTCCTGCGCCTCAAATTTCCTCCCCCGACCGGCTCCGTGGACAATTGCGCCACACAGAAGATTGCGACGGTCCAGAACCTCCGCGGTCAGAAGGCCGGAATGAAGTTTCTGGCGTTTACACCGGAAGAGCAGACCAAGCTGACCAAGACCATCACGAAATCCATCCAGTTTTTTCCTCCTCAGAGATAATCGTTCGAACATGGCCGCGGGCCCATGCCCGCGCTCCCTCTCCATTCCACTCGAAACCATGCTGTTACCTGTCCCCTTCAGCCTGTTCCATCGACATCAACATTCTCAAGACCGGTTTCTGCCAGTCGAGTACGGCCATGCCTCTTTTCCCCTGAAATCTTGCCCAAACAAACACAAATACGTTACAGTGCAGGGAGTTGAAACAGCTCGTCCGGCCCCGTATCCAACGAAAGGGATTGCCGATGCCACGGGTTCTCGCGATCGCCTCGATCTTGCTGTTCGCGCCCTCTCTCGCTCTCGCCGGTGATCTCACCCCGAAGCAACAGAAGATGCAGGACTGCAACACCGAAGCCCGCGCCAAGGGCTTGCGAGGCGATGAGCAGCAAAAGTTCATGTCCGCCTGTCTCTCCGCCAAAGCGCCGGAGAACAAAGGGGCCGCTCAGCAGGTCAAGAAACGATGATGCGCGCAAGAAATTCATGAGCGCCTGCCTGTCCCCAAAGTAACGATGAGCACACCATCTGCCCAGATGCCAAATAAGGAAGAAACATTGGTGATCACGCCGCTGATTCTGATCGCCGGCTCCATGACGATCGTGTGCATCCTGGATATTCTGCTGCCGACAGGAGTGGCGGTTCCCATGCTGTATGTCATCCCCATTCTGCTGGCGGTGCACTGCCGACAGCACTGGTTCCGGGTGTCGGTCGTGGCGGGGTGCACCGCCCTGACGCTGCTCGGCTATGTGTTCTCCCAGTCCGGCGTGCCCGTATGGATCGCTCTCAGCAACCGGGCGCTGGCCATTGCGGCCATCTGGATTTCGGCCGTTCTAGCCTGGCGGCACCTCTACGCCAAGCAACAAATCAACGTCCTGCAGAGCCTGCTGCCCATATGCGCCTCGTGTAAAAAAATACGCGACGACAAGGGCTACTGGAGCCAGGTCGAAGAGTATCTCGAAACTCATACACAGACAATGTTGACGCACGGCATCTGCCCCGAGTGCATACAGAAATGGTATCCGGATTTCTATCCGCAGGTCGTCGAGCAACACCCGGATTTATTCAAGAGCGCCTCGTCGGAAATCGTCGATGAGCGCCTCCGCCACGACGAAGGGCACCAATGACACGAGCCAAAGCCCCCGACACGCAATCGTTTAAAGAAAAAATCTTCGCAAGCCCGGACGAAGTGGCTCACGGCCTCGAACAGCTTCGTGCCCTGATCAAGCCAGTGGACGAGTTGAAGCGGGAAGGCAACCCCTACAAGGATGCGGAGCGGTCCAAGCTGGAGTTTCAAGTCAAAGATGCGCTGCGCGACATCTTCGGCGAAGACTCTCCGGAGTATCAGCAGAACAAAAACTTTCGGATCAAGTCCACCGCCAAGGTAGAGGTCACGCACGCGCTCGAGTTTTTGGAAAGCCTGATCGCCTATTTGGACGATAAGAAGCTCGAACTGGAGGGCAAGAAACCGAAAGCCGCTGCGCCTCCTCTCCCTCCAGCGTCTGTCGCTCCGCCGCCTCCGATCGCACAGCCGGCCGCCGTGGCTCCGCCGCCGAAACCGGTCGCGCCGGTGATTCCGCCGAGACCGGTCGTGGCGCCACCGCCTCCTCCCCCTGTTGCGCAGAAAGTCGCTGCGCCACCGGCTCGCTCCACGGCGTCTGCCGGGTCCACCGTTGCCAGCGCCGACGCCGTCGGGTTGCTGCGCAAGATCGGCAACCGGTTCCATGCCGTCGCCCGACAGTTGCGCTTGCGGCACGAAGGCCGCCCGACGCTCGAAGTGGAGGACGAGTACGATGCGCAAGACGTCGTCCACGCGCTTCTGTGCCTGGAATTCGATGAGATCCGACGAGAGACCTGGCAACCCGGCTACGCCGCCGGCACCGCACACACCTATTTTGTCGCGCCGCGCGACCGGATCGTGATCGAAGTGAAGAAGACGCGGCAGGGCGTGGGCGCCAAGGAAATCGCCGGCCAGTTGGAGCACGACACGCTCTACTATTGGACGCATCCCGACTGCCAAACCGTGTTCTGCTTCGTGTACGACCCGGAAGCCCGCGTCGGCGATCCCTACGGTCTTGAAAAAACGCTGACTAAGCAAGTGGACGGCCAGCGCGTCGAAGTGTTTATCTCACCGAAGTAGACAACGTGGCCCTCGCAGGGAGAGAAACCATGCGACACACGGCCTGCATGATTCGGCAGTGGATACTCCTGATTGGCCTGCTAGTCTTGACCGGTTGCACGGCTGCACCACAGCCTGCCGGCAACTCGCAAGACGTGATTCTGGAGGCTCCGGAAGCGCAGGTCCGCGCGGCGTTTGTCCGTGTCTTGACGGACGGCGGCTATGACGTCGAGCGTGGTACGCAGGATGATTCGGCGATCCGCACGGGCTACAGGGAAGAAATCGGCAATTACAACTGGCTTTATCGCACGCAGTTCGGCGTGAACCGCAGCAAGGTCACCGTCACGCTGACCCCGGAAGGCGAGACGGCCACTCGCGTGACCGTGCAAGTGTGGTATGAAGGCAAGAGTGGCGAATGGATGCCCCTGATTGGTTCCTGGGTTCCCTACGATGCCGCACTGCCGCAAAGCGCGGCGAATACAATCAGACTGGTCAAAAACGAACTGGGCCTGCTTTAGAACCGTGACGCGTGACGCGGGTAGAACTTCTCTCTCATTGCCCGTCACCTGTCACTTTCTTCTTCCCCAAGGTCCATCCCAAATCGTGCCGCCATGCGATAGAGCGTTCGGCGATCGATACCCAAAATCTTGGCGGCGCGAACCTTGTTGCCGCCGGTCTCCCTCAACACCCTGGCCAGATGCCGCTTCTCCACATCGTCCAGCGACAGGAGCGACTCGTCGCCTCCCGTCGGCACCGGCTCCGCCTTACGCACCGCCTCCGGCAGATCGTCCGGCATGATCAGCGGGCCCGGCGCCAGGGACACCGTCCGTTCGATGACATTTTCCAATTCCCGCACGTTGCCCGGCCAGTGATACCGCTCGAGCAGCGCCATCGTCTCCGGCACGAACCCACGGACCGGCTGGTTGTTGGCTGACGAAGCCTTCTGTAAAAAATGGTGGGCGAGCATCGGGATATCCTCGCGCCGCTCGCGCAACGGCGGCAGCACGATACGGACGACGTTCAAGCGATAGAACAGATCTTCACGGAATTTACCGTCCTTGACCATCTGCGCGAGATCGCGGTTGGTGGCGGCGACGATCCGGACATCCACCTTGATGGACGCCGTGCCGCCCACATGCCGGACTTCCTGCTCCTGAATGACCCGCAGAAGCTTGACTTGCAGCGCCTGGCCGATGTCGCCGATCTCGTCCAGAAAGAGCGTGCCCTGGTCGGCTGTTTCGAACAACCCTTGCTTGGCAACGACCGCGCCGGTGAACGCGCCTTTTTCATGACCGAACAGCTCGGACTCCAGCAACGTGTCCTGCAGCGCCGCACAGTTGACGGGCACGAAGGGGCGGCCCCGCCGAGGGCTGTTCGTGTGGATGGCATGCGCGACCAATTCCTTGCCCGTGCCGCTTTCGCCCTCCAGCAACACCGTGCTCTTGCCGGGCGACACCCGCGCAACCAGCGTGTAGACTTCCAACATCACCGGGCTGCTGCCGATGAGCGGAGAGCCGTGCCGTTCACGCAGCTCTTCGCGAATGCGGGCGTTTTCCCGCACGAGGCGGCTGTGATCGAGGCTCCGCCGGACAACGAGCTTAACGTCTTCCTTCTTGAAGGGCTTGGCCAGATAGTCGTAGGCCCCCTGCTTGATCGCTTCGACCGCGCCGTCCATCGATCCGAACGCCGTCAGCAGAACGATGGCCGTCTCCGGGCTGCGCTGCCGGAATTCCCGCAAAACCGCCAGCCCGTCCACCTCGCCCATTTTGATGTCCGTCAGCACCACGTCGAACCGCTTCGCGCGGCCGAGCGCGATCGCGTCTGCTCCGCCGGCGGCGATCTCGACGTCATAGCCTTCCTTGCGCAGGGCGTCCGCCAGCAATTGGCGCGCGACTGCGTCGTCGTCCACGACGAGAATAGTACCGCTAGACGTGTTCATGCGTTCTCTGCTCGGTCGCTGCTCGCTCGCCCGCGTAGACGGGCACGGCAATGACAATCAGCGTGCCCTTCCCCACGACACTCTCGATCGTCAGCGACCCGCCGTGCGACGCGACGATCTCGCGGCTGATGAACAGCCCAAGTCCAGTCCCGTCGCCGATCGCCTTGGTCGTGAAGAACGGCTCGAACGCCTGCTTCACGTGTTCCTCCGGCATGCCGCAACCCGTATCGCGCACGGTCAGCGTGACCATGGCATCGCATGGCTGCTCGCCCGTGCGGTGACGCTCGTCCAATTCGGCAAGTGTGGCCGCCCGGCGCCCCACCACCAGCACCACCTGGCCACCGGCGCTGGTCGCGGCCAGGGCATTGCTGAGCAGATTGACCAGGATCTGCCGAAGTTGTTCCACATCGCCCCACACCACCGCCGGCTCCAGTCCCAGGTCCGTTTTCAGCCCGACGCCCTTGCCGAGATACGCCGGCTCCATCAGCGCGACGACGGATTGCGCCAGTTGATCCACACGCACCGGCGCGTGGGCCGGCTTCGGCTGGCGCGTCAGCGACAGCTTGTCTTTGATGATGCGCACGACGCGATTCAGCTCCGAATCGATGATCGCAATCGTCTTTTTCATCTCGGACGTCGCCTGGGGATCCTCTGCCAGCGTTTGCACCTGCCAGGCAATGGAATGTAGCGGCGTGCCGACTTCATGGGCCACCGACGAGGCCAAGAGTCCCAGCGCGGCGAGCCGATCCGACCGGTTGAGTTTGTCTTTCAACTCGACGAGCTGCGTGTTGGCTCGCAGCAGTTCGGCTCGCGCCGCCTCCTCGCGCGCCTTGCGCTCCTCCCGCGTCATCGCGAAATAGGCCACGCCGGCCAGAATCCCGACCACCAGCGTCCGGTTGATCAGCACGGCCGTGAACCGTTCGCGCTTCTTGGTCGGCTGCAGCAGTCCCACGTACGTGACGGCCACGCACAGCACCACCGTCAGATACATCAGCTTACGGTTTCGCACGGTGGCCACCAGCAGGATCGGAATGACGAACGCGTAGGCGCCGACGACGTTCAGCGGTGCGACCGATTCGAACGCGGCAATCGCCAGAAACACGGCGGCCGCCAGGCCGAGGACGAACGCGTCTTTGGCACGGGCAAGCTGTCGAAGCGTACGCAGGAGAGTCTTCATGGGTGAGATGGCAAGATACTGGAAATGTTCCGGCCCCGCAAGGCGCAACGCGGCAGGTTCAGGTTCAGGTCGAGCATCGAGCCTGCGCGATCTTCTTCGCCTCAACCTTAACCTGAACCTCAGCCTTCCTGTGGAAGCGGACGGAGCGTGCGCAACGCCGAGGCCACCTGATGCACGCGTGGATCGTCGCGCAGACGTTCCAACGGTAACGCAATTTTGCGGGACCAGTTCGGATAACTTTCCACCGTCCCTGGCACGTTGGTCTGCGTCGTCTCGCCGAGCAGATCCTCCAGATTGGCCAGCACCGCCCAGGACGGCGTGCGGGCGAGAAACAGATGCACGGCGTGGCACAAGTCAGGCGTCATCGGCTGCGACGCCGCCGATTCATCCGTCATGCCCGGGGGCAGCAACCCCGCCGCCCCCACGGCATGCGCGACGCGTTGTTTGTCGTGGTGTCGTTCCTCCCGTGCCCGCTGCACGGCCCCGCTGTCGGCGTACAATCCCAGCCCGGCGCGCACGTCGATGTCGCGCCCGGCCCAGAAGCCTGCCAGTGTCGGCAGATCGTGGGTGGTGACGACCGCCATCGCCTGCTGTGGGTATGCCTCCGGCGTCTTCCAGTCCCCCTGGTCCGTCCGCTCGAAATACAATACGCGATACGACAACACCCGCGCTGCCGCAAGCCGCTCGCGGATTCCGTCCGGCACCGTGCCGAGATCCTCTCCGATGATGACGGCCTTGTGCCGGACGCTCTCGAGCGCCAGAATGCCCAGCAGGTCTTCCACCGGATACCGGACATAGGCGCCGGCGGATGCCGGCATGCCCTGGGGTATCCAGAAGAGACGGAACAATCCCATCACGTGATCGAGACGGAGCGCGCCGCCGTAGGCCAGATTGCGCCGCAGCAACTCGATGAACATGCGGTAGCCGGTGGCGCGCAGCCGGACCGGGTCGGCCGGCGGCAGTCCCCAGTTTTGTCCCTGCGGCGCAAAGGCGTCCGGCGGGCAGCCGCAATCCGCGTCCAGCGCCAGCACATCCTGATAGACCCAGGCATCGCTTCCGTTCCGGTCGCTGCCGAGCGCAAGGTCGTGATACAAGCCGACCGGCATGCCCAGCGCGCGCGCGCGGGCCGCCACCGCCCCCAACTGCTCGGCGGCCACCCACTGCACATATTGATGGAACCGGATGCGCGCCCGATGCGTAACGCGGAACGCCGCCACGCTCGCCGATTGGGGCGAGCGATAGGGCTCCGGCCACTCGCGCCAGGCCCGCACCAGCGGATGCTGGCGGCGCATCTCTTCCGCGAGCGTTTGAAAGAGCGCAAACATCTCCAGCGGCTCTCCCTCGTTTTCCACGTACCGCGCAAAGGCCCGGCCCCGTTCCGTCTCAGGCTTGAGTTCGCGATCGTGAAAATCGCGGCCGCCGAGATGCCGCTCGTGAAACGTCGTCCACAACGATTCGAGTACAGCCCATTTCGCGGCAGACACCTGCTCGTAGTCCACCTTCTCGCCCACGCGCAGCGCCGCCAGCGCGCGTTGAAACCCGGCGTCCTGCACCATCTGCTGCGCGGACTCGCAGAGCTGATACTCGGGAATGGCCTCGATATCGAGATAGAGGCTATTCAGAAACAGCCGGCTGGTGGGAGAATAGGGGCTGATCTCGAACGGACGAGTATTATTGAGAGCGTGCAGCGGGTTCAGACCGATGAGACCGGCGCGGAGATCCTTCGCCGCCCATTCCACGAGTGTATTCAAATCGCCAAAATCGCCGGCGCCCCAATTGCGGGCCGAACGTAGCGCGTAGAGTTGTACCGCAAGCCCCCAGAGCCGATGCCCCTCCTGAAACTCCGGCAGCACGTGACAGGCCGTAGGCGCCACGATCAGGCGCAGCGTGCCGTCCACCTGCCGCGATTCGGAGACTCCCTTGACCATCACATCGTAGTACCCGATCGGCAGCCTCGCAGGGAGCGGCAGTTCAAAACGGGCATGGCGGAAGCCGTCCACCGTGCGCGTCTCGGCTGGAGATAAGCCGGGCCCTGCCTGCCCTCGCTGGCGCACGGCCCCGGTTTCGTCCCGCACGTCCCACGACAGGACGATGTCCCGATCTTCTTGTTCCTGCGCCGGCATGCGAATTGACCAGACGCCTGCCGGCGCATCCGTCCGCACGACGTGCGTGGGATCGCATGCCTGTCGCCACGGCGCATCCGCGCAGTCCCCCAGCGCGCGCTGTATGGCGTCGGGCGATTCGACCCGCACGCCCATCGCATCCAGAATCGCCCGCCGGGTCTGGTCCGATGTCTCATGCCGCTGCCCCCAGATGTCGTGATAGTCGGAGGCAACGCCGTAGCGCTCCGCCAGTTCGCGCAGCAACTCGTGTTCGTTGTGTGGTTCCATGTTCAGGAGTGTGAGAGAAGGATGCCGTGAAGTCAAGGGAACCGCAAAAAGGTTGTGTCCGTTTGGTCCGTTAGGTCGGTTCAGTCCGTTAACGGAATAAACGGACTCAACGGAACTAACGGATTAAACCGACCCAACGGACGTAACAACCCTGTGCGCCTCGACCGCCCTTCTCAAGTCAGGTACAATCCCGGCGATGCTGGAGATCGCGCTCGTCCTTGCAACCATCGTGACCGTCGGCCTTCTGGGTTTTCTCACCACGATCATCACGCCCCGCCTCATGACAACGATCGGGATCGTGATGCTCACGCTGGGTTTGTTCGTGGGTGTTCCCACAGGGTTCTGGTATCACGTCCTCCTCTATCGGGTCCTGTCGCCTCGCATCACGCTGCCGCCCAAGTGGTGGTGGGCTCCGGTCGATCTCCATCCTCTCCTGACCGAACAGGAATTAGCCCGCCTGAAGCCCTGGTTTACGATCGGCGGCATCGGGTTCGTACTCTCGATCGTCGGTGGCCTCGCGGCTATGGCGGGCCTGCTCGTGAGATAGCGATGGACTCGTTATCCGTCACTCGTCATTCGCGACAACGACCCGCGGGAACGCGAGACGGGCGAGACGTGCGGGACGAGTCAGAAACGAGTCTCGCCTTTCCCGCTTGCCACCCATTTCTCGCATGAGCCGACGAATAACTATAGCTGTCTTTCTCTCGACCAAGCGTGGAGCGTTCGCGTGACCCTGCCTGAGCATATTCGTCTCGGGACGAGTTCGTGGGTCTACGAAGGCTGGCGGGGGCAGGTCTACCAGCAGGCCTATTCTAAAAGCCGGTTTGCCAAAGACTGCCTGAAAGAATATGCCGCGTACGAACATGGCGGGACGCGCCTGTTCCGGACCGTCGGCGTGGACCACAGTTTCTACCGGCCGCCGACCGCGGCGCAGTGGGCCGACTACGCTGTGCAAGTGCCTGAGGATTTTCGAATCTGCTCGAAGGTCTGGGAAGACATCACCATCGCTGCCTTCGCCGACCATCCCCGTTATGGAACGAAAGCCGGCAAGGCCAATCCGCATTTTCTGGATGCCGCGCTGTGCGAAGAACTGGTCCTCGCTCCCGCGCGTGCCGGGTTGAGCGGACGCGCCGGCCCGCTGATCTTTGAATTTCAGCGCTTCGGCCTCGACCCGGAATCTTTCGTGTCCGCCCTCGACCGCTTTTTGTCCAAACTGCCGGCGGGCCTGCAGTACGCCGTCGAAGTGCGGAATCCCGCGATCCTTGGGGCCCGCTACCACGGTGTCCTGAACACCCACGGCGTCGCCCACGTCTACAATCACTGGACGGATATGCCGGCACTCGCGGCGCAGCACGCCGCGCTTGGGCACCGTTTTTCCGCGCCATTCGCCCTCATGCGGCTGTTGACGCCGCTGGGCACGGCTCACGCCGACGCGGTGAAACGCTTTGCGCCCTACTCGAAGCTGGTGCAACCTCAGCCGCGCATGCGCACCGATGTATTAGCTCTCATTCGACAAGCGCTCGCCGAGCAGACCGCCGTGTACGTCCTCGCGAACAACCGGGCGGAAGGCCACGCACCGTCAACGATCCAGGCCATCGCCGACGGGCTCCAGGCTCCCCCGCCCGGCTGACCCGCCCAACCGACCCAATTGCCGCCTGTGCCATCACGTGGTAGCATGAGCATGGAGCTGAGGGTCGGGTGCTCGCCCTCCAATGACCGCCCCCCTCCAGACGTCACCCTGCCACGGAGGTTGGCTCGCCATGAAGTCCCTGTTTTCCGCACACACCATCGGCATTCTCGTCGGCATTGCGATGCTCGGATTCGCACCGTTGACGGCCACGGCCGAGCAGAATCGCCTCGAATTGTTGGGCGCCTACCGCTACGCTTATCAGGAACCGGTGAGCCTTGCGGACGCGAAGAAAATCGCCTGCGCGGAAGCGATCCGCTTGTCGGTGGATTCATCGAGATTCTTCATGGACGCCACCTCCCACGTGATCGACCCGCCGTTCCTGCGGGACCTCGCGCAGAAAATCGTCTCCGGTTCTCTCAAGGACGTGCAGATCGTCGAGCAATCGGACAAGGGCCAGACGGTTTCCTGCAAGGTCAGAAGCTATCTGGATCAGGAAGAGGTCAAGGCGGTCATCGTCTCGGAAATCACCCGCAGCCCGGCAGGCGAACCGCCGGGGCTCGCTCAGAACCGGGCATTGAAAATTCTCAGCGCGCAGGACGGCAAGGACGGCACGGTCGTGGTGGTCTATAAGGCGCTCAAGCGGCTGGACTGGTTGAGCACCGCGTACGACGGCAGCCTGCGGGAAACCGCCGATGTGATGATCGAGTATTACAACGAGCAGGGCATCCCCCTCGGCGCCGACCGGCATCCGGCCCGTCTCAAGCCGGACGGCACCGAGGTGATGAATCCGGGCGAGATTACGGCCCGCACGTTCAGAAAACCGCCCGGCACAAAATCCTACCGCGTCTGGCTGGTGAAGTAGCCGGATAGTCCGTTAGCTCTGTTGAGTCCGTTTATTCCGTTAACGGACATAACTGACCAACGGAATTAACGTATTCCATCGCCCCGCACTTCTCCCGCTCCGGTGCCCCTTACTTGCCTGCGATGGGCGGCAGATTGATCCCGAACCGCTCCAGCCCCATGATCACGGTCAGCGCCGCCGGCGAATGCTGCACGATTTCCTTCTGAACTTCGATCCGCCGCAAGTCCACGAATTCCGGCGCGGTCAGCCCGAGCTGCTCGCGATAGGCCCGGTCGGCCATCCCGCGCTGTTTCTCCGCCTTCTCGCGGGCTTCTTCGGCCTTCTGAAATTCGATCATCGTAATGCGCCGCTGTTCCTGCTTGATGGTCTCCGCCGTCTGCTCCAGCACTCCCTTGGGCGGCAGGATACTGCCGACGACGACCCGGGTCAGCACGAGCGGCATTTTATGTTTCTCAATGATTTTCACCCGCACTTCCTGATCGATGGCGTCCTGGAGCTTCGTCCGCGTGGCCGGTTTGGTCGTCAACTCGAAAAGTGGATACTTCTGCACTTCCTCGCGGACGATGGTACGAAACGCTTCCTTGACGTTGTTCACGTACCACTGGGGCCCAAATCGCGAGACCAGGTCCGGCGACCGTCCCACCATCACGTTCGCGATGAAAAAGGCATCGAAGGACACCGGGGCGTTTTCCGACGTGATGATGTCGAAATGTTCGGAGTACTGAAGCGGACGGACGTCCACGTCAATCACCTCGGTCGTGATCGCTACAAACACGCGGCCGGTCGTCGCCGGCACCACATCCACACCGCCGTGGCCAAAGAAGAAGGGCTTTTCGACCAGTACCCCTTCGTGGCCCGCGTCAACCGCCACCAACAAGCAGCCCGGCAGCGAAACCAACAAGAAAATCGCCGCTCCCAACCCAAGGAATCTTCCCGCTACACTGTTCATACACCCCTCCCGGTTGCGTGCTTCTCTCCCGAAGCACGATTCATGTCCGACACATGATCCTACCTGTTCTTTCGTACGCTCCTAGAAAACAGACTCTCCATTCAGCTTATGGGTAGATATGCGGCGAGTCAACAGGCCCTGAACCCGCTGAAGGATGGGGGGAGAATAGAGAGCAGGTTGAGGTTCAGGCTAAGGCTGAGTTCGGAAACTGTGCTGTTACGCGCTCACTAAACCTTAGCCTTAACCTGAGCCTTTCTGAGCCGGCTCGCAGCCGGCTCAGAAGATGCCGGCCTGGCGTTGTAGCCACCGGACATACTTGATGATTTCGTCCACCTCGGTCGGCGTGACGGTGGAGACCTTCGGCATGTCTCCGAACTGCCAATGATGCGCGCGGACACCCATGGTGGCGGCCCGCTGGAAGGCGGCGTCGCCGTGATGGTTCGGCTCATAGATTTTATGGACGAGCGGAGGCCCCTGCGGCGTCCCCACGCCTCGCTCGCCGTGGCAGCGAGCGCAATTGGCGTTGAATGCGGCTGCTCCTTTTTTGAATTCAGCCGGGGGCGCGACCGGTTGCGAGGCGGACGATCCGACCTGCGGCGAACCGATCACCGCCGCAAGCAGCGTCAGCGAGAGGCCGCCGGCCTGGATCCATCGCTGCCGCACCGCTTGCCTGCGCGTACCGTTCATGACTTACCTCTTCTCGGGACGATCGCCGGCAGACGACCGTCCAAATTGTTCGTCCACCATTTGCGCCACCCGCTTGGCCGTCAGGTAGCGATAGAGCCGCGCGGAGACCGGGATCACGACGATCAGCGTAATGATCAAGTACATGAAGAATTCTTCGGGCGATACGCTCATGCTCTCACCGTATCTTTCGCATAAACAGCCGGATCAGTTAATCCGGCTGCCTTGAAGCCATCGAGCCTGATCCGGCAACTATCGCAACGGCCGCAGGCGTCCCCGTTCAGGGCGGGATCATAACAACTGTGCGTCAACTGCAAGGGCGCCCCGAGCGAGACCCCCAGCCGGATGATCTCGGCCTTGGAAAGCGTCAACAACGGCGCCCGAATTTCGATGCCGCGGCCTTCGATACCGGCCTTCGTCCCCAGCCGGGCGACCTGCTCGAAGGCAGACAGATACTCCGGGCGGCAATCCGGATACCCCGAATAGTCCAGCACGTTCGCACCGATATAGATGGCCGGTGCCTCCACCGTTTCGGCATAGGCCAGCGCCAGCGATAGAAAGATCGTGTTGCGGGCCGGCACGTAAGTGGACGGAATGCCGTCTCGACGCTCGGCCTCCGGGCGATCCTTGGGTACCGGCTGGTCCGACGTTAACGCGGACCCGCCGATCGCGCGCAGATCGATCTCGATGACTCGGTGGTCGGCGGCCTCGAGCGCGCGGGCCACCTGCCGGGCCCGCTCGACTTCGATGCGATGGCGCTGGCCGTAGGCAATCGTCAGAAGATAGAGGCGGCAGCCGTCTCGTTGAGCGACCGCGGCGGCCACGGTCGAGTCCAGGCCACCGCTCGCCAGCACGACTGCCTTGGGGGGAATGGAGGGCATGCGCGTTTCCGGAACCATGCGGAACGCCGACGCGGCGTTCCTGCCGTTACTGCTCGCGTTCCTCGCCCTTTTCGATCTTCTCGATCAGCTCTTGCTTCGACTGGCAGGCGACGCACGACTTGGCAAAGGGAACCGCCGCCAGGCGCTTCTCGTTGATTTCCACGCCGCACTCGTCGCAAAGACCGTAAGTGCTGTCTTCCAGACGGCCCAACGCCTCGTCGATCAACTGGCGCCGCTTGTTGCGCATTTCCATCAGCGAGATGCCGAGCTCGCGATCCAGATCCATCAGCGATTGATCGCCGACATCCATCGCGGACTCCAGGCGCCGGCGCTGATCTTCCGTCAGGGACGCACCCAGATTGCCGGTGATTTCCTGCATCAATTCCTGGCGCTTGCCCATCAACATCCGATGCAGCGCTTCGCGCCGTTCTGGCGCCATCGTTTTCGTGGGTCGCTTGACCACCACCACCACGGCCTCCGACACGCTCGGCCGTACTCCCGCCGACGGCTTTTTCGCGCTCACCGGCTGAGGCTTCTTGGGCGGCGATTTCCTGGCCGGCTTGCTCGCCGAGGATTTTTTTTTCGCTTTGGTCTTTCCGGGCATGCGTGCTGCGCTCCTCCCCTAAAAAAGGAGGGTATTCATAACATGGCGTTCTTGGTTTGACAAGCCCTAGCCCACATTATTCATGACGGTTCGTCGCGAAATCGTGGAGTCGCGTCGCGAGACGGGCACGCGCAGCCGCGAGGGACCGAGGCGTACTTAGAACAGTACGTTGAGGGACTGAGCGGCGAGCACGCCCGCCATACCAAGCTTCGCTTGAGCCGCCGCGTTCGATCAAATCGCGGCGGAGAGGTACTTTGCCTCCAGTAGGCTTAGATGCCGAGTCTTGCGTGCAGGCTTGTCGCAGCAGTGAATCCGCGATTGCAGCAGAAGCGCTCATGAATAATGCGGGCTAAAGCCGTAAGGCTCAGGCGTGAAACGTGAAGCGTTAGGAATAGGCAATCAAAGAATCGACGTGGCAGCCGTCGAGTTTATCGCGTCCCTTGAGCGACGTCAGCTCGACCAAAAATACGAGCCCGACGATCTCGGCGCCCAATTGGCGGAGCAGATGCACGGTGGCCGCGGCCGTCCCGCCCGTGGCGAGCAGATCGTCCACGACTAGGACACGCTCCCCCATCTGCACGGCATCGCGATGGATCGCCAGCGAGTTGGAGCCGTATTCCAGATTGTATTTCACCTCGAAACTGTCGGCTGGGAGTTTGCCCGGCTTGCGCACGGGTACGAAGCCCGCCTTGATCCGGTCGGCGAGGGGACCGCCGAGAATGAACCCGCGCGATTCGATGCCGACGATTTTGCTGATCTTTCGCCCGCGGTACCTGGCCGCCAGCTCGTCCAGGACCGCGCGAAACGCGCGGGCGTCTTTTAGCAGCGTGGTGATGTCGTAGAACAGAATGCCGGGCTTGGGAAAATTTGGGACTTCCCGGATCAGGGCTTTGTAATTCATCTGTGCGCGGGCCGTTCCCCGCGCCTGCCGTTTTTTCATGCCTCGCTTCTTTTGCATCACAGTAAGTCCTTCGAGGTGATGGATTTACTCTCGATCGTCGCGCGCAACTTGCCCAGGGCCTCGTGCTCGATCTGCCGGACGCGCTCGCGCGTCAGGTCGAGTTCGCGGCCGATAGCTTCCAGTGTCTGCTCCTCCTCGCCGTCCAACCCGAATCGAAGCGTGATCACCCGCTGCTCCCGCTCGGACAGTGTCTGCATCCACGTTCTGATCCCTTCGTAGCGCTGAATCCCCTCCGCCGTATCGGCGGGCGACGGCCCCTGCGGGTCACGGATGATGTCGCGCAAAAAGGTGTCGGTCCGATCGTTCAGAGGGCTGTCGAGCGAATAGGTCTTCCGAACCAGCTGCTTCAGATCGAGGATGTCGCCTTCCGGCACCTTGAGGCGCGCTGCCATCTCGTCGGGACGCGGCTCGCGGCCAAGTTCCTGGCCAAACCGTTCCAGCTCCGCGAGATACCGGTTGAGCCGCTCGACGACATGCACTGGCAGCCGGATCAGCGACCCTTGATTGATGATCGCCCGCTCGATGTACTGCCGGATCCACCAGGACGCGTAGGTGCTGAAGCGGAATCCTTTGGAGTAATCGAACTTCTCCACGGATTTGATCAGGCCCAGGTTGCCTTCCTCGATGACGTCCGAGAAGGCCAGTCCCCGATTCATATACCGCTTGCCGATGCTCACGACCAGGCGCAGGTTGGCCTCGATCATATGCTCGCGGGCGTGAAAATCCCCCTCCACGACCCGCTTGCCGAGTTCCTGTTCCTGCTCGAAGGTCAGCAGCGCGGCCTTGCGGATGTCGTTCAGATAGTTCCGAACGGTGTCGAACCCGCCGCCATCGCCTTTGCGCGTGAGGTGCGGCATGGCGGCGCCCGACCTTGGAACCACGGCTTTGCTGGATCTGCCTCTGCGGCCGCTTTTGGGAAGCTGGGCCGGCGGTTTCTGTTTTTTACCTGGACGCTTCATAAATGAGCCGCACGCATTCGATGCGTCACATCAATCCCAGATGCGAAAATCGCCATACTGATTGGTCGGGGTCTCCCACTGTACCTGCACGTCCTGCACCCGCGCCATCGGCGGCCCGCTCCTGAGCGATGCGATCAGGCTCTCGACGGCCTGCCGCTCGCCTTCCACCTCGACGGCCACGCGCCCATCATCGAGATTGCGCACCCCGCCGCACAGGCCGTGATGGGATGCCGTCCGCTGGGTAAACGCCCGGTAGGCAACCCCTTGCACCAGACCGCTGACCCAGATGCGAGCCCGCACGGAGCCCTTCGCCGTCATGACTATCATGCCTGCGAGATTGACGTGGTGGATGGGATTGGCGGACGTGACAGAAACAGGATGACCATCTGCCGGTTGAGCATACGGTCCAAATCACGTGAGGTGCTTCTCCGCCGGCTCACTCGCTGCAACCGATCATAAGCCCCGGCGGTACATGCAAGCGAAGTATGGTCGGGGCGAGAGGATTTGAACCTCCGACCCCTGCGTCCCGAACGCAGTGCGCTACCAGGCTGCGCTACGCCCCGATCCTCAACTCGTTTGCGCTGTTCCTACCATCAGGCGAGAGGCTCGACACGCATCCCGTGCGCATCGGCGACCGCTTTGCAAGTCACCCGCCCGTTGGCCACGTTGACGCCCTGCGCCAGACCTGGATCGGAGCGGATGGCCCGCTCCACACCGGCGGAAACTAGGCGGACTATATAAGGAAGGGTCGCGTTGGTCAAGGCCAAAGTCGAGGTATGCGGCACGATGCCGGGCATATTGGCCACGCCGTAATGCAGCACGCCATCGACCGTGTAGACGGGATCGGAATGCGTCGTCGGCTTCGTGGTCTCCACGCAGCCGCCCTGATCCACCGCCACATCCACGATCACCGCGCCTCGTTTCATCCGGGACACCGCCGCGCGGGATACCAGCACCGGCGCCTTCGCGCCGCGCACCATCACGGCTCCGATCACCAGATCTGCCTGTTCAATCTCCCGATCGATCCAGGCTTGATTCGCCGCAAGCGTCACGATGCGACCCTTATACGACTCATCCAATCGCCGCAATTGTTCCAGATCGGCCCCGATGACCGTCACCGCCGCGCCCATGCCGGCGGCGATGCGCGTGGCCGAACTGCCGACGACGCCGGAGCCGAGCACGACGACCTTGCCCGGCGGCACGCCGGGCACGCCGCCCAGCAGCACGCCGCGCCCGCCGGAGAGGCGCTCCAGGTAATGCGCGCCCACTTGCACGGCCATCCGGCCGGCAATTTCGCTCATGGGCGTGAGCATGGGCAAGCTGCGGTCCGGCCCTTCTGTCGTTTCGTAGGCAATCGCCGTCACCTTCGCCTCGACGAGCGCCTTCGTCAGCTCCGGCAAAGCGGCCAGGTGCAGATAGGTGAAGAGGGTCTGTCCGGGACGGAGCAGCGGACATTCCGACAGCAGCGGCTCTTTCACCTTTACGATCAACTCCGCATCACGGAACAGCTGCTCCTTGGACGAGGCGAGCCGCGCACCGGCCTTGCGATACGCGTCGTCCGGAAAGCCGCTGCCGTCTCCCGCCGACGGCTCCACCCACACCGTATGTCCGGCTGCGCAAAGAGTCCGCGCTCCGTCCGGAGTCAGGCTCACCCGGAACTCATGATCCTTCACTTCTTTAGGCACGCCGATAATCATGCCGTACCTCTATTGAAAAGGACGGAGTTCCCGTCCCGTGGCAATCTGATAGGCCTCCGCCAACGTCGCAACCTCTGTCACCTTGATGGAACGGGACAGTCCCTTATCCTTAATGGCGAAGGTGTTCTGGCCGGTCGGCAAGAGCAGCTCCAGAAAATTCCGCATCATATGACAGCCTTCGATCTTATGTTCGAGCCCACCCACCGGCCCGACCCTCAGATCGAGCCCCATCGTCCCCGACAAACACACATCCGACCGTAACGGATCGCCAAGGATCGCCGATACAATCGCGACCGTCCAGGCCACTCCGGCGCTCGGACCGTCCACCTGCACACCGAGCATTGCGCTAAAGCCGACGGGCAGCGTGAGCTCCACAGCGAGATACGCGGGATCGTACTGGACCGCCTTGGCTGCGGCATAGGCGGCCGTATCGAGCGCGGCCCTTGCCTCGCCACGAAAATGAGCGTCCGACGAAAACTGCGGGCCATTTCCAGCCGGCAGATGGCTGACGGCCAGTTGCACGATGGTGATATCGCCTTTGTTCGGGATGGACAGGCCCTTGGCTTTGAGCTGCAGCGGCAGATCGCTCACCGCGAGAGAGGGAATGGACCGGGTCGCTGCAGGAAACGGCTGAGAAGATCTCTTGGGGCCTGTGCGCGAGGACGGAAGCGGATTGGCATCCGGCAGGCGCAGCTCAACCGTAGCCGGGGCGTCCGGGGACGGCTCCCGTTCGACGTGCTGCACGTCCGCTTTATAGTCTCCCTTGCGGCAACCCGGCCCGCCATGATCGCTGAACGTGATGCTGCCGTCCGCCCGCTTGCAGCGGAATAAGTCCGACTGGGCGCGAACCGGACACGCCATGGCCAGCAGCGCTCCGATGATGACGATCCTGCGCCAGCACGTATCCATGGTATTCCCACGCGCTCCCTGAACGGATTATATAACACAATCGCCCTGCCGGTCCCCTGCGCTAGACAGCCGAAAACCCCTCGTGTAAGATGCCGCGTAACTGAGGACCACACGATGGCGGACCCCACAACTCCCGTGTCGACCGTACGCTGCGATGCCTGCGGCGCCGACCGCGGCCCCTTGATGAAACTCTCGCTCGGCAAGGACTTCTTCGGGCGAACCTACGACCGTCTCTCGCCCTCGTCGGACGCAAGCCCCAAGTGGTACTGCGAAACCTGCTCGATGCAGAAAAACCTTCAACGCGACTTCCGCGACATCAAGGCCGAAATCGACAAACTGGGCAGCGGCCAGACCTCGGCCGTCACGGCTCCCGATCAACTGCAGCGGGCCCATTTGCGGCTGCGCGAAATTCAGGCGCTGCTCGGCAGCCAGGTCTCAGGTGCGCGCCTGATCGATCCAGCCGACGTCACCACGCTGTTGCAACGGGTGCAGAGCCGTGCCGGCTCGGCCCCGGCATCAACCTAACCTCGGCTCGGCGTATGCCGGCATTCAAACGCCATATTTTCGTATGCATCAACCAGCGGCCGAAGGACGATCCGCGCGGCTGTTGCGCGGCGCGCGGGTCGGAACGTTTGCACGCCTTCTTCAAGCAGGAAGTGAAACGGTTCAACCTGAAGGGCATCGTGCGCGCCAATAAAGCCGGCTGCCTGGACCACTGCGAGCTGGGCCCCAGCGTTGTCATCTATCCGGAAGGCGTGTGGTACTGGGTCGGCAACGAAGCGGACGTCACGGAAATCGTGGAACGCCATGTCATGAAGGGCGAGATCGTCGAGCGGCTACTGATGCCGGACCATCCGACGCCGAAGAAACTGGAGCCGCTTTGAAGACGTTAAACGTTCAACGTGAAACGTTAATGGCAAGACCAGGATTCTTGCGTTTAACGATTAACGGTTAACGATTCACGAGGCTGGCCATGGCGAAAGAAAAATGGAAAGCCAACATGGAAAAAGTTGCTTTTATGAAACAATTTCCAGGATTGGCCTTCAGCTGGGAACTGTGCGCGGGCAAAACCATCGAAACCGTCATCCCGTTGCCCTCGAAACCAGGCTTCGCCACGCTGGTGTTCACGGACGGCTCGTTTATCGTCGCACCTCCGCTGGACACACAACCAAAAGAACTCGGCGAAGGATTGAATACCGCGCGCACATCGTTGGAGTCCAAGCACCCGGAACCGTATAAAGAGTATGACCGACTGGTGAAGCAGGACAAAGACGCGACCAAGGCGGCGCGGTTGGAAAAAATCATCGGCGCGATTCAGAACAACCTGGAACAGATTCCGGAATTGAAAGATCGGATTCGCCAACTCGTCAAAGACTGGAAGTGAGGTTCGCGTGCCTGAAAAGAACATGTTGGAGATCTTTTCCCAAGGTCTCTTTGAAGGAGTCAAACCCATGATGCTCATCCGCGATCATCTCGTCCGCCACCCCGACCGCTGCACGCACAACGCGGTCTGCATCCCCGTCTGCCCGACCGGCGCCTGGGTCTCCACCCCACCGTTCAAATTCGACGCCTCGCGGTGCATGGAATCCTGCCGCTTGTGCCTGGACGCCTGCCCCTCGCAGGCCATTTATGCGGTTTTCCGGAAGGGTGAAAAGATACTGGAGCCGAAGAAAGAACAAGCGAAGCAGAAGTGAGCGTCACACGATCTGTTTGCGGAGCCATCCCCAATAGGCCGTGCCGGTATATCCGCAGGCGCCGGTCAGCGTCGTCAGCGCCATGATGCGATAGACCGTTCCCCGAGAAATTTTCAGCGTCACTGCCGGGTTCAGCAGCTCATCCGAACGGGCGATCAGCCGCAGCGTTTCACCCGCAAACAGAATCGGCCACATGCAGGACAGGCGGAGCCGGATTTCCAGACGCGGGATCGCCATCGTATAGAGCCAGCCCTGGTCCAGATGCTCCCTCGCAATGGTCAGCAGTTGCCGCAGCACCGGCCGGAACGCATCGGTCTTATCAGCCCGAAGAAGATCCTTCGGCGCAAGGCCGGCTTCTTTCAATAGGGCCTCCGGAATGTAGCAGCGCCCACGCTGCAGGTCCTTCGCCAGATCCTTCAGAATGTTCGTCAGTTGCAGGCCCTTCCCGAACCGGACGCCTCCAGCCGACATCTCCTTCACATTCCACTGCGCGAGCGCCGGCCGGTGCCCGCATGTCATGTCGGTCCAGAACTCTCCGACGCAGCCAGCCACGTAATAGGTGTACTGATCGAGGTCGGCGAGGGTCTGCAGGGCCGTCACATCCCCGGCTGTGTCGCCGGAAAACCGGGCCAGGTCCATCTCCATTCCGTTCGGCAGGGTGCTCATCAGACGGCGAATCCGTATGCGATCGTCCTGCGTACAATCCAGATAGAGCCGGAAGCAGTCCTCAAGACGCTGGAGGAGGATGCGCTCGGCGGAATCGGTCTGATGGGACGCAAGCGCCGCCTGAATGCCGCGGATCGCATCCCAATTGATCTGCTCGCCGGCAAACTGGGCCCGGAACTGCTTGAGGAATTGCAGCCGCTGCGCTCGCTCGATCACATCTGTATCGGCGATCGTGTCGGCAGCCCTGGCGAATAAATACGCCAGCCCGATCTGGTTCCGAACACAGGCCGGCACAACGGCAAGCGTCAGATAGAAAGACCGGGAAACCTGTTTGAGAATATCGTGCAGCAGTGCGCGCTTGGAGGGGCTGGTATCCGTGGCTAACACCCTATCGAACTTCTAACCGGCCTTCCATGCCCTTGTCGCGGTGGCTGGGCATCGGC
>JBGPNZ010000011.1:0-22187 GCA_041487795.1 Nitrospiraceae bacterium
TGACGAAAGCCGGTTTTCACGTAGGCATCGCCGATTGCGAGCGCATAGACAAACCCGCAGCAGGCCGCTCCAATATCGCAGGCTGCCGCCTTCGTCGCCTCGAGGCGATGCTGGATCAGGCAGGCCGTGGACGGCAGCGGCGCATCGCCCGTGCACGTCGCAACCAAAATCATGTCCAGATCGGATGCCGCGATGCCGGCGGCTTCCAGCGCGCGCGCCGCGGCCTTGGTACCGAGATCGGAACAGGCTTCGCCCGGCGCGGCGAGATGGCGCTCGCGAATGCCGGTGCGCTCGACGATCCACTCGTCCGACGTCTTGACCATCCGCTCGAGGGCGGCGTTGGTCAACACGCGTTCTGGCACATAGGAGCCGGTCCCGGTAATTCTCGCCCTCACGCCGAGTCCCTCTGCGCAGCCGGGCGGTTCCCCGCAATGCTCTCTTCGATGTCGCGGCGGATGTTGTCGATCACGCGCCCGTCCACCATCAGCTTGGCCTGCCGGATCGCGTTCTTGATGGCCTTGGCCGAGGACCGGCCGTGGGCGATGACGCTGACGCCGTTGACTCCCAGCAGGGGCGCGCCACCGAATTCGGCATAATCGGTTTTGCGCTTGAGCGCGAGCAGCGGAGCGGCAATGAACGGATACGAGAGCCGGCCCAGAAACGACCCGGCAATTTCCTTCATCAGCAGCTTCTTGATCGTTTCCGCAAGCCCCTCGGAAATCTTCAACGCCACGTTGCCGATGAACCCGTCGCACACGATCACGTCGGCCGCCCCGCTGTAGACATCCCGCCCTTCGACGTTGCCCATAAAATTGATGGCGCTGCCTTTCAGGAGTTTGAGCGCTTCTTTCGTGACTTCATTCCCCTTGCTGTCCTCTTCGCCGATGCTCAACAGCCCGACCCGGGGCGCGGGCTTATCGTAGAGGTCTTTGGCATATTCGTGCCCCATGATGCCGAATTGGAGCAACTGGCTCGCCGTGCAGTCTACATTCGCACCCACATCCAACATCACGGCGGTTCCGGTCAGAGTCGGCAGCGTCGTCGCGATCGCCGGCCGCTCCACGCCTTTGATTCGATCGAGCAGAAAAATCGCCGACACGACGCTGGCGCCGGTATTTCCGGAACTGACGACGGCCTGCGCTGCTCCTGCCTGGACCAGCTCGGTCGCAATCCAAATTGAGGAATCCCGCTTTTTCCTGGCGACCTGCGCCGGCGATTCGTGCATGCCGACGACTTGCGGAGCGTGATGAACGGTGATGCGGGGATCAGTGCAGTGCGTGCGCGTGAGCTGGTCTCGAAGTTGGGCTTCGTCGCCCACCAGAATTATGCCGACGTCGAATTCCTGCGCCGCCTGGATGGCGCCTTCGACCGCAGGAGCGGGCCCGTGGTCACCACCCATCGCATCAACAGCGATCTTCATAAGGCGATAAAAGAAGTGAACTCGGGGCGAAGGAATTTGGTGGTGCTCAAAAAAGCCTGCCAATGAGGCCGCAGGGAGCCCGGCAACTGCGACGTACGTTTGTCAGTACGTCGCAGGGGGACGGGCGACCGAGAACAAAGTTGGAGGCCTTTTTTCAGCATCCACCTAGGACTCCTCGACGGCGATGACCGCGGTGCCCTTATAGGTCCCGCAATTCATGCAGACTTGATGGGGAGGCTTCAGTTCGTGACATTGCGGGCACGCGGACAGGTTGGGCCCCGCAGATTTCTTTCTCCGCCACTGGGCCCGCCGCTTGTCGCGACGCGCTTTTGAGTGTTTATGTTTTGGATTCGGCATGGTCGATCCTCACTTCATCTTCGTGGTTCGTTTCGCTTGCCCCTGCACGGTCTCACGCAATTGCTTCAAGACGGCAAACGGCGACTGAATCTGCTCTTGCCGGCACTCGCACCGGCGCACATTCAAATCCTGCCCGCACACCGGGCAGAGCCCCCGGCAGTCACCGTGACAGAGCGGCTGCATCGGCACCGCCAGAATCACGTGCTCCCGCAGCATGTCGGCTAATTCGATCTCCTCGCCCGTATAGACATAGCCATCGTCGTCCGTGTCTTCGTCGGACCGCTCCGACGACTCCCGGCCGGCCGGCTTGCTCTTGAGATCCGTGTCGTGATGATACTCCCCGACAATCGGCAGCCACAGCACATCGTCATACTCTTTCAGGCATCGGACGCACTGCCGGCGCGCGGTCCCGCTGAGCGTCCCGGTCACATGCACCGTGGTCCCGGCTTTGACGGCATTGACCGACATGCCCAGCCCGCCGGGGATCCGGACATCCTCCGGACCCAGGGCCAGGTCGTCCGCGTGGACGTCGCAGGAAAGACTCAGCCCCTCGTTCGGAATCTCGTTGAGGTGGAGGACCGGCAAGGCCATGGATATCACCGCGAGGCCAGTTGCTGGGGTGCGACCGATATACACGGAACACGGCACCAAGTCAAACCGAGCGGGGCCGGCCCGGCTCAGTACTCTTCCGCAAACGACAGCATCGCGATCGTGCGCGCCCGCTTGATTGCGACCGTCAGATCCCGCTGATGTCCCATGCAGTTGCCGGACACCCGGCGTGGGACAATTCGGCCCCGCTCCGTCAGAAAATTCCGCAAGAGACCGATGTCCTTGAAGTCGATCGGCGTCTTGTCCATGCAAAAACGGCATTGCCGCCGCCGCTGAAATAATCTTCCGCCTCCTCGTTCCACGCTCGTCCCTCCTAATCCGATGATCCTGAACTAGCCCTGCGGTTCTTCCTCGACACCGGCGGCTTCATCCGCCGCGCCATGCTCGCCCCCGCCTGCTTCCTGGCGTTTCGGCAGGAAGGTGACAGTCTGCGCCACCACCTCGTGCTTGCTGCGCTTTTGCCCGTCTTCCGTTTCCCAGCGCCGCTGCTGCAACCGGCCGTCCACGACGACGCCGTTCCCCTTGCTGAGATACTGCCCGCAATGTTCGGCCTGCTTGCCGAACACCACAATATCCACGAAGCACACTTCCTCTTTCAGATCCTCGGCCTGGCGATAACGCCGGTTCACGGCCAGACCGAAACTGGCCACCGGGGTGCCGTTCGGCGTATAGCGCAATTCCGGATTCTTCGTCAGGTTGCCGATCAGAATGACTTTATTAAACCCGGTCACGCTCGAACTCCCTGGGCTGTGCCTGTCCCATCGGCGCCGCCGCCGGCTTGGGAGCCGGTGGATGTTCGAGACGGACGGTCAAAAATTTCAGCACGGAGTCTTCGAGCCGGTAGGAATGCTCAAGCTCGCTCACGACGTTCCCCGCCGCCTTGAAATGCAGATACACGAAAGTCCCGCGGTGCTCCCGCTTGATCTCGTAGGCCAGTTTTTTCTTGCCCCAGTTCTCGAGAATGAGCAGCGTGGCGCCCGCCTTCTCGATCAGGCCCTTCATTTTTTCGATCAGTTTATTGGTGTCGTCGTCGGAGAGCGACGGACGAATGATAAAGATAGACTCGTAGAGCTGCATGCAGTCATCCTCCTGGTCACAGGCCCCGAATCATGGTCCGGAGCGAGGGATAAGTTTTTAACCCGGACTATCTCTGAACGGAAGGCAAGCTAACACAGCGCTAAACGGGCTGTCAAACCGGGCTAAACATTAAATCGGAAATAGACGACGTCGCCTTCCTTCAAAATATAGTCCTTGCCTTCCAACCGGAATAATCCCTTCTCCTTCACCTTTGCCTCGGACCCACAGGCCAGGAGATCATTATAATGATAGACCTCGGCCTTGATAAATCCACGTTCCATGTCCGAGTGGATCTTGCCGGCTGCCTCCGCGGCTTTCGTGCCCTTGCGAAGCGGCCATGCTCGCGACTCGACTTCGCCTGCCGTGAAGAATGTGATGAGCCCCAGCAGATCGTAGGCGGCACGGGTTAATCGGACAAGGCCCGACTCGCTCAGGCCAACTTCCTTCATATAGGCGGCGTGATCCTCCGGCCCCAGGACCACCAGCTCCGCCTCCAAGTGCGCGTGCAACAGAACCAGCCGGGCGTTCTTCTTGTCGGCCAGGCCTTTCACCACCTTCACGTGAGGATCACTTTCGTCCGCTCCTTCCGCAACATTGGCGATGAACAGCACCGGCTTCGCCGTGAGCAGTTGGCATTCGTTCAGCACCGCCCGCTCGTCCGGCGTGAAGGCTTGATTACCGAGCCAGGCACCCTTGTTCAATAGCTCGATGAATTTCTCGACCGCCGCCAGCTCCTTGGCTGCCCTGGCCTCACCCGACCTGGCCTTTTTTTCGATCCGCTGCTTCCGGCGGTCGAGCGTTTCGGCATCGGCCAGCATCAGCTCGGTTTCAATGGTGTCCACGTCCCGCTGCGGATTGACCCCTCCGGCTACGTGCACCACGTCGGGATGGTCGAAGCACCGGACGACATGCATCAGGGCGTCCACCTCGCGGATCTGTGAGAGAAACTGGTTACCCAGCCCCTCACCCTTGCTCGCCCCTTCGACGAGACCGGCAATGTCGCGGATCTCCAGCGTGCTGGGCGTTCTTTTCTTGGATTTAAAGATCTCCTGGAGCTTGTCCAGGCGGGGATCGGGAAGCGCCGCGATGCCCACATTGGTTTCTACGGTGGAGAAGGGATAATTCGCCACCACCGCGCCGGCTCCGACCAGGGAGTTGAAGACCGTGGTTTTCCCCACGTTCGGCAAGCCGATCATGCCGCAACAGAGACCCATGACTACCGTGACCCGTGACGCGTGACGCGTTGTTCCGAGAAGTACGATTTGGTGATTTGGCGATCTGGTGAAGTGAACAACCGTCTTGAGTTGAGCCCATCACTATCTGATAACATCACCACATCATCCTCAGTCCACGTCACTCGTCACCTTCCTGCTTGTCATGCACATTAAACTTGTTCATAGCCGCATCGATTCCTTCCTCCATCAGACATTCCAACGCCAGCACCGCCTGCTCGACGCTGGTCTCGACCACAGTTGCGTCATCCTTTGTGAATGGCTCCAGTACATAGTCCGCGGCGTCCGCGCCAGGCGCCGGACGCCCGATGCCGAGTTTCAATCGGCAGAATTGATCGGTGTTCAGCTCGGCAATAATGGAAGAGATGCCGTTATGTCCGCCGGCCCCTCCGCTTCGCTTAAGGCGCAACCGGCCCGGCTCCATGTCGAGATCGTCGTGGGCGACCGTCAGAGCCTGGGGACCGCATCCCAGCCACGCGAGCAATTCCGAAACGGCCGTTCCCGACTGATTCATCCAGGTGTGCGGAATGGCGAGTGCAACCTCGACCGGCTTGTCGGACGGACCGACTCGACCGGTGCCCATGCGGGCCGATCCGACAGTCTTGAGGGGGATAGCCCATTGTGCGGACGCCCGCTCGATGACGCGGGCGCCAACATTGTGGCGGGTACGTACGTATCGGTCGCCGGGATTGCCGAGTCCGACAATGACTCGCAAGGCTACTTCTTCTTTTCTTCCTTGGCCTCTTTCTTCTCAGCCTTCTTCTCAGCTTTGGGAGCTGCTTCCTTGGCGCCTTCCTTGGCGCCTTCCTTGCCCTTTTCAGCCGTGGCGGTCGCGCCGGCCGCACCAGGCTTCGCCTCACCGGCAGGCGTGCCGCCAGCCGCCGCTTCCGCAGCCGCCGCCGCTTCCTTCCCTTTCGCGATGACCTCCGGCTCCTTGCCCTCGCCGGTCGTCGCTGCGCTGGTCAGCAAGGCCTCCAGCTTGGCTTCGGACATCGGGGCCGCCACGCTGACGACCATCTGATCCGGATCGTCCAGGAACCGCACGCCGGCCACCGGCTGCAACTCCTTCACATGGATGCCCTGCCCGATCACCAAGGCCGATGCGTCCACGGGAATCGAATCCGGCAGCGCCGACGGCAGGCACTCGACATAAATGTCGCGCGTGTTGTGCTGCAGGATGCCGCCTTCCTTCACCCCGGCCGGCTGGCCGCCGATCACGCTCACCGGCACTTTTACGCGGATGGCCTTGTTCATCAAGACCTCGAACAGGTCGGCATGGAGTACGTCGCCGCTGACGGGGTCGAGTTGATAGTCCCGGAGCAACGCGATCCGGGTGCCATTGGATGCGGCGCCCGCGATCTTCACGGTGATCAGCGCCGTGCTGCCGGCATGCGTGCGGAGAATTTCCCGCAGGTCTTCCGGGTCCAGCGTCAGGAGCACGCACTCGCCCTGCCCGTAGAGGACGGCCGGCATCCGGCCCTTGCGCCGCAATTGACGGGCGGCGCCCTTGCCCGAGTCGGTTCTGGTTTCTGCTGCAAGATCGAATTTCATGACGTCTCCTTACCTGGACATGACAATAGCGAATAGCGGGCAGCCTTCCGTTCGATACGTTGAGCAGCGGCTGCGAGCTACTCGCTATTAGCTTTGGTTTCAGCTACGCAAACAGTGAACTGACCGATTCTTCTCCGTGAATCCGTTTGATGGCTTCGCCCAGCAGCGGCGCGACGGACAGCACGCGCAGCTTGGGACACTGTTGATCCTTGCCGTTGAGCGGAATCGTATTGGTCACCACCACCTCGGTCAAACACGACTGTTGCAGCCGCTCCAGCGCCGGCCCCGACAGCACCGGATGCGCGCACCCGGCCCAAACCGACTTCGCTCCCTTGTCGGAACAGGCCTGCGCGCCTTGCACGATGGTGCCGGCCGTATCAATCATGTCGTCCAGCAACAGCGCGTGTTTCCCCTCGACGTCCCCGATGATGTTCATGATGTGGGCGTTGTTGGGCCCCTCGCGCCGCTTGTCGATGATCGCCAGATTGGCCTGCAGCCGCTTGGCGAAGGCCCGGGCCCGCTCCACGCCGCCCGCGTCCGGCGACACGATCACGAGATCCTTGAGATCCTTCCCGAACACCTTGGTGATGTACTCCAACAGCACCGGCGTCGCGTACAGGTGATCCACCGGGATATTGAAGAATCCCTGGATCTGCCCCGCGTGCAGATCCATCGTCAGAACCCGGTCGGCGCCAGCGGTCGTCACCAGATCCGCCACCAGCTTGGCCGTGATCGGGACTCGCGGTTGGTCCTTTCGGTCCTGCCGCGCATAGCCGAAATACGGAATCACCGCCGTGATGCGGTAGGCCGACGAGCGCTTGAGCGCATCGATCATGATGAGCAATTCCATGATCGAATTGTTGACCGGCTGACAGCATGACTGCGTTACGAACACGTCCGCGCCGCGGACGTTTTCCTCAATTTGGACGCGGAGTTCTCCATCGCTGAAGGACGAGACCGTGGCCGCGCCCATCCCGATGCCGAGGCACCCGCAAATTTCCTTGGCCAAGGCCGGATTCGCGTTTCCCGAAAAGAGCTTGAGCGCCTTCTCCATACTCCCCTCCGAGAACAACCGTCCGGCCGGTGAACATGGAAATGTAACGGAAAATCCGAGATATTGTCAACCAACCGATGTCGGGTGCGGCGTGCCGCCGGCCTCGCACGAAAGCGGGACGGTCCCGGCTGGAACGGCGAAGACGCGCCAGCCTTCGGTGCGGCTGCACGCCTGCTGCGCGCGGACCGCCGCGGTCTTGTCGCGAAACACCCCGAACACCGTGGCGCCGCTCCCGGACAGCAGCGCCGCTTCTGCGCCGGCCGCCAGTAACTGCTGCTTGATCTTCCCCAGCACGTCATGCGTCGGCACCACCGCCGCCTCGAAGTCGTTTTCCATCAGTCCCACCGCCTGCTCCCAGGATACCGCGCCGCCGAGGTCGATCCGGCGCAATGCCTCCGAGAGCGGTTCCACCGCTGCGCGCCCGGTGGATAATTGCTCGTAGGCCCACCGTGTTTCGATCGGAAACCCCGGATTGACCAGCACGATCCAGCGCGTGCCCGTCACCGCGAGCGCCGTTACGTCTTCGCCCCGGCCCCGGACCAGCGCGCTGGGCGAGAACAAGAAAAACGGCACGTCGCTCCCCAACGGCGCGCCGACACTCCCCATCGTCTCACGCGACCAGCCCATCCCCAGAAGCGCATTCAAGGCGACGATCGTGGCGGCCGCATCGCTGCTGCCGCCGCCCAGGCCGGCCGACACCGGAATCCGTTTGATCAGATGAATCTCCACGCCGGGAGGCCGGCTTTCCGCATGCCCTGCGCGCGTCATCACCGCCGTGGCGGCGCGCACGACCAGATTGCGCCCGTCGGTCGGCATGCCCGCTTCGTCGCACTGCAGCCGAACGCCCGGACGCGCGGACAGCCTGACATATAATTCGTCTTCCAGACCCACCGTCTGCATCACGGACCACAGATTGTGGTACCCGTCCGGCCGGCGATCCAGCACACGGAGCACCAGGTTGACCTTGGCCGGCGCGTTAATGCGGACCGTTCGTTCGCTTCCCATCGCTCCCACCATCTTCGTCTTCGTCATGGCCTCTCGTGATGGCAAATTTGCTCAGGCGATATCGGAAAGACCGCGCATCCAACTGCAGCAGCTTGGCCGCCCGCTTCTTGACCCATTTTGCGCGCTCGAGCGCCTTGAGCAACAGATCCTTTTCGATCGCATTGACCAACTGCTCCAGATCGAGCCCCTCCGGCGGCAGCTCCGTCGGGTACGCCGACTTCGTCGCGGCCGCCGGCCGATGCAGCCAGGCAGCCACATCCTCTTCCTTGATCGTCGCCCCGCCGCCAAAGGCCACCGCTCGCTCGATCAAATTTTCCAATTCCCGCACGTTGCCCTTCCATTCATGAGCCATCAGCAACTTCAGCACATCCGCTGACAGCGTGGGCGAGAATTTTTCACCGGCACGGGAAAATTTCTCCAGAAAATGCTGCGCCAGCATGGGGATATCCTCCGCGCGCTGGCGGAGCGGCGGCAGCGTGATCGGAATGACGTCCAGCCGGTAGTAGAGATCTTCCCGAAAGACGCCTTCCGCAACGGCCTTCACGAGGTCCTTGTTCGTCGCCGCAATCACCCGCACATCGACTTTCACATCCTGCGTCCCCCCGACGCGCCGAAACTCCCGCTCTTGCAAGACCCGCAGCAGCTTGACCTGGGTCGCCGGCGTCGTTTCCCCGATTTCGTCGAGAAAGATACTACCTCCGTTGGCTACTTCGAACAGGCCGGCCTTGTTCGTCGCCGCGCCGGTGAACGCGCCCTTCATATAACCGAACAATTCGCTTTCCAGAAGCGTCTCCGGCAAGGCGCTGCAATTCACCGGCACAAACGGCATCCGGGCGCGCGCGCTGCTGTCATGAATCGCCCGGGCGACGAGTTCCTTGCCGGTCCCGCTCTCCCCGCAAATCAGCACGTTGCTCTTGGTATCGGCCACCTTCTTGACGATGTCGAACACCTTCTGCATGGCGTCGCTTTTGCCGATCAGTCTGTTCTGCAGCGCCTTCGCCGCCATTTCACGCTTCAGCAGCATGTTTTCCGTGGCGAGCCGGCGTTTTTCCAGCGCGTTCCGGATGATGAGCTGGACCTCATCGACCTGGAACGGCTTCGTGAGATAATCGTAGGCGCCCAGCTTCATCGCCTCCACCGCCGATTCCGCCGACGCAAAGGCCGTAATGAGCAGCACCACGGAGTCGGGCGACGCGTCTTTCACTGCTTTGAGGACATCCAGCCCGCCTACTTTCGGCATCTTGAGATCGGTGATCACCAGGTCGAACAGCTCCTTTTCAATCCGCGCGATGGCCTCGTCTCCGTCGGAGGCCACGGAGATGTCGTACCCGGCCCGCTTGAGCATGATGCTCAAGACGTCCCGCAAGCTCCGCTCATCGTCGACGATCAGAATTTTTTCCATGGCTCCCGACCCTCATGCCACAACCGTGGTCCGGTTCCAGCCGCGACCGGCAGACACACCGCAAACCGGGCGCCCTTGCCTTCCTGGCTCTCGACCTTGATCCATCCCCCATGCTGATCCACAATCCGCTGTGACGTGGCCAGACCGAGACCGGACCCGTCTTTTTTCGTCGTAAAGAAGGGAAAGAATATTTTATTCATATCCTCTTTCTTGATACCGACTCCGGTGTCCTGAACGGTCACCTCCACGACGTCGCCGCTGCGCTTTCCCGACATCACCCGCCGGCACGCGGTGGAGATGATCACGTGCCCTCCCGACGGCATCGCTTGCAGGGCATTTGTCGCCAGATTCCAAAAGACCTGCTTCATTTTGTCCGGATCCACCTGGACCAGGGGAATCCCCTCGTCGTGGCGCAGCACCACGTCCTGCGCGTCCTGCAACTGACCGTCATGCTTGATCAACGCCACCGTGTCGTTCACCAGCTCGCAGAGATCGCACTCCTTCAGATTGAGATCGGGCGGACGCGAATAGCGCAGAAACTCCGTCACGATCGCGTTGAGCCGCGTGGCTTCCCGCGTGGCAATATCCATGAGCCGCGCGTTCTCCTCGTCAAGCGTGGGTTCCTTTCGAAGCATTTGCAGCGCGCCCGCCAGTCCGCCCAGAGGATTCCGGATTTCGTGCGCCATCCCGGCCGACATCTCGCCGATCTTGGCAAACCACTCGCGGCGACGCATTTCTTCCTCGAGATCGCGCACCTGAGTCAGATCTTTAAACACCCCGACCAGACCGACCCGAACATCGCCTTCGGTCAGGGGTGACAGCGTCATTCCGAGCACCAGACGGCTGCCGTCGGCTCGCTGGCCCTCCACCTCAAAGCTGGCCGGCACCACTCTGGATGCATTGTCGTGCCTGTCGCCAAAGACTTCCCACCACGACCGGTGCAGGACCGTCCCGGGTTCGTATCCGGTCATATCGAGGGCGGCGCGGTTGAGCCAGGTCAGACGCCCTTCCGCATCGGTCGTGAACACGCCGCTGGGAATGCTCTGCACCACGTTCTCGTGAAAGGCCTGGAGCCGGCTCAACCCCTGCTCGGTTTCCACCAGCGACTGGTCCGCCCGCTTGAGCTGCTCCGACAGGGTTCCGCTGAGAAACCCGACGGCCAGCACCGCGAGGGCATGCACCCCGTAGGTTTGGAGGGTCTGCACTGTCGACAGGTCGCTGGGCTGCAGCCACTCCACGGCATTCATCAGCCCGTACAACTGGATGTTCGTCACCACGCCGAACAGAACCGCGGAGACTCCGGCTGTCAGCAATCCCCCCCGGCGCTGGAGAATGAGGCTGGCGAAGCTGACCGTGATCACATAGAGCGCTGAAAACGGACTGCTGATCCCTTCTGTCCTGGCCACCAAAAATGTTTCAAGCAGCAAATCCACGCCGATCTGCACGTAGGCAAATTGCTGCAACGTCTGCGGAGTGTCCAGGTACCGGAGAGCAAGCGCATAGGCGATCGTGATGACATAGGTCAAGACGATCAGTGCGTAGTAGGCAAAAACGAGTTCGTTTTTGGCGATTTGGAACGCGATGGATAGCCCGAGCAGGAGGGTGACGACAACCACCCGGAAGGCCATCAGCCACTTCAGCCGAACCCTAATTTCGTCCATGGATTCGCGCGCGTCAGTGAGAGTACATGTTAGGAAGAGAGCCGCAGGCTTGCTGACACCCCTCTCGACCAGCCGGCGGCCTGCGTCCGGACTCGTGCGCTACGCCTTACCCAATCGCGCTGGCCATTTTGAAAATCGGCAGGTACATGGCGATGACGATGAATCCGATCACCACGCCGAGGAAGACCATCATCATCGGTTCCAACAGAGCGGTCAATGCTGTCACAGCCGTATCCACTTCGTCATCGTAAAAGTCGGCGATCTTGCCCAGCATCGCGTCCAACGCGCCGGTGGCTTCGCCCACGGCGATCATCTGAGTGACCATGCTGGGGAACACGCCGCTTTTCGCCAGCGGCTCGGCGACGGTTTTGCCTTCGCTGATGCTGGACCGCGCCGCCATGATGGCATTCTCTACGACCTTGTTGCCAGAGGTCCTGGCCACGATGTTCAAGCCTTCGAGAATCGGCACGCCGCTGCTGATCAAGGTACCGAGCGTCCGCGTAAATTTCGCCACCGAGGCTTTCCGGATCAGATCCCCCATGACCGGCAGCTTCAAGGCCAGTATATCTATTTGCATGCGCCCCTTCGGGGTTGTGTAGGTCCACTTGAACGCTCGCAGCGCCCCATAGGCCGCCCCGACGATGACATACCAGTAACTTTGCATGAAATAGCTGACATCCATCACGATCTGCGTTGGGCCGGGCAGCGCCGTTTTTCCTCCGGACAGTTCCGAAAACATTTTTGCGAAAATCGGGATGACGAAAATCATGAGGACCGAGATCACGATGGTGGCGACGCCCATGATCGCAGCCGGGTACACCATCGCCGTTTTGATCTGGGCCTTCAGCTTCATCGCCTTTTCCATGTGCTTCGCCAAACGTCCCAGAATCGTATCCAGCAACCCGCCGGCTTCGCCCGCTGCCACCATGTTGGTGTAGAGCTCATCGAAGACTTTGGGATGCTTCTTGAGCGCATCGGCAAAAGTATTGCCCCCCTCCACCGAGCCCTTGATCTCAGCGATCGCCTTCCCGAATACTTTGTTCTCCAATGAGATGGCCGAGGAAAGAATGTCGAGACACTGAATGAGGGGCAGGCCGGAATTGATCATCGTGGCAAACTGGCGGGTAAAGATGACGATGTCCTTATCCGTGACCCCGCCGCTCATCAGAGCGCCGAGCCAAGCGCCGAGATCGAACCCTTTGGCCTTTTCCTGCAGGTTGGTGGGAGTGATGCCCTGGCCGGCGAGTTGGCCCTTAGCGTCCTCGAGCGAATTGGCGCTGATCTCGCCTTTTTTGGCCTCGCCCTTTTTCGTTTTTCCGCTATAGGTATAGACGGTCGGCATGGGTCACCTCTTTTGCCCTCGGCCGCTTATCGCACCGTTGGTGCGACGAGTCCCTCAGCCCTTCGCCCACGAATCCTGGAACGGAATAAAAAACCCAGAATCCGCCCGTTGTTCCAATAGGTTAGAGGAAAAGAACTGATCGGCAGTCTACTGAAGGCCTGAAGGCTTGTCAACTTGAACACGTTTCGATGTCGGCAAAATATCAGGAGGTTTTAGCCTATGCCGTTTATATCTGACCGACATTCATGCGGGCAAATCCCCTATAAAGGTAGTGAAACCCTGACGCCACAGTCAGCATGACCGCCGAGTATAACAGAGGGTCGAGCAGACGCATGTCCATCTGACGGGACACGAAGACCACGGCAAGCAGGAGATAGGTCAGCTGGAACACCGTCGTGCCCTTCCCCAGCAACGTCGGTGCGATATCCACGTCCGAACCGGTCAGGTGTGCAAGCAACGCGCCGGTGAGCAGAATCACATCACGACTCACGACGAGAATCACCATCCACAAGGGCACGAGATGCAACACAGACAAGGTCAGAAAGCCGGACGTCAACAGCAGTTTGTCCGCCAACGGATCGAGATACATGCCCAGCTTGGTGCGCTGATTGGCTGCCCGGGCGATGGTTCCGTCCAGCGCATCCGTGAGACCGGCGCCCAGCAGCACAGCCAGGGCCGGATCGTACCATTCGTACAACATCAGCCCGACGAACACCGGAATCAGAAGAATCCGAAGCAGGGTCAGGCTGTTGGGAATATTCCACGCGTCGCCGGTCATGAGGGCATCACCCGTGAGCAAGCAAGAACGACTTGGCCCATCTTAGGAAGCGGGTCTCCAACTTGTCAACGATGGACCGGCATGAAAGAGTCCGCCGTTCAAGCAACGCATCTGAGCCTGAAAGCAAAAGAGCAAATTAAGGCGATAAGGTTGGTATGTTGCACTAGCCGGCACGGCTGACTATAATGCCGCTCTGTTAATCAGAAAGGAACTCGCAGGCATGCCACTTCCGCTGTCGTTCAAAAAGGAAGGCACGATCGAACGCCATCAGGTCGAAGGCATGGACCCGAGCGATCGTTCTTTCAGCCGTTCGATCCTTGTCAACCGGGTCGCGCAAGGCTACACCGGCAGCGTGATGTACGAAGCCCTGACCGTCACCGGCTCCATCAAGCCCACGATTGGCGCCGCTGTCTCCAGCGTCGTGGAGAAGCTTCAGGAATTCGGCTTTACGCGGATACGCACGAGGCCGAATTTCAAAGGCCAGCGCTATCTGGCGGAAAAAGAAACCTGGGTGGATTATCCGGACAAGTAGCTAGCAGCGGACAGCTGATAGCTCTACCTGAATGATCTCGCTCCACCCTCCTCCCTAAGCTATTCGCTACCTGCTACTCGCTACCAGCTCTTCATAAATCACATCGTGAATCAGCGGGCGGAACTGTTTGATCGCTTCGTTGTGCCTCGTCGGATGCACGCGATTGGACAGCAGCACCACTTCCAGCTCTCTTGTCGGATCGACCCAGATCGAGGTGCCGGTATAGCCCAAATGCCCGAACGAGGCCGCTGAGAATCGGCTCCCCGAAGAAGAGGGCGCCGACGGCGTGTCCCAGCCCAGAGCCCAACTGGACCCGGCAATCTTGTCCTGCCTCGTTATGAACCGCCGCACCAGATCGATCGGCAACATACGACTCCGCCCCACATAACTGTCGAGCCAGTGACCAACCACGGCGGACACAGCTGCTGCCGTTCCGAACAGACCCGCGTGGCCGGCTACGCCGCCGAGCGCGTAGGCATTCTCGTCATGCACCTCGGCGCGAAGGAGCCGCCCGCGCCAGGGATCATCTTCGGTCGGTGCAATGAGCGCGGCGTCCGCGTGTAGTGCGCTCCCCAGTCCCGTGCCTTTTGGCCCGAGAAAAAATAACGGGGCTCGCATCGGTTCGAATACAGACTGTTGACAATAGACTGCCAGCGATTTTCCGCCGACCCGTTCCACGAGAATGCCCAACAGAATGAACCCCAAATCGCTGTACAGGCTGCGCGTGCCGACCGGAGCAGACAGAGACTCCTGTTTGATGAGCGCCAGCACCATCTGCTCCGCCGCCGGGCTGCCCAGCAGTCCCGGGGCGCGGCGATCTTCTTCCGCGATCCGCTCGTACAATGGCCGCCAGGCCGGCAGTCCCGCGCTATGCGTCAGCAGATGGTAGACCGTGGCATCGCCGATGGCGCTCCCCTTCAGTTCTTCGACATGCTGCTGCAACGAATCATCCACGCTCAACCGGCCGTCCTGAACCAGACGCAACACCGCCGTCGTGGTGGCCAACGGTTTGGTCAGCGAGGCCAGATCGTAGATCGTCTCGAGGCGGGCCGGTTCCTGGACGGGAACCAGCGCGGCACAACCAAACGCCCGATGATAGACATGTTCCCCGCGGAGACGGACAAGCAGCACGGCGCCTGGAAACACGCCGCCGTCCACCGCAGCGTTCATGGCATTGGCGATAAGATCAGGTTGGCTCATGCCTGCAAGGAGAGAGCGTGGATTCGCTAACGAGGGGGGCCGGTCATCGGCTCATCATCCACCAGCGGTTCAATCGCGGCCGCGGAGTCACTGTCCTGCTCTTCAAGATTCAACGCCCGATCGAAAGTCCGCAACGTTCCGCGCAGCCGTTCGATCGCCATCGCCCGCTGCTTGCGAAGATCGGAGAGTTCGCGCTGGAGCTTGGCCATCTCCTCGCGGGTATGCCTCAGCAGATCCGCCGCCATCACTTCCGCTTCCTTGACGATCAGCTCGGCATCCCGCTTGGCCGCCTCTTTCAATTCCTCCGTCATGGTTTGCGTGGACACGAGCGTCCTCGTCAGCGCCGTCTCGGCCTTTTTGGAGTCGGTCAGTTGCCCTTCCGTCGATCCCAACTTTTCGCGCAACATCGCAATCTCACGATTCAGCTCATCGACCGTCTGTGCAATTTCCTCAAGAAACCGGTCCACGTCCTGCCGGTTATAGCCTCGCAGGGACACCTTGAAGACCATATGCTGAATGTCGAGCGGCGTGATTCTCATCGTTAACCTCGCAAGCGTTCGCTCAGTGCAGTTGGGCGGCGACCTCGTACAGCGATGCCACCACGGCGTACTGCAGGAACACAATGATTAAAATCGCCAGGAACGGCGACAGATCGATCCCCATCTGCCACCCCAATCGGCGCCGGATCGGCGCCAGCACCGGCTCGGTGGCCCGCTCCAAAAACCGCACGATCGGATTCCAGGGATCGGGATTCACCCAGGAGACCAGTGCGCGGGCGATAATGATCCACATGTACAATTGCAGGAGGAGTTCCACAATCTTGGCCAGACCCTGCACCGCATTGCCGGCAATAAACATCAGCGCTTGATCTCCCGCCCTAATTCCTCCGACCGTTTTGCCGCGGCTTCCACCGCCGCCATTAGCGTGGCACGAAGTCCGCCCTGCTCAAGGCGATGCAGCCCCGCGATCGTCGTCCCGCCAGGGGACGCCACGCGATCCTTCAGCTTGGCCGGATGCTCGCCGGTGTCCAGCACCATCCGCGCCGCGCCCAGCACCGTCTGCGCCGCCAGCAGATCCGCGACCGTGCGGGGCAATCCCATCTTCACGCCGCCATCCGCCAGCGCCTCGATCGCCAAAAAGACATAGGCCGGGCCGCTGCCGCTCAGGCCGGTGACGGCATCCATCAACCGCTCCTCCACGACGACCGCCCGGCCGACCGCCTCGAACAGGCGGCGGGCGAGCTGCTGATCCTTGTCAGTGACGCCGGCGCCGAACGAGAGCGCCGACACTCCGTCGCGGACCAGCACCGGCGTGTTGGGCATCGCGCGCACGACGCGCGCGCTTTTCGGAGCCAGCTTCGCAAGATGGGCGATCGTCACGCCGGCGGCAATCGAGAGCACGAGCTTGCCCGCAAGCGCGGAGGACAGACCTTTCATCACCTCATCGAGAATCTGCGGTTTCACCGCCAGCACCACCACATCGGCCCAGGAAGCCGCGTCGCGGTTGTCCGATCCGGTGCGAACTCCGAAGCGCCGTTTCATCATATCGCGCCGCTCGGCGCTGGCATCCGTGGCGAACAGCGCGTCGGGAGACACCGTTTTCGCCGCCAACCATCCGCCGATCAGGGCTTCGCCCATCTGACCGGCCCCAATGACTGCAATCGTCGTCGCCTTCCCCGATTTAGCCATGCCGCTCTCCAAAAATGGCCGTCCCAATCCGTACCATCGTCGCCCCTTCCTCGACCGCCACCTCGAAATCCTGGGACATGCCCATGGATAATTCTTCCATCCGGACCCGATGGAGATGCGGGCTCGCCAGCGAGCGGGCCAGCTCACGCATCACCTGAAAATACGGACGGGCGGCGTCCGTGCTCTGCGCTGGCGGAGGAATCGCCATCAGACCTCTCACCGCCAGATTCGGCATCGCATCAAGAGCCGCCACGACGTTTGCCGCCTCATCCGGCGAGAACCCGGTCTTCGTCGCTTCCCGGCCCACATTAATTTCAAGCAGCACGCCCTGCTGCAACCCGGCTTCCCTCGCGCGGCGGTCAATTTCAGCCGCCAGTTCCACACTGTCCACCGAATGAATCAACTCGAACTTTCCGACGACCGCTTTGACTTTTCGCCGTTGCAGCCGGCCGATAAAGTGCCAGCGGAGATCGTGCCCGCCCAGCGCCTCGATTTTTGGGAGCGCCTCCTGGAGCCGGTTCTCGCCGCAGATTCGCGCGCCCGCATCGACCGCCGGACGGATGCGTTCCACCGGCACCGACTTCGTGACAGCGACCAGACAGATGGTTTCAGGCCGGCGGCCGGCGCGGATCGCCGCCCGGCTGATCCGCTCGAGCACCTCGCGAACGTGTCCGGCTATTGCATCCGCACCGGTGGCGTCGCCATTCCGCATTCATCGTTCAGCGTTCATCGTTTCACGGTGTCGAAGGTATTGTACCGGAAGCACGGGGCGTTGTCAGTTGGCCCGGCGTTTCCCGCGCGCGCGTCGCGGCGCCCACCGTCGGGGAGACAGCATGATGCCGCTCACCATCGTCCTGCGGGCCGTCCCATCGCGCCGATACGAATGAAAGAGGTCGGGATAGCAGATCGTGCACAGGCTGACGCTGTGAATCCCGTCCTCCCGCACGCCGGCCGATTGCGCCTGGCCGCGAACGAGCCCGCGCAGGTTCAACCGCGCGGCGCCTGGTTTCGTTTCCTGCACGAGACTGCGCCAGTCCGCATAACTGGCGCGGAGTCGGCTCAGAACCGGTTCATCCACCTCGTAGCAACAGAATCCGACGGAAGGACCGATGCTCACTCGAAGCGATGCCGGCTGCGATCCGAAACGTTGCCGCATCACCGCAAGAGTGTTCGGCACGATTCCGTCGACCGCGCCGCGCCAACCGGCATGCACCGCCGCCACCACTCCGTGAACCGGATCGTGAATCAACACCGGCGCGCAATCGGCCGTCTGGACCGTCAGCAGCACGCCAGGCTGATCGGTGACCAGCGCATCCCACCCGCCTTCGAACGTCTGCGTGCCGGCCACCGGACGATCGACCACCAGCACATCCGTCCCATGCACCTGGTTCACCGAGACCACCGCGTGCACGGCTCGATCCGGTCCAGTCGGCTCGTGTCTTGTCCCGAAGAAATGCCGCACGCCCTGTCGGGCGTCGGCGAAACTCGGCACCGTAATCACCACTGCTTCTTCCCCACCCTCTCCTTAGTGTGGCAGAACTCGATGCGAACTTTGCCGGAGGAGCGGAAAACCCGGTGTAGCCCAGCGGGGGAGGAAAGCCGGAACTGACCACGGCACCACGGTCAACGACCGTGGCCACGGGAATTCCGGAAGGGTTCCGCCCCGATGGGATCAGCGGGCAGCTCCGCAGGCGCGGGAGCACCGAGGCTCTGCCACACGTCTACCCTCCCTGCTTGCGCAGGAACGTCGGCACATCCCACGGATCATCCGTGGTCAAACTGAGCCGCTCCTGCGTCTCACGTTTGCTCGTGAACCGGCGGAGGAAGGCCGGCTTTTCGATCTGCTTGCTCGACTCGTCGCCGCCTGCGTCACGGACACCAGCCAGAGCCGGTTCGGCTGCCGATCGGGACGGCATCGCTGCCGCGCGCTCGCCGGCGGAGAGCCTGGCGACCGGCTCGTCCTTCTCGAATCCGGTGGCCACAACGGTCACGATCAGATCCTCCTTGATCTCCGGATTGATCACCTGGCCGACGATAATGTTGGCCTGCGGGTCGGCCGAGTCCTGGATGATGGACGCCGCTTCCCCCACTTCGTGCAACGTCAGGTTGGGACCGCCCGTAATGTTCAGTAGCACGCCGCGCGCGCCCGTCACGCTGCCGTCTTCCAGCAACGGGCTGTTGATGGCTTTCTGTGCCGCTTCCTGCGCCCGGTTCGGCCCGCGCGCCACGCCCATGCCCATCACCGCCCGGCCGGTGAAGGACATCACGGTCCTGACGTCCGCAAAATCCACGTTCACATGGCCCGCCGTCGTGATGACGTCGGCGATGCCCTGGATCGCCTGCCGCAGCACATCGTCGGCCACCTTGAACGCTTCCAGTAGCGGTGTGGATTTATCCACGATGCTGAGCAGCCGCTGATTGGGGATCACCAGCAGCGTGTCCACCTGACGTCGCAGCTCGCGCAGGCCTTCCTCGGCGTAACTCATCCGGCGATGGCCTTCATATTGGAAGGGTTTGGTCACCACGGCCACGGTCAGGATGCCCATTTCGCGCGCGATTCCGGCGACGACCGGCGCCGCGCCGGTCCCCGTACCGCCGCCCATGCCCGCCGTGACGAAGACCATCTCCGCTCCTTCCAGACATTCACGGATCTGATCACGGCTTTCCAACGCCGATTCCTTGCCGACCTCCGGCTTGGCTCCGGCCCCGAGACCTCGCGTCCGTTCGGGCCCCAGTTGAATCTTGAACGAGGCCTGCGACCGTCCCAACGCCTGGACGTCCGTGTTGGCCGAGACGAACTCCACGTGCTTGAGACCGGCCTGAATCATCGTATTGATGGCGTTGCACCCGGCTCCACCGACACCGATGACCTTGATATGGACCGGCATCACGTCGCCTTCATGTAGTGAGAACATGTCGCCTCCTTCTGTTTATAGGCCCGCCCCGGATTGGGGCTCGATTAGAAAAACTCAAACATCCACTCTTTCATTCTCCCGAATACCCGACCCACACGGCGGCCGTTCCGGCCTCCGACTGTCTCCATCACATCCGAGTGATGGCACGCATGCAGAATCAGGCCGACGCCGGTGGCGTGCATCGGTGTCCCGGCGATATCGCGCAACCCTTCCACGCCGTGCGGAACGCCGCGCCGCGCCGGCAGATTCAGCACCCGCTCCGCCGCATCCGGCATCCCTTCCAGCATGGAGGTCCCGCCGGTGATGACCACGCCCGCTCCCAGCACGCCCTCGTATCCGGCCCGCGTGATCTCGTGACGCACCAGATCGAACATCTCGTCCGCGCGCGGCTCGATGATCTCGGCCAGCTCGCGCCGGGACACGGTTCGCGCCGGCCGCTCGCCCATGCTCGGCACCTCCAGCGTCTCGTTGTCCTTGACCATGTCCACCCGGGCGATGCCGTACTTGATCTTGATCTTCTCCGCTTCCGTCTGCGACGTGAGCAGCCCGATCGCGATGTCCTTCGTGACGTTCTGCCCGCCGATCGGCAACACCACCGTGTGGCGGATGCTCCCGTCCACGAAGATGGCCAGATCGGTCGTGCCGCCGCCCAGGTCCACCATCGCCACGCCCAACTCCCGCTCTTCGGCGCTCAACACGGCCTCGCTCGAGGCCAGCGGCTGGAGCACGATGTCCACCACGTCCAGGCCAGCACGGTTGACGCATTTAACGATGTTCTGCGCCGACGTCACCGCCCCCGTGATGATCTGCACCTCCACTTCGAGCCGCGATCCGGACATGCCCAGCGGCTCTCGGACGCCGTCCTGATCGTCCACCATGAATTCCCGCGGGATCACGTGCAGCAGCCGCCGGTCCGGGCCCAGCACGGCCATGGAGCGGGCCGATTCGATTGCGCGGTCGATGTCCGCGCGGGTGACTTCCTGTTTTTTCAACGCGACGACGCCCCGCGAGTGCACGCCGGTGATATGGCTGCCGGCAATGCCCGTGTACACGGATTCAATCTGGACGGCCGCCATCAACTCGGCCTCTTCCACGGCCTTCTTCACGGATTCGACCGTGCTCTCGATGTCCACGACGACGCCCTTGCGCAGGCCGCGGGACGGATTGGACCCGACCCCGATGATGTTCACCGTGCCTTCTTCCGTCACCTCGGCCACGATGGCGCAAATCTTCGTCGTCCCGATGTCCAACCCCACCACGATACGATCTCGTCTGGCCATGCTGGTCACCCCCTCCCGTGCTTAGTCACGCTCTTGGCGCAGCATCCTCGATGCGTCATGACAGTTGTTCTCGCTCGCGCACAACCACCTTGTCGGAAAACCGCAGATCGATATCAGACTGTCCCTTCCCGGAACCGGTCCGGCGCACCGGCTCCACCGCGCGATACCGTTCCCATTGCTCATCGAACGGCGAGGAACCGAACTGGAATCGCATCCCCTGGATATAGGCCACGGCGTGCTCCGGATCGCTCACGTCCACCTCGGGCCGTCCGTCCAGCGACTGCGCCAGCAATCCGGCCAGCTTGATCCCGCTCTGCGCGGCATGGCGCAACCGGTCGTCTCCGAGCAGCAACCGTTTCGGATCGACCCCGATCACCACCGGCAACTCCGGATGATCCTGTTCCGCCAGCGCCGACAGCACGACTCCCTCCTCGTCCAACAAAAAGTCCGAGGACGGCGTTTTCAAAACCGCCGCCGGACGCCGTTCGGTGATCTCCACGGACAACACGTGCAGCGGCAGACGGCTGACGGACGCCGACTTGATCCACGGATGCGCCGACGCGCGCGCCTCCAATTGATTCGGGCTGACCGAAAGCAACGTGGCGCGAGCATCAAGCTGCAGCCGATCCACCACATCTTCGCGCGTCACCGTTCGAAGACCGGTCACCCGCACCTCCAGAATTTCGAACCAGCCGGCGACCACCGGCCCCGCCATGCCGTAAAATTGAATCGCCGTCCAGGCTCCCAGCAGAAGCGCTGCGCCCCGCACGGCCGCTCGAATGGTTCGCCGCACATGATCAACCGGCCCGCGGGACGCCGCCGGGCGCGGGGCATGGCGGCGAAGATTGGGACGCGGCCCTTTCGTTCGGCCGAACCTTGTCATCGCCAATCGCTTCAGCATCGTGCCGCCTTCGCGCGACGCAGCGCGGATTCTAGAATGTGTTCCGTGAGCGTGTCGTAATCCATTCCTGCCTTTGCAGCGGCCATCGGCAGCAGACTCGTTTCCGTCATGCCGGGAATCGTATTCACTTCCAGCACATACGGCTTGCCGCGCGGCGTCACCCGAAAATCCACCCGCGCCGCA
>JBGPNZ010000012.1:0-19274 GCA_041487795.1 Nitrospiraceae bacterium
ATTCTAGCCGCCATCGCGATCCCCAACTTCCTGCAGTATCAAGCCCGGGCTCGCCAATCTGAAGCGAAAATTTCCTTGGGCGCCATCTATATGCTAGAAATCACGTATTTCGTTGAAGTAGGACGATATGGGAGCATAGAAGAGATACGCTATATCTTGGCCGGGACTTCCAATCGCTACACGTACAGAACTGGCGCAGCGGGAGTCGGCGGAGGGCCCAATGCCGGTGTAACAACTGGGCCCGCACAAGATACACTCAATGCCGGTAATGGAATAATCGTGCCCGAGGGCGTGACAGCGGCCATGAACGGCCCCACCGGTTTTACAGTCACGGCAGCAGGCAATATTGATGCTGATGCGACCCTCGACCAGTGGTGGGTGAACGATCGGAAAGTGGGTCTCACCACCCCGGACTCAAATGATTTGTCCAGTTAGTATGGCTGTCGGTTCAGTAGGTAGTGCTCAAGAATACAATCCTCATGAATGGTCAAATTTTGTCACAATCGGCAATTTTGCTTGATCAGTTTTTATAAAGAGTAAATGTGTTTTTTTATACTTAAATTTATATTAAATAAAATCAATGGCTTATATGTTTCAAGAAACAGATTTAACTATGGCAGAAATCATGCATAGTACATTACAGCTGTATATCAAATGCAGACACAATGGTTAGATGGCAACGTACGCGTAAAGGTTAAGTCAGCAATCAGCAGCAAACTGTAGAAGGGGAGGGAGATCGTATGATTAAATCGTTGCAGGGTCAAAAAGGTTTCACGCTCATCGAGTTGATGATCGTGGTGGCGATCATCGGGATTCTAGCCGCCATCGCGATCCCCAACTTCCTGCAGTATCAAGCCCGGGCTCGCCAGTCTGAGTCCAGAACCAACCTCGGCGGTGTCTTTGTCTCGCAAACCGCCTTTCTGGGCGAGGCGGGCCGGTACGGCAGTTTTCAGGAGGTTGGGTTTACCCTTGCTAGTGCCACCAACCGCTACACCTACCGGAGCCCGGCGAACGGAGGTGCAGGCGCCTCGTCTGCTGCTCAGGGGGTAGATATGTTCCAAACGGCACTACCCATTGTGATTGCTCAGGCGGCTGGTGCGGTCGTTTCCGGTGGCACGCTGGCGACGGCTGCCACGCCGGCGGCGTTCACCGCTACCGCGTCAGGGAACATTGACGGCGATGCGACCTTGGACCAGTGGCACGTGAACGATATCAAGATGAATCTTCAGACGCCGGACTTGAACGACGTCAATCAGTAAGCGTGGGTTGAGGTCTGGGCGGGGAGGGAGCAATCCCTTCCCGCCCTTGTTTTCCGGGCGGCTGTGCGCGCACGACGAAGTATGGGAATAGTATGGGAATAATGTTGTGAACCATCTGCTATGGATTCGAAGAACTGTTCCGTCGCGGCTGCCGATGGCCCTCCACCAGGAGAACATGCCCCGTCTTCTTTGCCTGCCTGGCTACCTCTTCTAAGCGGTCTCTTGATCTTCTCGCCGTTGCTCGAAGGCGGGACCACACACGTTGCGGTGATGATCATCCGGCTGATGATCCTCACCCTCGCCTGTCTCTATCTCTGGGGCGTGGGTAGGTTCGGAACCGTTGTCCTGCCCTCTGCGGGAATTGGAACAGCTGTCCTGGTCTTCCTCGGATTAGCGGCGCTGTCGGCGACCTTCTCTCCCTATACTCACCAGAGCGTTCAATGGTTCGCGGTGCTGTGTACCTACGCCGTCCTGCTCTATTTGCTTGTGTCTTTTATCGCCGAGTGGGATCATATTGCGGTGCTGTTGGTTGTGCTGGTGGGCATGGGGCTTTTCGAAGCCGGATGGGCCCTGTGGCAAGGGTGGTGGGAAGCAGCCCCACGGCCGAACGGCACGTTTTTTAACCCGAATTTTCTGGCCGGCTATCTCTCGATGGCATGGGGCATCGTGCTCGGGTACCTGTGCTATGCCCGGATCGGCCGGAGGGGATGGCCGAGAGTCCGTCGATACTCCGTGACCGATGTGATCCTGCCCATTTTTCTGATCGCACTGTTGTTGCCGGCCATCGTCTGGACAGGGTCCCGCGGGGGAGTCTTTGCGGCTGCCGTCGGCTCGACGGTGGTCATCGGCATGCGGTTCGGAGGCCGAGGGCTCGGTCTGTTCGTGCTCGCGCTGGGCCTCCTGGTCGTCCTGGTTCCGAATCCGTTGCGCGAGCGCATATGGGCGGAGCATGCGGTGAATCCGGTTGGCTATGCCCGTTGGGAAATGTGGCAACAATCCATTCGTCAGATGACCGATCATCCCTGGGGTGTCGGCTTGGGGCTCTATCAATACATCTATCCACAGTATGCATTCCCTGTCGAAGGACACATTGCTCGCTATGGAAAGATTGCGCAGACACCCCATAGCGAGTTTGTACAGATGGGGGTTGAACTTGGTGTCGTGAGCATTCCGATCTTTTGCTGGGGGGCGATCCAATTGGCGCGAGAGGCGGCGGCGTTACTGAGGCAGCGGCTTCGGCGATGGCAGCGCGGGATGATTGTCGGCATGAGCGCAGCGCTGGCATCGGTAGTGGTGCATGCCGCCGTGGATTCGAACCTCCATGAGCCGGCGATCGCCATCGGGTTGACGCTGTGCATCGGATTGATCCTCGTCGCGCGACGGATGTCCGGTCGTCCTCCAGACCCGGCACGCGTCATCGTGATCCAGTCACGCCGGTCCCGACTGATGTGGGCGGGGGGCGGGTTGTTCGTGATGATGGGGCTGGCTGTCGGCGCGGTGAGACTCGGGCTTGCGTGGCTTGCGTATGACGTGGGTTCGGCGGCGCTGGGGCATAGGGATTACGATCGAGCGATGGTCGAGTACCGGCGCGCGATTACGTTGGACCCCGGGAAAGCCTTGTATCACAGTTCCATGGCCGCCGCTCAGTTCCAGTCGTTTGAAATGACCGGCGATCGTGCCAGAGCGCTGGCGGCGGTGTCGGAACTGGAGGCTGCCCGTGCATTGAATCCATTGGATGGACGCCTGTCCGGTTTGTTGGGCCACGTCTATACGAGGCTGGCCTCGGGTGCCGCTTTGCTTCCTCCGGGATCGTCGACCGCGGAGCACGAGCAGCGTATAACGTGGCGCCGTGGCGCGCTCTCGGCCTATGAGCGGGCTATCCGGTTGGAGCCGTTTAATCCGTTCCATCGTTTGGACATCGCGCGTCTGTACCAGGCCCTCGGCTATCCCGATGAGGCCGAAGCCTCCGTTCATAAAGCGGTTGAGATCGAGCCCAACTTTCTTCCCGGGCGTGAATGGCTCGCCAAACGATATCTGCAGTCGGCACGGATCGAACTGGCAACACGTGAATATCGCGAGATCCTCGAACGTCAACAACGGTATGCCGGCTGGGACAAGAGCGCGTTTGAAGCGCGATTGCTCGCCGCGGATGCAGCGGGGCTGGCAGCTGCGCTGGAAAGTGGGAGGCCGCGCACATGACGATTCCAGGCAGCGCGTGGCGTCCCAGGGAGTGGGTGCTCATCACCGGTTTGCTGCTGTCGCTCGGTGGGGCGACGGTTGGGATGTTGGCAGCGGCCGAGCGGGAGCGTCCTGCCGGAGTTCGGGCGCTGGAGCTGGCCTATCTCCCCAAAGGCGAGTACTTGAAAATTGCGGTCTTGGGTTACCGTCAGATTGCCGGCGATCTGATTTGGCTCAAGGCCGTACAGCATTTCGGCGAGCCGAAACAGACGGTCCAGGGGTGGCTCTGGGCTTATCATGCAACGGACGTGGTGACCGATCTTGATCCGAAATTCGTGTTTGCGTATCAGGCCGGCGGCACCATGCTCGGCGTCTGGGCAGGACGGCCGCATGAAAGCATTGCCTTGCTGATGAAAGGCATCCGGCATAATCCGGACGCGTGGCAGCTTCCATTCTATGCCGGCTACGATTATTTCTTTGAGCTGCACGACACGGAGAATGCCGCAAAGTATTTCCGTCTTGCGGCGGCACTGCCCGGCGCGCCTGATTATCTGCCGAAATTGGCCGCGCGGATGACGGTCGAAGCGGGAGATCCGCAGGCCGCCCTGGAATTTTTGGAACGGCTGTATGTGCAAACGCAGGACGAGCGCCTTCGTGAAGGGCTGGCCCAGCGGATGAAGGAGGTTGTGGCGGAGCGGGACATCCGGTTTCTCGAAGAAGGCGTGCGACGGTACAAGGCGCGTTACAGAAAGTGGCCGGCACGGTTGGAGGATTTGGTGCGAGGCGGTATCATTGCTGAAATTCCCGTCGAGCCGCTCGGCGGCGCCTATCTCTTGGGAAGCCCGGACGGAACCGTAAAGAGCACCGTGCTGCGCGAGCGGCTCCGCGCGTATCGGAAGGGATAAGACTGGTTTTCTGAAGAGATTCTCAGAGCCGGCACCCCTGCCCATGTGGTGGAATGTGGAATAAGGAAACCGGGAGCGTCGCGAACGTATGGATGCGATTCACGTCGAGGGACTCACGAAGCAGTTTCGACCCGGATGGCCCGGCCGGCCGCCGGCGACGGTACTGGATAGACTGTCGTTCTCGGTGCAGCAGGGAGAGATCTACGGCTTTCTCGGGCCGAATGGATCCGGCAAAACGACGACGATCAAGGTGCTCATTGGATTGATTCGAGCGACGAGTGGCACCGTCGAGCTCTTGGGGAAACCGGCGGGCGATGTCCCGACGCGCCGTCGGGTCGGTTTTCTGCCGGAAGCGCCGTATTTTTACGATTATTTGACGGCGGAAGAGTTCCTGACGTTCTATGGGCACCTGGCCGGCCTTGAGCGGGGCGTCTTGGGGAAGCGCGTACTCCATCTTCTGGATATGGTCGGGCTGGCCGAGGCCGGCACAAGGCAGTTGCGGAAGTTTTCGAAAGGCATGCTGCAGCGCGTGGGATTGGCGCAGGCGCTCATCCATGATCCTGATCTGGTGATTCTGGATGAGCCGATGTCGGGGCTGGACCCGATTGGGCGGAAGCAGGTGCGCGATTTAATTCTCGGCCTGCGCGGGCAGGGCAAGACCGTGTTCTTCAGCACCCATATCATTCCTGACGTGGAGATGATCTGCGATCGGGTCGGCGTGATCGTCAAAGGGAAACTGCTAGCGACAGGCCGCGTGGACGAGCTGGTGAGCCATGGGCACACGCAGTCGGTTGAAATCGTGTGCCAAGGGATTGCGGCCGAACAGGTCACGGCCATTCGAACGATGGCGACCCGGCTTGTGCAGCAAGGCTCGCAGACGTTGATCGTGCTGCCAAAACCGGATTTGCTCGAGGGTGTGCTGGCAGAAATCAGAAAACACGGCGGGACGCTGATCTCAGTGACGCCCCACAAGAGCTCGCTCGAGGAGCTCTTTTTCAAGAGCCCGGGGCAGGCTGATCACATCCGTCCCATCGCGGGAGTCTAGTTATGTGGCCGGTGATCGTCATCGCGCTGAATACGTTTCGGGAGAACCTGCGCGATAAGATTCTCTACAATCTCGTATTTTCTTCCCTCTTGTTGATCGGTGCCTCGGTGTTGCTCGCCGATCTTACGATCATGGAACACCATAAGATGATCGCCGATATGGGACTGGCTGCCATCAATCTTGTGGGGGTGATCATCGCCGTCTTTGTCGGCATCGGGCTGGTGAGCAAGGAAATTGAACGTCGGACCATCTACACCATCATGGCCCGACCGATCAAACGAACGCAATTCGTCCTCGGAAAGTATCTGGGACTTGTCATGACGTTGTCCGTGAACATGGCGGTCATGGTGATCGTGTTCTTTGCCACGCTCTGGCTCTACCGCGCGCCGATTCACGGCGCGCTGATACAGGCGGTCGCTCTGATCTTTGTCGAAGTGCTGGTCGTGACCGCCATCGCGCTGTTTTTTTCGACCTTCAGTACGTCGACGCTGAGCGCCATTATGACGCTGGGCCTCTTCGTCGTCGGACATCTCACGGTGGACCTCAAAGGAATTGCCGAGAGCAGTCGTAGCGAGATGGTCCAGGCCGTCGTGACGACCGTCTATTATGTTTTTCCGAATCTCGAGATCTTGAACGTCAAAGGGCAGGCGGCGATGGGGGTGCACGTATCGTATGCCTATCAGGCGATGGCCATGTCCTACGGCCTGCTGTATGCCGCCCTGCTCCTGGCGGGAGCCTGCGTGATTTTCCAACGCAGGGACTTTTAACGCCCGGGAAGAGGTTTGCGTGACCTTGTTGGATAAAATACAGCGCCGTACGGCCGTGGTTGGAGTCATCGGATTGGGGTACGTCGGGCTTCCCCTGGCCGTGCTGCAAGCCAAAACGGGGTATCGCGTTTTCGGCATCGACGAAGTGCCGGCCAAAGTCGAACAGATCAACTGCGGACAGAATTATATCTCGGACGTGGACGACGCCGAATTGCAGGAGGCCGTCCGATCCGGCCGGCTCACCGCCACGACGGACTTCGCGGTCTTGAGGGAGTGCGACGTGGCGTTGATCTGCGTGCCCACGCCGTTGACCCGCAATAAGGAACCGGATATCAGCGCCATTCTTTCGGTGACCACGCGCATCGCCGCGCACGCGCATCCCGACATGCTGGTTGTTTTGGAAAGCACGACCTATCCCGGGACGACCGAGGAAGTCGTGCTGCCGATGCTGACCGGGCAGGGGCTGAAAGTCGGACTGAATCTCTTCGTCGCCTTTTCTCCTGAGCGCGTGGATCCCGGCAATAAGTCGTTCAAGACGCACAACACGTTCAAGCTGGTGGGCGGGGTCACGCCGGCGTGCTTGAAGATGGCGCAAACGTTCTACGAGCAGTCAGTGGTCAAAATCTTTCCGCTCTCCTCGCCACGCACGGCCGAGATGACCAAGGTATTCGAGAACGTCTTCCGATCCGTCAATATCGCGTTGGTGAATGAGCTGGCGGTGCTGTGCGACCGCATGGGGCTGAACGTCTACGAGGTGATCGACGCCGCAGCCACGAAGAACTTTGGTTTCATGCCGTTTTATCCCGGCCCCGGCGTGGGCGGGCACTGCATCCCGCTCGATCCCTATTACCTGGCCTGGAAGTCAAAAGAATATGATCTCCATACGCGCTTCATCGAACTGGCAGGAGAAATCAATGAGGGCATGCCGTATTACGTGGTCGCCAAGCTCCAACGATTGCTCAACCGGCGCGGACGGTGTCTCAACGGGGCGAAGATTTTTGTCATGGGTGTGACCTACAAGGCGGATGTCGCCGATTGGCGCGAAACTCCGGCCCTCAAGGTTATGGAGCTGCTGCAACGGGAGGGCGCGACGCTCGACTACGCTGACCCCTTCACGCCGTCGATAGAGATTGAGGGGCGTACCTACGCGGCCGTCGCCGTCACACGGGAGCGGTTGCAGCAGTGCGATGCCGCAGTGATCCTCACGGCGCATTCCGCCTTCGACTACAACAATATCGTCGGGCATGCGCCGTTTGTATTTGATACGCGGAACGGCACCCGCCACGTGCAGGGGAACAAAGTCAACGTGGTCTTGCTCTAAAGGATCAAGAAGACAGCGGCGCCATGGCACGCACGCGCGTCGGCGAGGAAGAAGACATGAAGATTGCCGGGCACAGGTTTTTGATTACGGGCGGAAACGGATTTATCGGATCGCATGTGATCGCGGGGCTGCTTCAGCAAGGAGCCGAGCGGGTCGTGGTGTTTGATCAGGCGATTCGCGCGGAGGATCACGCGCGGCTGAATCGTGATCGGCGGGTGGAGGTTGTTCAAGGAGATGTGCTGCAATTCGAGCAACTGGTTCGCGCGATGGCCGGCGTCCACGGCGTCTTTCACATGGCCGTCCTGCCGCTTGGTCCCTGCGAGAACGATCCGGCGCGGGCGTTCGAAATCAATGTCAGGGGCACGTTCCAGGTCATCCAGGCGGCGGTGCAGGCCGGAGTGGGAAAATTCGTCTATTCGTCGGCCTCCTCGGTCTATGGAGATACCCTGGAGGTCATGGATGAGCAGCATCCGTTCAATCCGTGGACCATGTACGGCGTGTCGAAGCTCTGTGGCGAATTTCTGCTCAGGCCGTTCCGGACCAAGCTGCCCTACGCCATCGTGCGGTATATGAACGTCTACGGACCTCATCAGGGAGGCGGGCTGATTTCGATCGTGCTGGGGAAAATTCGGGCCGGCCAACCGCCCGTCATCAACGGCGACGGCTCGGCCTCCTTTGATTTCATCCATGTGCGGGACGTGGCGCGGTGTACGATCCTGGCGATGGAGAGCGAGGTCACGGCCGAAGCCTTCAACGTCGGCAGCGGGACCGAGGCCACCGTCAAACAGGTGGTGGCCGCTCTCCTGGAACTCACGGGCTCGTCCTTGCAGCCCGTCTATAAGACCGATGGGCCGGTGCCGATGAGCCGGCGTGTCGGCAGCAGCGAGAAAGCGAAATGTTTGCTGGGATTCGAAGCGTCGATTCCGTTGCGGCAAGGTCTGGAAGAATTGGCCAGGGGATGAACGGCTGATGTGCGGAATTGCGGGCCTCTACAGTTTGGCCGATCGAGCGATCGAGCCGTTTGAGATCACGCGCATGTGCGATGCGCAGGTGCATCGGGGGCCCGACGATGCCGGCTGCGTGTTGCTGGCTCCTCTCGGCCGGCCGAAGGGATCCCGCTGGCGGGAGGTGACGGCGCGGGATCGCTCGCGCGCGGTGCCTGACCTGCAGGCTCCGGATGAACTCACCCAGACCGCCGGGTCCGTTGCGCAGGGAGCCTACCGCCTGGCGCTCGGTCATCGCCGGCTTTCCGTCCTCGACCTGTCCATGGCCGGCCACCAACCGATGGCGAATCAGGCCAAGACGGTGTGGCTGACCTACAACGGCGAGATTTACAACTATCTTGACCTAAAGAAGGAACTGGCAGGCAAGGGGTACCGGTTCGTGTCCGGTTCCGATACGGAAGTGCTCCTGCATCTGTACGAAGAATACGGAACGGCGTGCGTCGAACAATTGAACGGCATGTTTGCGTTCGCGCTCTGGGACGATCGGAGCGAGACGTTGCTGTTGGCCAGGGACCGTTATGGCATCAAGCCGCTGTATTACGCCGAGATCGGCCGCAAGCTGGTGTTTGCCTCCGAAGTGAAGGCCCTCCTGACCGTGCAGGACTTTCCGCGGGAAGTCAATTTGCCGGCGCTGGCGGACTACTTCACCTTTCAAAACACCTTCGGCGACGCCACATTATTCAAGGGCGTTCGGCTGCTCGAGCCCGGTCATCTGATGACGGTCAAGGCCGGTCACGTCGAGTGCCGGCGCTATTGGGATTTCAATTTTGAGCCGATGGAGGATGCCGGCGAGGAGCGGTGCCGGGAGCGTCTTCGATGCGTGCTCGAGGACACGATCAAACGACAGTTGATCAGCGATGTTCCCGTCGGAGCGTACCTGAGCGGCGGCATGGACTCCGGATCAATCACGGCGATGGCCGCAGCCAGTGTCCCGCGGCTCATGACGTTCACGGGAGGGTTTGATCTCACGAACGTCTCCGGGTTTGAGGCCGGGTTCGATGAGCGCCAGGACGCCGAGGTCCTCTCGGCGCTGTTCGGGACCGAGCATTATCAGATGGTCTTTCATGCCGGCGACCTTGAGTGGGCCCTGCCGCGGGTCATCTGGGCGATCGAAGATCTTCGGGTGGGGATGTGCTACCCCTACTACTACACCGCGCGGTTGGCCAGCCGCTTCGTCAAGGTGGTGCTGGGAGGAACCGGCGGAGATGAAATCTTCGCCGGATATCCGTGGCGGTACCGCATGGCGGAAGGCGCCCGATCGGAACAGGACTTTTTGGCTCGCTACTATCGGTACTGGAACCGGCTCGTCCCGGCGGAACAGCGGGCGCAATTTTTCTCCCCTCAAGTCTTACGCGAAACCGGCGGGCACGATCCGTACGATTCCTTCTGCCGCGTGGTTGAGCCCGCGCGCTCCATCCGAGATCCGATTCGGCGCGCGCTCTACTTCGAGGCGAAGACGTTTCTGCACGGATTGTTGGTCATCGAAGACAAGCTCAGCATGGCCCATTCGCTGGAGTCCCGCGTCCCCTTGCTCGACCACGCGCTGGTGGATTTCGTGACAACACTTCCGACGCGGTACCTCATCAATCGTCAGTGGGATAAAAATCCGTCCGGCGACGAGAATCTTGCCGGGAAATATCTGTTCCGACGCGCCATGGAAGGCGTCCTGCCGGACCGGATTCTCCTCAAGCGCAAACAGGGGTTCAGCGCGCCGGAACAGTCCTGGTACCAGGGTCCGCTGATGAATTATGTCAAAACGATTTTGCTCGACCGCAAAACTCTGTCCCGCGGGTTTTTCCAGGAAGCATTCATACGGCGAGTGTTGGATGAACATCTGAGCGGTGCGGTCAATCACCGGCTGCTGATTTGGAGCCTGCTCAGCTTCGAGTTCTGGAATCGTCTGTTCATGGATGCCGATGGGCCCGCCAAATATGTCGGCGCCGTTCGGTCCTGAAGCAGGAGGTCACGACCTGCAACAGGTTCTAGGGGTCCTTCATGGTTGGCACGAGCTATATAATAACCAGGTCGTTTTCAGAAAGTTTGAGTGGACTTCTGCGCCACCTGGAGCTCATCCGGATGCTGACCGCCGATGAACTGCGGCGTATGCAGATCGGATCCGTGGTGGGGCTGTACTGGGTCCTGATCAAGCCGTTGTCTCTGGTGGGTCTGTACGGAGTGCTTTTCGGGGTCGTGTTTCAAACCAGAGGGGGGCCGAACCAGACCGCTGCAGAATATCTGATCGTGCTCCTGACCGGGTTGCTTCCCTGGCTGCTCTTTTCAGAGGCGGTCTCGGCTGCGGCGGGTTCCATCACCGCCAACACCTCTCTCGTGACGAAGATTGTCTTCCCCATTGAAATTCTCCCGGTCAGCAAGGTGTTAGGAAGCACGATATCCGGTCTGGCCGGGCTCGCTCTTCTCGTGGCGCTCCTTGCCTTCCTGCATCAGGTCGGCTGGACGCTGGTGCTGCTACCGCTGCTCCTGGTGGCTCAGCTGTTCTTTACAATCGGGCTGGCATGGCTCTTATCGGCTGTGAATGTCGCGGTTCGCGATACCAGCCAGGTCCTGCCGCTGGCCCTGACGATGTGGATGTTTGTCAGCCCGGTCGTCTACACGACGGAGATGGTGCCCAAGGCCTTCGCCACCGTCTTTTTGTGCAATCCCATGTCGTATTTCATCGAGGGCTATCGGATGATTCTGCTGGCCAACCAGCCGCCGACCGCGTTGATCTGGGTGGTGGTCACGATCATGGCGATCGCGGTCTTTCTTGCCGGGCTCTGGGTGCTGTGCCGAATGCGTGCGCTTATCGCGGATTTAATCTGATGGTTGCCATACAAGCCAAGCACTTGACCAAGGTCTATCGCTGGTACGCCAGGCGGGCCGATCTGTTCAAGGAAATGCTCTGTTTCAACCAGAGGACATACCATAAACAGCGGCTGGCGCTTGACGATGTCTCGTTCGAGGTGGGCACCGGGGAGAGCATTGGGGTGATGGGACAGAATGGGGCCGGGAAAAGCACCTTGCTGAAACTGCTCGCGGGGTTGTCCGTTCCCACCAGCGGCTCCTTCGAGGTGAACGGGAAGGTTGCGGCGCTTCTTGAACTGGGCACGGGGTTCCATCCCGACTACTCGGGGATCGAGAATGTCCGGATCAACGGGATGCTCCTGGGGTTGAGCCGTCGGGAAGCGGAGCAAAAGCTTCCGGCAATCGTCGAGTTTGCGGAGTTGCAGGACGTCATTCACCAGCCACTGAGAACGTATTCGACGGGGATGCAGGCCCGCCTGGCGTTCGCGATTGCCACGGCCTTGCAGCCGGATATTCTGCTGATCGACGAAGTCCTGGCGGTCGGTGACGCGTATTTTGTGAACAAATGCATCCATTATCTCCAGCGCTTCATCGGCAGCGGGGGGACCGTGCTGGTCGTCTCGCATAATTCGTTCCTGCTGGGCCGGTTGTGCCACAAGATCCTCTGGCTCGAAGGCGGCAGGTTCCGCCAGTTCGACACGGCGCAGGCGGTCTGTCGAGCCTATGACCTGCACGTGCGAAAGCTGGAAAGCGCCCGGCAGGAGCAAGGCGGCCGGCCTGCAGGAGGTCAGCAGTGGGGGTCGGGCGAGATTCGCATCCGGTCCGTGCAGTTGCTGAATCGGGAAGAGCAGCCGGAACACGCGTATTTTTGCGGGGAGCGGATGCTCGTGCGCATTCACTATGAGGCTGCCAGCCTCTACGAGAATCCTTCGGTGTACGTGCTGGTGACCAGGCAGGATGGGGTCCTGGCGACGAGTTGCTTCTCGGGAGAAGAGCCGGCCGATGTGGGCCTGTTCCAGGGAACGGGCTTCGTGGACGTCGTCTTTGATCCGCTGCTCCTCGGGGATGGAGCCTATTGGCTCTCGGCCGGAATTTTCCCGCACAAGCAGGGGCCCGAATCAATTTACCGGCTCGATCCGTTTGATTATCACGAGCGGGTCTGCGAATTCACAATGAAGCGGCCGACTCGTCCATTACAAACCGCTTTTGATCATCCCGTAACGTGGGTTCACCGGTCCGGGCGCTGATCCCATCCACGACTCGGGAAGGGCAAGAAGGCCGATCATGGAACCTTGGAAGCAAGCGGAAATGACTTTTGAGAACACGATGGCCGGAAGCTACGACTTCCATTATTACAGCTCGCCCATCTCCCAGGCGCATCTGCGCGAGTTTTTCAGCCTCGTGCGTCGATACGCCGTCCCGAACCAATTGGTGCTGGACATAGGCGGCGGCACAGGCGCTGTCTCGGAGCAGCTGCTGGATCGGGGATACCGTCGCATTGTCGCCGTGGATCTCTCGCTGGCTATGCTGCGGGAGGCGAAAAAGAAGATGCCCCAACTGGCCACGGTCGTCTGTGACGGAGAGCATCTCCCGTTCAAAGACGATGCGTTTCGGACGATCATCTGTTCGTCGGTTCTCCATCACCTGCCGTATCCCGACCGCATGCTCGGCGAGATCAAGCGGGCGCTGGCTCCCTACGGCGTCGTGGTCGCGCAGGAGCCCAGCCAGGACCATTTTTTCAGCACGCCACGATCCGGTCAGGCGAGCGGCATCAGCATGGCCTTCATGCACTACCTCTATCGCATCGAGCGCTATGTGCCGGTGAGTGAGCCGCCGATTCATGAATACCATCGGGCCTTCACGCGGCAGGAACTGGTCAAACTGTTCTCGGACCAGTTTTTTATTCTCGACTTCCGGTCCCGGTTTGCGTTCTCCTGCCTGTTTTCAAAGCTGCGCAGCCCCCGCATGGCCCGCCTGGTCCTGGCCATGGACCGGTGCCTGCATCGCAATGAAGGCTCGGTCTTTCACATCGTATGCAGCAAGACGGAAGTGGGGCACCGCAACCTGTTGAAAAACTATTTTCAATTTCTCGACACGTTGCGGGCCGATCCGGACCAGCGGCTGTCATGGCTGTTTCTCGCGGGCCTCTTGCCTCTCATTGTGGCGGGCAGGATCTATGAACTGTACGAACGGGTCCGGTCCAAATTCGGGAAGTCCGTCTACTAACAAACATGAATCCTCAGACGTTGAAGCAACGAACCATTCTCGCCGGTCTTCTTGTCTGTCCGCTCTGTCGCGGGGAACTGAAGGAGGGAGTGGAGCAGTATGAGTGCCTGAGCTGCCACAGGATCTACCCCGTTCAAGGCGGCATTCCCCGGTTCCTGCCCGATTTGTCAAGCGGGGAGCAGCAGGTCAAACGGAGCTTCAATCTCGAGCACTCGCGGTACCTGGATTCGCATTACCTGCACTTCGGCGAACGATTGGTTCAGCAATGGCTGGACGATATCCAGTTGCCGAGGGAGTTTTTCCGGGGCAAGTTGGTGCTGGACGCCGGGTGCGGGTCCGGCCGGTGGACCTACGCCATGGCCCAACTGGGCGCAACGGTGGTGGCCATTGATCTGACGGATGCCGGCGTCGAGATCACGCATCGTGCGACGGCGCAACTCGAGAATGTGGCGGCTCTGCAAGCCAGCGTCTTCCATCTTCCGTTCCGTCCCGAGAGTTTTGATCTGGTCGTCAGCTGGGGAGTGTTGCACCATACCCCGAACACCAGGGCCGCGTTCGAGCGCGTGGCCCCGCTGGTGAAAAAGGGTGGGCAACTGTACGCCATGTTCTACGAAAAGCATAATCCGGTGAAATACTTCTTCACCGACCTTCTGCGTGGTGCGCTGCGGACACTTCCGGAAGATCGCCGGTATGAGGCGTGCCGGTGGCTGATCATCAACAATCGTCTATTGTACCGGCTGCTTGCCCAACTGGTGATTTGCGCGCCGTATCCTCCTTCGGGGGATCCGCTGGAGCTGTCGACTCTGCAGTTGGGCCTGTACGACGCCTACGCGCCGGTCTTCAACCACTTGCATACCCGCCAGGAAGTCGCCTCGTGGTTTCAACACTTCCGCTTTGATCACCTGACACTGACCAAACCCGTCCGCCATACGACATGGCGGGACAAATTCAAATATGGGGAATGCGGCGGCTCCATCAATATGCGCGGGGTGCGGTCGTGAGAATCCTGCACGTCGGCAACATCGCCAACAACGCGTATAACAACGCCAAGTTTTTGCGGCGAAAGGGCATTGAGGCGGATGTGCTGTGTTACGACTACACGCATGTCATGGCGCAGCCGGAATGGGAGGATGCCGCCTTCGAAGCCCAACCCGATGAGTTCCATCCGCAGTGGGATGCGATGGACCTCGGAGGGTTCCAGCGGCCGGCATGGTTTCTTCAGGCCGAGCTGGCCTCCGGCAGGCCGGGACGGGCGCAACGGTTCAAAGGGCAGTTTCGTCTCGAGCGCCTGTTGTTCCATCAACCGGCTCTGTGGATGGGGGCCTGGGCCAAATACCTGGAATGCCGTAAGACGGGGAGCCTTCCGCGACCGCGCCTGCTGGACGTGCTGTTCACCTACCCCAAGCGAAAACGATTCGAGCAGTGGTTCGAGGGGTATGACCTTATCCAGGCCTATGCGACCGAACCGATTCATGCCTGGATGTTTGCCCCCGACCGCCCGTATATCGCGTTCGAGCACGGCACGATGCGAGAAATTCCGTTCGAGCACAGCGGGCGGGGTCGGCTTCTGGCGCTGGCCTACCGGCAAGCTGGCAAGGTCGTGATTACGAACCCGGATGTGATCACGGCTGCCCAGCGATTGGGACTCAAGAATTTTCAGTTCATTCCGCACCCGGTGGACGAGACCAAGTACCGGCCTGGCGCAACACCGCTGCGAGCGGAGTTGATGAACCGGCACCAGGCCGACCTCATCCTGTTTGCGCCGTCGCGCCACAACTGGGCGTTGAAAGGAAACGATCGTCTGCTCAAGGCGTTCGCGCGCAGCGTAAAAGCATTATCGTGCCGGCCCGTGCTGATCCTCAACGATTGGGGGCAGGAGGTCGATCGGTCCCGGGCGCTGATCGACACGCTCGGAATCGGCAACGCCGTTGTGTGGACGCCGCCCTTAAACAAGATGAAGCTGATCCAGTATTACAACGCGGCCGACGTGGTGCTGGATCAATTCACAATCGGAACGTTCGGGACCGTGACCCCTGAGGCCATGGCGTGCGGAAAGCCGGTGCTGGTTCATTTCGATCGCGTGGTGCACGAGTGGTGTTACAGCGAGATGCCTCCGGTCATCTCGGCGAGAACGGAAGAACAGATTTTTCAGGGAATCATGGAATTGGGCGGTGATGCGCGTCGTCGTGCAGCAATCGGCCAGGCGTCGCGAGACTGGATCGTGAAATACCACGGATGGGAACTCGTGGCGGACCGGCAAATCGGGATCTACCGTGAACTCTTGCAACGATGATCAGCGCAACCCAACAACGACTCAAAGTGGCAGGTGAGTGCCTGATCCTTCCAGTGTTTTTGGTGCTGGTCCTTGGTCTGTGTCTGCCCTGGGTGACGTTAAAACGCTGGATGAGAAGGCCGGGGGGGAAGCCCAAAATCATCTGGGGCCCCACGCCGATTATCAACATCAGCGCGAACGCCGCCGCCGATCGCCTGTACGGATACCAGAGCGAGACGCTGGTCTATCGGCCGTACTATATCACAAAGGATTTCACCTACAACCTCGAGCGCTGGTGGCGAATCAAGCCGCTGGCGCTGGTCATTCCCTGGGCGGTCTTTCTCTGGGCCGTCCTGCGGTACGATATTTTTCAGCTCTACTTCGACGGCGGATTTCTCAACCGCACCATCGGCAAGCGGTTGGAGATGCCGCTCCTGAAAGTACTGGGAAAGACCGTGATCGTTTCGGCGTATGGAGCGGACGTGCGCGTCGAGAAGACCACGCGCGCGCTGGGCGCCTACAACTGTTGCACGGACTGCACCCAGCGGCTTGTCGCCTGCATTTGCGACGACGCGAAGGCCAGGCGCAATCTTGCCCACGTGCATCGCTACGCGGATCACACGTTATCCATGGGGGACATGGTCGAGTACACGCCCGGAAGTCGGAACGACATCTTTTATTGGGCGATTGACTTGAAGAAATGGCCGTATGTCGGGGCCTCTCCGACCAGCCGTCCGATCAAGGTGGTCCATGCGCCGAACCATCCCCAGTTCAAGGGGACCCGATTTCTCGTGGACTGCGTCAAGCAGTTGCAGGCAGAGGGCTATCCAGTCGAGCTGGTGCTGGTGCAACAGATGAACAACGAGGAGGCGATGGAGCTGTATCAACAGGCGGATATCGCCGCGGACCAGTTTCTCATCGGATGGCACGGCAATTTCGCTGTGGAGGCGATGGCGCTCGGCAAGCCCGTGGTGGCCTACATTCGCAAGCCGGATGCGTACCTGCCGCGCGGAGCGGAGTGCCCGATCGTCAGCGCAAATCCCGACACGCTCAAATCGGCGCTCATCAGGCTCATTGAGAATCCGGCGCTGCGGGTTGAGTTGGGCATCAAGGGGCGGCGGTATGTCGAGCAGGTGTTTTCGCTGGAACAAGTCGGCGCGCGGATGGACCGGCTGTACCGGGGATTGCACAACCAAACCATGCCGGTGGGAGGGGGCATGCAATGAAAATTCTGTTGACCGGGGGAGCGGGGTTTGTCGGGGGCGCGCTGGTCCGGCGGCTCATGCCGGATCACGAGCTGTTCTGCCTGGTGCGAAAGGATGGCGCGTTGCCGGAGCACCCCCATCTCCATTCCATCCTCCAGGATCTGGCCGCTCCGCTCGAGCTGAGCCGTTTCCCCAAAACGCTCGACGCGATCATCCATCTGGCTCAGTCGCGGCAGTTCAGAAAGTTTCCAGATGAGGCTCGGGATATTTTTAAGGTCAATGTCGATTCGACGGCGCAATTGCTGGACTACGGCCGGCAAGCCAAGATACGCACGTTCCTCTTCGCCTCGTCCGGCGGCGTGTGCGGGTATCAGCCGAAACCGATCGTGGAAACGGATTCCCCGGAGCCGAATAATTTTTACCTGGCCTCCAAATATGCGTCGGAATGCCTGGTCAATGCGTACAGCGACCAGTTCGCTACGGTGATCCTCCGGTACTTTTTCGTCTACGGCGAAGGACAGCGAGGCATGTTCATGCCGGGCCTGGTCGAACGGGTGCTGAAGGGAGAACCGGTGCTCGTCTCCGGCAAAGCCGGCATCACGATGAACCCGATCCATGTTTCCGATGCAGTGGACGCGACCGTCCGCGCACTCGAGCTTCAGCGCCAGGAGACGATCAACGTGGCCGGCGCTGAAACCACGACGGTCCTGGAGCTAGCCGAGCTGATCGGTCAGTTGACCGAGAAGAAGCCAGTCTATTCGTACGAGCCGGATAAAGGGCCGACGGCCATGGTGGCCAATATTGAAAAGATGAAGCTTAAACTCGGGGTCAGTCCGAAGATTTCCCTCAAGAAAGGGCTGAACCGGCTGGTCCAGGACCTGTTGCGCAAAGGCAAGCCGTCATGAGAGTCCTCCACTGTCCGACCGACACGGGCGGTCATGCCTGGGGGCTATCGCGTGCTGAGCGTCTCCTAGGCATCCAGAGCGATGTCATGGTGCGCCGATCAAGCTGGCAGCAGTTCCCGAACGACGTGGACCTGCGGTTGCGCGAAGGTTTCCTGCCGGCCAGGGTCGCCCGGCTCGCAACCTTCTTTGCCAAAGCGTTGCGCGACTATGACGTCTTTCATTTCAACTGGGGCATGTCGATCTTGGACCACCGGCCGTGGAACGTGAACTACCTGGAGCTGCCCTTCTTGAAAAGCCTGGGCAAGCGGATTATCGTGACCTTCCAAGGCTGTGACGCCCGGATCAAGACCAAGAGCCGCGCGCAGTTCAGCACCTCGGCCTGCGCGGAATGTGACGTGGCCTGGTGTACCCCGCGCATGGATGCCATCCGGGAGCGCCGGATTCGCAAAGTCTTTCGCTATGCGGACAAGGTTTTCGCCCTCAATCCAGACCTTCTCCATTTCCTCCCCGGCGCCGAACTCCTGCCCTATGCCAGTGTGGACCATCGGGAGTGGAGACCGCCGGAGCCTCTGCCATCGCCGCCTGAACAGGGGCCGTTTCGGGTCCTCCACATGCCCACCAATCGGAGTATCAAGGGGACCCGCTACATCGAAGATGCCTGTGCTAGTCTGCGCACGAGGGGAATTCCCGTCGAATTGCAACTGGTCGAGGGGGTGCCCCACCGGCAGGTCAAGAGCCTGATCGCCCGAGCCGATGTGATTGTGGATCAGCTCCTGGTGGGTTGGTACGGAGCCTTTGCCGTAGAGGCCATGGCTCTGGGGAAACCGGTGCTCTGTTATCTCCGGGAGGAAGATCTGAAGCGGTTCGTATCCTTTCGGGAGCGTATTCCGATCGTCAGAACGACCAAAGAGACCCTGGCGGAGGACCTCTGTGCCTTGCTCTGCGCGCCCGCGCGTTGGCAGGAGTTGAGTAAGGCCGGCCGGCAGTTCGTGCTGGACGTGCACGATCCGATGAAGATCGCCGAGAAAACGATCGCGGCCTATCACGGCACATGTGTGGCATAGCGGGGTTGTACAACAGAGACGGTCGGCCGGTTGATCTGGGTCTCCTGGAGGCGATGACGCAGGCGCTCGCCCATCGCGGCCCCGATGGGGAGGGGTATGTTCTGATGGCTCCGGGAGGGAGAGAAAAAGCTGTTCCGGTCATCGGGCGGCTCTCGGATTCCGTAGGGCATGGCACGCACCGGTATGCCATCGGATTCGGACATCGCCGGCTGGCGATCATTGATCCGTCGCCGCTGGGGCACCAGCCCATGGCCTCCGAGGATGGGCATGTCTGGATTACGTACAATGGGGAGATCTACAACTACTGCGAGCTGCGTGACG
>JBGPNZ010000013.1:0-18061 GCA_041487795.1 Nitrospiraceae bacterium
GCCGCTGCCGTGATTCTCGGACGGGTTGCCAAACGAGTCGCTTCCTATGAGACCGAGCTGATGGTGCCCCACCGGGACCCCATCGTCATGGCTGTCTGCCAGGAAATCACCAAGCAGTCCTATCTCGAGGCAGGCAAAGCGGACGCCTTCAAGGAAGATTCCAACTTTTTCATCACGACCGACCAATTCAGTTACACTGCGGCCGTGGACGGCATCATGCTGCGAAAAAAGCCCGCCGCGAACTTCTTCATGGGCTCCTACTTTGCCGAATCCCTGCTCCTGACAGAAACCGGCGCCAGCACGGGCGCCATCCAGATCGCGGGCACGGACTCCGACCACCAGATGCCTTTTTTCGTCACCACCTGCGATTACACGCTGATCGGCGAAGAGCTCTACGCGGCCAGCGCCTATCTGTCTCGCGAGCCGGTTCAGCTCGGCACGCTGCGCGGGCAGGACATCGGCAAGGCCTGTATCCTGGTCGCGCTTGGAATCGGAACCGCCCTCGCCACGGCCTCCGTTCTGTTTGATGTGGATGTGTCGCTCGTGCTCGACCTCCTAAAGGATTGGTAATGACCTTCCTGCGCCGACAGCTTCCGCTCCTGATTACACTCGTCACCGGCATTCTGTTTGCTGCGCAATACTACGTTCCGCATCCGTCCTCCGAACTGATGCTCACCTCGGTTTCCAAGTGGCTGCAGATTATCGGCGGATTCGCCCTGGTCCTGGGTGTGACCAGCCTCTTTCATATCCACGCCGTCAAGATCAGGCGGAAGGAACCGGGCTGGGGCTACAGCTTCGTGCTCTATGCCGGCATGATCGGCACGATCGTGATCGGCCTTTGGCATGGTGGAAAGGAAACGACGGATGGCATCACGACGGCCTTCGGATGGATTTATGCATTCATGATGGTGCCGTTGCAGGGAACGATGTTCGCCATTCTGGCCTTCTTCATCGCATCGGCCGCGTACCGTTCATTCAGGGCCAGAAGCCGGGAGGCAGCGGTTCTGTTGATCGCTGCCATCATTGTCATGATGGGCCGTGTGCCGCTCGGAGAGTATCTGATTCCGGTCAGCGGCGATGTTACGCAATGGATTCTCAACGTCCTGAATGCCTCTGTGCGGCGGGCCATTTTAATAGGCGTCAGCCTGGGTGCCGTGGCCTTGTCCCTGAAGATTATTTTCGGTGTCGAGCGCGCATATCTTGGCGGCGGGAAAGAATAATGAATCTTGTGAACTTCGCCGAACGCATGCTGCACATTGATCGCCGGATCATTTTTCTGGTGATCGGTTTCTGCACCTTGATTCCCTTGCTATATCCGGTCGGCCTCGCCATTAAAGTCTCGCCCGAAGTGAAAAGCGTCTATGACTATATCGAATCGCTTCCGGAAGGCTCAGTCTTCCTGCTGTCACTGGACTTCGATCCGGCCTCCAAACCCGAGCTGTACCCGCAAGCCGTCGCCTTGTTGCATCATGCATTCAAGAAGAATCTGCGCGTGATCGGTATGACGCTCTGGCTACCCGGCACCGGCATGGCCAGCGAAGTCGTCTCACGAGTCGCCCGCGAGGAGGGGAAGGTTTCCGGAAAAGACTATGTGTTCCTTGGCTGGAGCCCTGGCGCCAGCTCGGTCATCATCAATATGGGGCAGGACCTCTATAAAGCCTTTCCCACCGACTACAACAATCAGCCGACGGCGGAATTGCCGGTCCTCAAGGGCGTGCAGAGCCTGCGGGACGTCAACTACGTCATCAGTCTGGCCGCGGGCAGCACCGGGATCGAAACCTGGTACGTCTTCGGCAAGGACAAATATAAATTCGAGCTGGGCGGAGGCTGCACGGGCGTGATCGCACCCGGCCTCTACCCGCTGCTGCGCAGCGGACAGATCAACGGCCTGATCGGGGGATTGCGCGGCGCTGCTGAATATGAAGTCTTGATCGGCAAGGAGGACAAAGCCGTTGCCGGCATGGATGCGCAGTCGGCGACGCATTTTGCGATCATCCTGCTGGTGATCCTGTGCAATGTGTTCTATCTTCTGATCCGGACATCGAAGAACCGGGCTGAGCAGAGTCGGAGTTAGGGCGTATGTCATTCGAAGTCATTCTTGGCGCATGGGTGGCAACGGGATTAACCCTGTTCATCCTGACATTCCTCTATCAGGACAACCCGCTCTTCAAGCTGGCCGAGCACCTGTATGTCGGCGTCTCCATCGGCTATGCGATCGTCAAAACCTACGACACCGTGGCCGTCCGGTTGATCTACGAACCCATGCTGAAGCCCGGCGTCGAGCAGGGCGAGTGGGCGAAGGGTGATTGGTCGTTGCTGATCCCACTTTTCATCGGCGCCTTGATGCTGACACGCTATGTCCCGAAAGCCGCCTGGATGTCCCGCATCGCTTTTGCCTTCGTCGTCGGCATCGGGTCCGGCCTGGCCATCCCACGGGTGATCTCTTCGTATATTCTCAAACAAATCGAAGATACCGTTCGCCCTCTGCTGTCTCTCGCAACGGACGGCAACGCAACGTTCACGTATAGTGTGCTTAATCCAGCCAGCAACCTGAACGCCATCGTGCTTCTGATCGGCGTCGTCTCCGTCCTGTTCTATTTCTTCTTCTCGGTCGAACATACTGGACCGGGAAAAGCCATCGCGCGAACCGGCATCATCTTCTTGATGATTGCGTTCGGCGCCGCCTTCGGATACACCGTCATGGCGCGCATGTCCTTGCTGATCGGACGACTCACCGACTTGATCGAATATGCCCAGCCACAATACGGACGGGCGACGTGGTGGCTGCTGGCGATCACGATCGTCACGTTGATCGTTTTTCACGCGCGTCGAAAGGGAACGGAGCCTCCACAATGACCGAATCCGTCCAACGCACACGGCCATGTCCGCTTCTCAGGAATCTCCAATTCTCTCCTTTAAAGGAGGGCGACGACCAATACGTCCTCCTGTGGGACCCCAGCGGATTGAGCACGGAGAAGCTGATCGTGCCGTTGAGCTACTTTTATCTGCTTCAGTTTTTCGACGGCGAGCATTCGCTGGAGCAAGTCTCCGGCGAGTATCTCAGGAAGTTCGGCGAGTTTCTCGTGCCGGACCGCCTGCAGCGCCTGGTCGACGATCTGAACGACAAACTGTTCCTGGAAGGGGAGCGCGTAAATGCGGCGCGCCACGCCGCCTTGGCCGCCTACCGGGCTGCGCCGACCCGCACGGCCCTCTTTGCCGGAAAGAGCTACGAGGCGGACCCCGATAAATTGATGGCTCAACTCAAAGGGTGTTTTTCTTCAAAAGAGGGACCTGAGCGGAAAGAATCCGAGCATAAGGGACAGCCCATTAAGGGGCTCGTCGCCCCCCACTATGAGATTAAACACGCGGGCCCGATCTATGCCTGGGCCTACAAGGAGCTGCAGGACGCGCAGGCACCCGATCTGTTTGTAGTCCTCGGCACCTGCCATGCCGGACTTCAGAACGGCTATGCCGTGACCGAGAAGGATTTCGAAACGCCGCTTGGCATCGTCAAAACCGATCGTGCAATTCTTGACCGGCTCAAGGCCACCGCCGGCTTCTGTCTTGACGAAGAACTGGCCCATCGGAACGAACATTCTATCGAGTTTCAGCTGCCTTTTCTCCAGTTTGCTTCCGGACGCACAAAACCGATCACCGTCGTGCCGGTTCTCTGTGCGTTTCCGCCGGCCACGTTCTTCGATCCTCACATGCGCGAGCTGCGCGATCAGATCGAAACATTTCTCGAAGCCCTGCGGAATGCCCTGGCCGCAGCAGGGAGACCGGCGTGCGTCATCGCCAGCGCCGAACTGGCCCATCTCGGCATGCGCTACGGCGATTCGTCGCCGCCCACCGACTTCTCGTTCCACCGTTGCATGCAAACGGATCTGACCATGCTGAAGCACGTGGAAGAGATCGATGCGGATGCCTTTGCTCAGTTCATCGTTAAGGAAGGGGACGGCCGCCGCATCTCCGGCTTCGCCGCCATCTATACGTTACTGAAGCTGATCGGAGACGGGAAGGGGCAGGTCCTACGTTATGACCGTGGCATTACTGACCAATTTAATTCGACAGTGACCTATGCCAGCATGGCGTTTTTCTAGAACGAGGGTGGGGCGGGCGCGCTTCGTGCTCGTGCACCGCGCGCGGAAGGAAATGAGCTGGCGGTGTGGTCTCCTCCCGTGCTCACAGAACGCGCACGATAAAGCTGTGCTCGTTCGATACGCGCAGTTGGAGGAGACCACACCGCACTCAAAAGGAAGGGTTGGGATGAAAGGTAAAGAAGGCCCTCGCCAAGGGTAACGGGCGCGTCCAGGCGTGCCCGGGGTGGGTGGGTGAGAAAGAACGCCAATCAAGTGCGCCCACGCCCCCTCGTGGATTTGAGGGATAGCTACATCGGTTCTCGCTAGACGTACCGATGTAGCTCGGAAAGCACCGTACTCCTTACGCCTCACGATTATTCCTTGACTGTCACCGTTATTGCGATCGGCTCCAGGGGATTATCACGTTCGTCGCGCGGCGCTGCGACGATCTTATCCACCACTTCCAACCCTCGGACCACTTCGCCGAAAACGGTATAGCGACGATCTAGGCCGCTGCTGTCCGCCACGCAGATAAAAAATTGCGAGCCGTTGTCGTCGAAATTACGTGTACTATTGGTTTCCTTCGGCATCTTCGCCATCGACAGAGCGCCGCGCTTGTGCGGCCGGTCGTTGGGCTCCGCAGAGATGGCATAACCGGGCTCGCCGGTGCCGTGCAGGCTTCGGTCCGGCTTTCTGCTCAACGGGTCGCCGCCTTGAATGAGAAAGCCCGGCACGACCCGATGAATGGTCGTGCCGTTGTAAAACCCCATCTTGGCCAGGTTGAGAAAATTATCGACATGCCGTGGTGCCTCCTCGGCATACAGCTTGAGGTGGATGTCTCCGAACACGGTCGAGATGACTGCGCGAGGATTTTTCTTTTGAAACTGCATCGTCACACCGCCACTGTATCAACTCTTTCCACTACGCTGCAACCAGCCCTGCCTTCTAGCTTTCCCCGCATTATTTTTGTAAGATGGTCTACTGCCTAAACGGCCGCAGCGCACATACCGTACGGCATGGCGGCCCGTGTAAACCAATCGAAGCCTACTGGAGGCAAAGTAACTCTCCGCCGCGATTTGATCGAACGCGGCGGCTCAGCAAAGCTCGGTAGGGAGGAGGAGTGACCGTTCGCCCCAGGACGTTTCTAATCGGCCTTGCGCTCGTTGTCGTTGCCGGCCTTCTCATTCTTCTTTTTCCTCTTCTTTCGGACCCTGACCGTCTCAAAACCCTCATTATTCAGCAAGTCGAAGCCGGCATCGGGCGGAAGATCGAGGTTGGGGACGCAACCTTCGAGTTGTTCCCTCGCCCGCACTTGGAGCTCTCGCAAGTCGTCATCCGCGATGCGGACACATCACAGGTGTTCCTCAAAGCCAAGCGGTTCGATCTCGTCCTCCGTTCCACTCCACTTCTACAGATGCAGGTCGTCGTCAAACGCATGCGCATCGAACGCCCGCAGATGACCCTGCGGCGGGACCGCGCCGGCCAGTGGAATTTTCTGGCACCGGGAAGCGGGAACGCTGGATCGGACAGTGCGCTCGGCAATCCTCTTGGACTTGTCATGTTGATCCAGGAAACGGCGCTGACCGAAGGAGTCGTGACCGTCATCGACGAATTCCGGCCGGACGGCCTGCGGACGCTTGAATTGACCGATTTGGACGTCGCCGTCATGACGCAGACCCAGGGCCTCCCCATGGACATCCGCATCGCCGGAAAAATTCCCGCCGGATCGGGCACATCATCTCTGTCACTGACGGGAACTGTCACACGTGCCGCCGGCCCGCCGGACGCGACCCAGCCCCCGGCATTGCAATTCCAAGGCGCCCTGGATTTATTGCACGTGGACCTGCGGCAGATGATGGACTTTTTCGGACCTCGACCGATTCCCGACCAGGTCCATGGCGCCGCCAACCTTCAAAGTCACATCCGTATGGTTCCCGGTGTGTCCGGCTATGACATGGTCCTCTCCGATATGAAAGCCACCGTCGAAAATCTTTCGATCGCCGGCCAGGCCAGCTTGTCAGGCATCATGACCAGACAGTCGACGTTCGCATTGACGGCGTCGGCGACGCCGGTGAGTCTGGACGAGCTGCTCTCCCGCTTTCCCGCTCAGTGGCTTCCTCTTCATCTTCAAAGCCTGTTGACGGAGCGGGAGATCAAAGGCATTGTCGAAGTTGTCGCGGCCACCGTCACCGGCTCCACAACGCCCACTCCCCACGCCTCAGTCACGGGTGAATTTCGAATTCAACACGGACACGCGCTGCTCGGCCGGAACAAAGTCCCCGCGAAGAACCTTGCCGGCACCGTGCTGCTCGATCCTGATCGCCTGCGTGCCACCGACATTACCGGTGAATACGGTCCCTTACAGCTCACCGCGGGGAAATTGGCTATCGCGTTCCTCGATCAGGGGCCATCGCTCGATTTGGACGTCAGCGGCACGATGACAGCGGCCGCTCTGGTGACCGTGCTGGCCACATCCATCGAGTCTCAAACCATCGCCAAACCACTGGCGCAACTGCGTGATGTCCAGGGACACACACACGTCACCTTTCGGCTCTCCGGGATGCTCAATCAGTCCAACGGCTTGACATTTTCGGGAGCTGAGATCGCTCTGCAAAATGTAAGCTTGAAGAGCCACACGCTTCCGGAAGCCGTGACCGGGCTGACCGGCCGTCTGGCCTATTCAAATGCTGCCGTGGAACTCGATCGGGTCGGCGGGAATCTGGGACAAGCACAATTCCAACTGCATGGCACCGTCACAACTGAAAAATCTGCGCAGTTTCAAGGCTTCAGTGTCTGGGCGCGAGCGCCTGCGAATCAGATCCTCTCGCTCATCTCAAGCCGTGCACCGGATAACACGACCGTGCAAGGCCCGCTTGGCATCGCACTCTCGTTGGCCGGTCCGGCGGCTGCACCCCAGATGAAGGGCGTCATCGAATTCAACGATGCCTCTGTGACCATTCCAAGCCTGTTGCACAAACCGGCCGGCCAGCCGGCCGCCATCGAATTCGACGCAGCGTTGTCACGCGACCGGACTCTGACCGCCTCACGCCTTGATTTCATTATGCCTCCGGTTCGCCTGTCCGGCAAAGGCACCATCCAGTTCGGGCCCACGCTACGTGTGAATAGCTCGCTGGTTTCGGGGCTCATTCCATTGAACGGGCTCCCGTCTGGAATGGTCCTGGGAGGATTCGATTCCGGCACGTTAGAAATCTCGCTGGATTTGAAGGGGAGGGGGAAAGACTGGAAAGCCTGGTCCCTCACCGGCTGGGTCGCCTTGACTGACGGCAGACTCAGCAACAAAGCAGCCGACCACCCCATGACGGATATCTATCTGCGAGTGCAGTTGGTGCGGGCCGGGGCGGATGTCAAACGGCTGGAATTCCGGATCAGCGACAGCTTTGTCCGTGCCTCGGGAACCATCCGCGACTGGCGCACCAAGCCGATCATCACGGCGACAGTGGAATCCCCGCATTTGGACTTCGAGTTGCTGGTTCCAAAAGGAAAGCGCTCTCCCGTCAGAGACTTCCTGGAAGACCTCGCCGCGACCAGCCGCGTAACCGCCACCGTCGACGTGACGCAGGGACGCTACAAGCAGCTCGCCCTCAGCGAAATCTCCTCACGCGTCACCATCGGCGATGAAACACTGGAGGCCGGCCGCATCACCGGCCAGATTGAAGGAGGCACCATTTCCGAAAGCCGGTTTGTCGTCCGCCTACCGAGGCGCAAGCCGGCCGAGGGAGAACTCAAGCTTCAACTTGCGGGACTGCCGACGGAAAAAATCATGCAGCTCCTGGGCGACGACCAGCGCCTGGTCACCGGCGAGCTGACCCTCACGGCAACGATGCAAGGCACCGGGAAACATCCCCGCGGGCTTGCCAACACGCTCAATGGCAATTTCGATTTCCGTATTGAACGCGGGCGCATTGAAAAAGGCACCATTGTGCCGAAGATTTTGATGATCCTGGACATACCCAGCCGGCTCCAGGGAAAAGTTGATCTCGAGAGGGAGGGGATGCCGTTCGAGAAATTCAGCGGCACAGTGGCCGTCGAAAACGGCATCCTCACCACGAAAAATATGCTGATCGACAGCCCCGTCATTAAAATCAGCGGCGCCGGCACCTACGTGATCTCCGCCGACGAACTGGATATGGCGGTTGTCGTCAGCCCCTTCGGGTCCTACACCAAGCTTCTGCAAAGCATTCCCGTGTTCGGGCGATTGCTGGCCGGAGAGCGTAAGGGTTTCACCACGGCATTTTTTGACGTGAAAGGCTCTTTAAAAGATCCGCAAGTCATCAACCGGCCGATGAAATCCGTCGGCGCCGGCCTCACCGGGCTCGGGCAACTTGCCTTCGATGTGCTCAGGAACACTCTGATGTTGCCGGCCGAAATCTTTTTGCCGGGCGATGAAAAGATGCCTGTGCTAGACTCGAAACCGTCGTCGCCACCGGCTCCTTCAGCGCCGGCCGGCTCGCCTTGACCCTCTCAAACTCCCATGCTAGCATCAGGGCAATCCCGCACGTGAAACAATCAACGCAACACCGGCAGCGGCGCCAACCGATTCCAGGAGACCTCGACGATGAGTGACCGCGCGACCCTCATGATCGCGGCGAGCGAATCGGATGCGAACCTCTACTACGCCACCCACTTCATCGCCCCGGACCCCTTCATTTTTATGGAAGTGAAGGGACAGCGCATCCTGCTCATGAGCGATCTGGAAATGGATCGCGCGCGAAGCCAGGCAACCGTCGATCAGGTCCTGTCGTATTCAGAATGGGAACGTCGCGCCAAGGCGCAGGGTGTCTCCGCACCGGGCTCCGTTGATGTCCTACATCTGGTTCTGCAGAGCCATGGCATCAAACAATTGTTTGTGCCGGGAAATTTTCCCTTTGGGCACGCCGTCAAATTACAGGCGCTTGGGTATCAGCTGGAAACAAAGAAAGAGCCTTTCTACGAGCATCGGGCGATCAAGACCACCGAGGAAATCCGCTGCATCGAGGACGCGCAGCGCGCGACGGAAGCAGCGGTTTCCACCGCACACGACGCGCTTCGCGCCTCAACCATCCGCGATGGAATCCTCTGGCTCGATAGCGCACCGCTGACGTCCGAGCGGACTAAGAAGCTCATCAATGTCGCGCTGATGGAACGGGACTGCGTGGCGCAGCACACGATCGTGGCCGGAGGCGATCAGGCGTGTGACCCGCACGACGAAGGGAGTGGCCCGCTTCCGGCGTATCGCAGCATTATTTTTGACGTCTTCCCGCGATCGGCCACCACACGCTACTTCGCCGACATGTCCCGCACGGTCGTGAGAGGCGCGGCCTCGCCGGAACTCAAACGGCTTTACCAGACCGTGGAAGATGCCCAGGAAGAGGCCATCTCCAAGGTTCGAGCCGGAGCCGATGGTACGAAGATCCATCAGGGAATCTGCGACCGGTTCGACGCAGCAGGGTACGCAACCGGCCTTGTAAACGGCCGCATGCAGGGGTATTTTCACGGCACCGGCCACGGCGTTGGATTGGATATCCACGAGCACCCGCGCATCAGCCGCAACGGCTCCATCCTGCAGGAGGGAGAGGTCGTCACAGTCGAGCCGGGGCTCTATTATCCAGGGCTCGGCGCCGTCCGCATCGAAGACATGGTACTCGTCACCAGAGACGGCTGCCGCAATCTGACCAACTACCCGAAAACGTTCGAATTAGGCTAGAAGTAACGTAACGGGTGACACGTCACGTACAACCATGCGTCTAGCTTTTCTCGTCCGGCGGTTCAATCCCGAGAACGATTCCCATTCCCGCACGCAGGAATATCGTCTCGACATCGGGCGTAGCACGACCGTGCTCGACGCGCTCATCCGCATCAAAAATGAGTGCGACGGCAGCCTGGCCCTCCGCTATTCATGCCGGTCGGCGATTTGTGGCTCCTGCGCAATGGACATCAACGGGTCGGAGAAACTGGCCTGCCGAACCTCGGTTCGCAAGGAATGGGAACGGCACGGCGCAGTGACGATCGCCCCACTTCGAAACCTGCCGGTCATCAAGGATCTGGTCGTCGACATGTCCTCGTTTTGGGGCAAGATCCGGGACGTCACACCCTGGCTCTCAACCGCCGCACAGAAATCAGCCCATGCGAAGCTGCCCCCGCACACGCTGCCTCCTGAAAGTTACGAATTTCATAACGTCGATGCCTGTATCATGTGCGGCGCCTGCGTGGCGGCCTGCACCGTCCATGAAGTCTCAAAAGAATTTTTGGGGCCGGCGGCGCTAGCCAAGGCGGACCGCTTCGTTGCCGATCCCCGTGAGCCACAGACCGCCAAACAGCTTCGACTGACCGTATTAGAACAGGAACACGGCATCTGGGACTGCACGCGCTGCAATTTTTGCGTGGAGGTCTGTCCGAAAGACGTCAAGCCGATGGAGGCGATCATCCGATTGCGACGTTCGGCACTCGACGCAGGCCTGGCCTCCACCGGCGGTGCACGTCATGTCATCGGGTTCATGGAGCTGATCCGGCAGCACGGGCGGCTCAACGAAGCGCTTATGCCTCTCAAAATCGTTGGATTCAATCTGCGGCGGCTCTTCAGCGTGTTACCCCTCGGGTTGGCGATGCTGCGAAAAGGGAAGGTACCGAACCCGTTCGCTTCCTCCATCCCAGGTATTGCTCGGGTTCGGTCCATCTTTATAGCCGCCAAACGACGCTTGGACGCCCGATGACGTCCACGTTCCGCTTCCTCGAAGACATCGCGCTGGCTGATTCAGCCTTTGAAGCCCGCGGCGACACCCCCTCCGAACTATTTACCGCTGCCGCCCAAGCTGTTATTGAGACCATGGTCGATCCGCAGACGGTTGCTCCTACACTCACCAAATCGATCACGCGGCACGATCGAAGCCTGGAGGAACTGCTGTTCGACTGGCTTGCCGACATCGTGTATCTCAAAGATGCCGAGGGGCTGGTCTTCCGTGACGCGGACTGCTCGGTCACAAACGATCGGACAAGCGGGGAGTGGCACTTGCAGGGAACCCTGACCGGAGAGCCGATCGATCCCGCACGCCACGACCTCCGTGCCGACGTGAAGGCCATTACGAAGCATCGCTACGAGGTCCGGCAGGGCGACAGCGGATGGATCGCGACGGTCGTGATGGACATCTAGTCATGCAATTACACACTCAGATGGCTGTCAACCGGATCTCAGACCAGATCTGGGAGATTCCCGTAACCGAAAAGCCTGGCATGCTGGTCCCGGCCCGCATCTATGCCACGGAAAAGATCCTGACGAGTATGGACAGCGGCGTGTTCGAGCAGGTCACGAACGTGGCCTGCCTGCCAGGCATCCGGCGTTATGCCCTCTGCATGCCGGATGGCCACTGGGGCTATGGGTTTCCGATCGGCGGCGTGGCCGCTTTCGATCGGGAGACAGGCGTCATTTCGCCAGGCGGCGTCGGTTACGACATCAACTGCGGTATGCGATTGATCCGCACCGACCTCACCCTGGCCGACGTGGCGCCGCGGCTCGAACGCCTCATGACGGAGCTGTTTCGTCGCGTTCCCGCCGGAGTCGGCTCGAAGGGGTTCGTCCGTGCGGACCGGCGCGAGTTCGACGAGGTCATGCGCAAAGGCGCCCGTTGGTGCATTGAACGAGGCTACGGATGGCGCCACGATCTGGAGCGGATCGAGGAGCACGGCTGCATTCCCGGCGCGGACCCCTCGAAGGTCAGCGACTACGCCGTCGAACGCGGCATCAACCAGCTCGGCACGCTCGGATCGGGCAATCATTACCTGGAAGTCCAGGTGGCGGCCGATGACCGTATTTTCGACAAACCGACTGCGGCCGCCCTCGGGATCACCGGCCGCGACCAGATCATGGTGATGGTGCACTGCGGCTCGCGCGGGTTCGGCCATCAGGTCGCAAGCGACTACCTGAAGGTTTTCGAGAAAGCCATGCGGCGCTACGGGATTGCCGTCAAGGATCAGCAACTGGCCTGCGCGCCCTTCCGATCGCCGGAGGGGCAGGACTATTTCGCCGCCATGAACTGCGCCGCCAACAGCGCCTTTGCCAACCGGCAGGTCATCACCCACCAGATCCGGGAAGCCTTCAGCGCGGTGTTTGATCAGCCGGCCGAGTCGCTCGGCATGGACATCGTGTACGACGTGGCACACAACATCGCCAAAATTGAGCGGTACACGGAAGGGGAGCTGGTGGTGCATCGCAAAGGTTCGACACGGGCCTTCGGACCGGGACGGCCTGAACTTCCGGAAATCTACCGGCACACCGGTCAGCCAGTCATTTGCGGCGGATCCATGGAAACCGGCTCCTACGTGCTGGTGGGCACCGATCAGGCCATGCAAGACACTTTTGGTTCTACCATGCACGGATCTGGACGGACGATGTCCCGCGCACAGGCAAAGCGGTCGATACGCGGCGAGCAATTGCAAAAACAGATGGCCCAGCGGGGGATCATTGTCAAAGCCGTGTCCATGAGCGGACTGGCGGAAGAAGCGGGCTTCGCGTATAAGAACATCTCCGACGTCGTGGAAACGGTCGATACGGCCGGCATCACGAAAAAAGTCGCGGAACTCCGCCCGATCGGCAACATCAAGGGATAAAGACGGCTGGCTGATGGATCTGACAATCGGATCGAACAGTTTTCGGAACACCAACGGTGTCCTGGCGATCCATGGAAAGGAACAAATCGTGCTGGAGATCGTTTCGGAAAACGATCAGCTCATACTGACGATGGATCTGTACAATGCATCGGGCCATCAGGTCGCCCACCTGCGCCGCAATGAATGGAAATTCAATGTGGACGATCGGTTTGCGTTCAGCGCGACCGCCTCATCTCCTTCGCTCTATGGCAGCACCCCCTGGCTGAAACTCGACGATAAGGAAACAGGGGACACCGTGCTTGAAGCCAGCGTGACGGACCGTGACAAAGCGCAGATCCTGCAGGGCAAACTCTATACCCATAAAGGGCAGCTTCTAGAAATTACTTCCCATCTCTGCCGCATCGCCGGTGTCGTGACGATGTTTGGCGACACGCGGGACGCCCGCGGTGGCGCCATTGTCATCGGGTAGGGGCGCCGCGCGCGCTGCGCTGCTGGCCGCGCTGCTTCTCGTCGCGTGCACCCGTACGGTTGAACTCGTCGATCTTCACAACGGCTCCGTCCTCACGGGCACCCACAGTCTGTGGCATCGCTCTGTTAGCGTCTCCTTGCCGACCGGAGAAACGGCGGCAGGCCCATACACGAAACTCACCGCCGCCGATATCGGAGCCGAGTCGCTGTTTTTTGGAGCGAATGCCGCCGAACTGCTGGGCCGGCACACAGTCGAACAAGTCTCCGGATATGCCCGGCTGATCGGCGAGCGGGGAACCGTGGTTGAAATAATTTTTTCCAGCGACTGGCTGGGCCATGGGCATGGCGTCGCTCGGACCAGCCTGAAGGAAGAATACCGGGTGACGTTCTGATCGGGACAGGCAGGGGACGCGCCGAGCTATTTATTCCGCATCTTCACCGTCACGGCACTGATGTGATCCAGCCGAACGACAGCGTCAAAAAATTCCCGTCCCGTCAGCTCCGTGATGCAGAGCGCCGTCGTGCCGATCTTGGAGACCACGCCTTGCAGCTCTCCTCCACCTATTAAGCTCAGCGTCACGCGTTCACCCGGAAACTTCTCAAGATTCACGCGGATCGCGTCCGAAGAATTCAGATCCAAATCGTTGACGCTTACCGATGGCATGCGGCGTTCCTCCACATGGTGAATGCCGGCGATTCTCGTCAAACAGGGCGGAAGAGTCAAGACACAGATCACGGCGTTACCGGAAGAAGGCGGCACGCTAAAACAAGCGGGGCCACCGTCCTGAACGATGGCCCCTCCTGGGCGCTTGTGACGCCTCCTGATCCCGTATGGTGAACTGTCGTCACCTGCCGATCGGTTCGGAGCAGGCTCTGGCTTGGCTATAACCGGAGCGGCCTGACTGAGACAGGCTAAGGCGCATTCGTTGCGGGTACGATGCCCGAAGGGCAGCCGGCCAAAGGCCGTTCCGCAGAATGCTCCACGATCCAGCGCCTAGGCGAAAGAGCCCTCTCGCATGCTAAGGGCGACCGTCAGCAAGTCCGTGTGGTCCGGTGGAGTGAGTTCGGTCATTCCCCAACCCTCCTTTCCATGTTCCCGATCTGGCTCGGGTACACCGTGTTCGCCCGGTCAGGGCGCGACACGATGATGGTATTCCACCTGACAGAGATAGTCCGTCAGCGCCATCTGCTCGACCTGCGTCAGCGGCTCGAATTTAATCCCATGCACACACCCTTCTCCAGACGTTTCGCTATGCATTACTGCTCCCGTCACCGTGTACTGATGCAGCACATCGCGAGTGAGAGTTGAGAGCCTGACCTTCACCTTCATGCCCGGCGCCAAACAGACCGGCAGTTCGACCGAAAGCCCGCCTTCGCTGACATCGTTGAGATGGCCGACTGCCAGTGACTGCCCGTCCGAGCAGGACAGTATCTCCGCCCAATCTGTGTCAGGAATCCGGTTAACCGACCGATGGCTTGCACTTGCCATGACGCACCTCCCTAGAGGGTGGTGGGTGGGTACGACTGATAAAATCCTACGCCTCTCAACGCGGCTCTGCAAGCCCCTCCCTGTAAAAAAATTTCAATACCCGTACAGCAATGGACGTGCCAGATGGTTTGTCTCTCTCACACAGCCGTGACTTCCATGTTCGACCTGGCTATACTTTGGCGCAACGGACGAACCGCATTGCTTTATCTTGATCAGGTTACACGAGTATGCCGTTGAAATTTGCTCTCTACCCAGGATGCGCCGCAAAAGGAGCAACCCCGGAACTCTATCAGTCCACCATGGCCATTATCGGCCGGTTGGGGATCGACGTCGTCGAATTGGCAGCCGCATCCTGCTGCGGCGCCGGGGTTGTCACGGAAGCCAACCCCGATGCGGCGTTGGCATTGAATGCCCGTACCTTTGCCCAAGCCGAACAACTGGGATTGGATGTCATGACGATCTGCGGCACCTGCCAGGGTGTGATGGGCGCCGCCAACAAGCGGCTCAAGCAGGAACCTGGCCTGCTGGATCGTATCAACGCGCTGCTGGCGTCTGAAGGGCTGGCCTATCGCGGCACGGTACAGGTGAAGCATCTACTCTGGATCATCGTCCGCGACATCGGACTCCACGAGCTACGGCGGCACATTCGCGTTCCGTTCAAGGACTTTCGCATAGCGCCGTTCTATGGCTGCTACATTCTGCGGCCGTCGTGGGATGTCGGCTTCGAAGATCCCGAGAATCCGACTTCCCTGGAGAAGGTCATTCAGGCAGTGGGAGGGGAATCGGTCGCCTACGCAGGACGAACCAAATGCTGCGGGTTCCCCATCATCCTGGAAAAGGAGACGATCGCCGTGACGATGGCCGGCGCCAACATGAAGGAGGCCAAGGATGGAGGGGCTGACTTTATGGTCACCCCCTGTCCGCTCTGCCACATGAGTCTGGACATTTACCAGGAGCGGGCGGGGAAGGCCGTCGGCGCCAAGCTGGACATGCCGATCCTGCATCTTCCCCAGCTGATCGGCCTTGCGATGGGCATTCCTGCGAAGGAACTTGGCCTGTCACGCCATCTCATACCCGTTGAGTCGATTCTCAAACGGATTGAAAAACAAGGAGCGTCCCCACATGAAAGTGATTAATCTTTCTGATTATCAGAAGTTTAGCAATGAAAAGATGAAGAAGAACAATATCTTTCAAACCGCCCGGTTCTTTTGTGACATCTACTGTTTCGAGCCTGGACAGGAACAGAAGGGGCACATTCACGGAGAACAGGACAAGGTCTACCTGGTGCTGGAAGGAAAAGGGACTTTCCAGGTCGGGGACGAGAAGCAGATTCTGGGACCGGGTGACGGAACGATCGCGCCGGCCGGGGAAGAGCATGGCGTCCGCAACCACACGAATACCCGTCTGAAAGTTCTGGTCTTTGTCGCCCCGAACCCCTGACATTACCGCGTGCTCAACGGAACGGTGACGGTAATGGCGCCGGCGAGATCGCCTTCATGGGCACCCTCCTTGGGATAGCCCGAGATATCCAGTTCGCCCTTCGGTTCTCCGTGGCATTTCAAACAATCTTTGGCGTAATAGATTGGCATCACGACTCTGAGCGTCTGACCCTCTTCGGTTAATTCGCTCACATATGCCTCTGCCTTCGGTCTTCCGGACAGCCATTTCAACACGGACGTCTCGTATTCGTCCGGCTCGTTTTTCGGATTTCTCGGCTGGAGCGTGGTCTGCTTGAGCCGAACACGAGATTGCGTGGTGAATCGTCTTGCAGCCTGGCTGCCGTAGGTGGCAGGGATGAAATTCTTGTACCCGATGCCTCGCTGATTGATCACAACCTGCGCATCCCGCACCACTTCTTTGCTTGCCAGGACGAAAGCCGGCAGCAACTCTTTCGCCAGGGGCGGAATCAGGATGGAAGAGGGGGCCGCCGCCAGCGTTCGGAGATCGATCGTTGTTTCCTTGCGAAACTCCTCGATGAGCTGCTGCTCGAACACGTCAGGGGTGAAGCCCTTGTCGCCCTTGTGCGGATCATCGATCACGGCCTGGTTCTGGTCGATGACCAGACGCCCTGCCCGTATCAATTTGGCCAGCAGCCGCGCGGTCTCTTCCGCCTCGGCCCGCTCCACGGCCAGGGCCTCTCGCACGTCTGTCACGCCCCACGCCATCAGTCCCCACACCATCAGAGTGACCATCAGTAGTCCCGTTCTCATGTTGCCTCCATGCAGTGTTCAGCGCGCTCGGTCCGCGCGGCACTCTCCTTGACTGTAATGCGAGACCATTTTTTCCACATCAAACGGCAGCCCTTCGACAGCCGCCCGCCGGGGAAAGGCGTAGGGTTCGTCCAGCCACCGGGCACGCATGCGCTCCAACCGGCCCGATTCGTCCAGCCTGAAAATCACGGCGTTGACGAACCAGCGCAGGCGGTAGCTTTCCTCCGACATCACCACGGCGTATTGCGCGCGCGTCAAAAAGAACGGCTTCCCGTCGGCGCGTGCGAGCAACTGCCAGTCTTTCTTGACGCGGGTCACCATATACTCCAGGACCGGCCTGGCGCCCAGGATCACGTCGATCCACGGATCTGCGGATGTTTCGGCCGACTCGAACGCAGCCGGCAGGGAATCGCACACCACCATCCGGCTGTCTTTCAAATTGGCGGCCGCATAGTGCCGCGAGGCCGTGCCGTCCTGCACGGCGACGGTCAGCCCGGCCAGCGCCTGCTCGCTGGCAGTCATGCCGGGAGATGCCCCGGACGAAGGCTGGAAGCGCTGGCGGATACGCTCGGCGACATCGGTCCGCCGCGTGATGCCGGAGAGCCCGCCGTGCTGAAAATAGGGGATGGAATAGGCAAAGCCGGCCCAGGCCTGCACCGGCATGTTGGAGGGCACCGCGGACACGAACAAATCCAGCTTGCCTTCACTGAGGTGCAAGAACAGGTCTCGGAAACGGACGAGGTGCAAGACCGGCGTGACCGGCCGCCCGCATTGTTGCGACAAGGCATCCACGATATGCCGGACGAGCTCCACGTCCAGTCCGGTGACGCGCGATCCTTCGTCGGTCCAGATGGCGGGAAACACGAACGGACGGAATGGCTCCACCGCCATTCCGACCTGCACGCGCTGCCGGCGGCAGATCGCGTCCAGCTCATCGGTGGCGACCGGGGCCACATACTGAAGCGCATCGTACACAAGGCCGCAGCCCTGGAGCGACAGCCCAGCCAGCGCCACGCAAAGCAGCGCCCAGCGGGGAGCCGCGCTCAGTCCACCCGCACTGGAATCCCGCCGGTTCACGGTTAAAACCGAATCCCTGTCGTCATGACCCATTGCTTCGAGATGCCGTCCGTACCCTGAAAGTTGACCTGATACTGACTGTACTCAAGCGCCACGTCGAGCGACACGCCGAACGCCAGCGGAAACCGCACGCCGAC
>JBGPNZ010000014.1:0-17968 GCA_041487795.1 Nitrospiraceae bacterium
CATTGGTGATAATGCGCCTCCCTGATCGTTGAAGCTATCCCAACGCCGAAGTGGCGAAACTGGCAGACGCACTAGATTCAGGGTCTAGCGCCCGAAAGGGTGTGCGGGTTCAAATCCCGCCTTCGGCACCAAACCAAGCTTCGCTTGAACCACCGCTTTAAGTGTTTTTTTTTAGGCACTTCCCCGCATGGGGAGCCACAAAAGGCTGGCAAGCCAACTATTTTCTAAATATTGACCAGCCGGCTGGCACAGATCTAGCATTATCAGGAAGACAAGACTTGCGGAGGCCTAAACTCTCTCCGGTATGCTGGAAAGGAGATTGCGATGAGAACAACTGTGACCTGCCTAACAGCCATGAGCTTCGTCGCCGGACTTGCCCTAACCTTGACACCGACTGAATTGACCGCCCAAGAACAATCGCAAAAAGATCAACGACTTTCAACTACCACACCGCTCATGACGATAGCTCAGCGCGGTGAAGCACGGGAGAACCTGTCTGAAGGCGACCGTTTGGCCCGCCAGAAGGTGGTAGCGGAAACGCCGGTATATGTCCCTCCGCACCGTGGCGCCCCATCGCCCAATCGTCGGTTTGGGGGAGGAACCCGTGGGGGAACCGCCGCGCCGCCCGCGATGATCTTAGCGCTGGCCCCAACCGATCACACGGCGCTGACGTTGCAGGAACAGCCAATTCTCTACTGGTTCTCCTCGTCGGAAATCACAACCCCCGTCACGCTGGCACTGACTGATGAAGGCAGTAAGCCGGAATTTGAAGCCACTCTGGCTCCCCCGCTACGGGCAGGGATCCATCCCATCCGGCTTGCAGATTACGGGGTGCGACTGTCGCTCGGAAAACTATATCGCTGGTCGGTTGCACTGGTTCTTGACCCGGAACGCCCGGGGAGAGATATCGTGACCTCCGGCATGATTCAGCGCGTTGAAAAGGCGGACAAGCTTTCGGTGTGGTACGACGCGGTGATGGCAATCTCCGAGCAGATTGACGCGATGCCGGCCAACCGGGACCTTCGCCAGAGACGGGCCGCGCTGCTTGACAAAGTCGATCTCACGGACGTGGCAGCCTACGACAAAGCGCTCGGCAAACAAGGGCGGGAATAACGCGATCACGAGGATTTTAAGCCATACCGCCAGATTGATTTCATTATCTAATTCCGCACATGGTCAACACCCTTTGTAAGGCATGACTAGGCTGACTCGCCTGCGCTGACATCGTTTCCCTCCAAGGGTACCCCCCTGTCGCGTATCACTCGCCGCCTGTTCTTGCACGACTTCCAGCCACTGCCTACTTTGTTTACAATATGTAACTTTTGTTTACAATCCTGCAAACCCCGCATGGCATCAGGCGTTACACAGCATATTTGCGTTACGGTGTGCTTACGCCATTGACAGACTGACCCTTGCAACACGTTTGGTGATTTTAAATTCCCCACTGGCCTTCTCCCCATCAAAGAGGAATTAGCTCAGCTTATCAATGAATTGTACCGCATCGAGGAGTGACCGTCCGGACGGCACCGGCCTTGCTCACTACAGCAGCACGTGCGGTGAAACAAAGAGCACGCAGCAGCTCATCAGATCAGCCAAGGAGGTCAGCCATGAAACTGCACATGCATGAGTCAACCATCGACAGATTGGGCCGCGTCCTGGTGGTGGACGACGAGGAGTCCATCCGAAAGATCGCCGTGCGCTGCCTCACAAAAGCCGGCTACGAAGTCGTGGAGGCGGAGAACGGCGAGCGCGCGATCGCAGCCTTGAACTCCGACGACAACCCGTTGATGGTGGATGCCATCCTCTGCGACATCCAGATGCCGAAAATCAACGGCCATGAGGCGATCGCCTACTTCCGCTCGCAGTATCCCGGCGTCCCCATCATCGTGCTGACCGGTTATCCGGAGGTGGATCGCGCCGTGTCGTTGATGCGGGCGGGCGTCAGGGATTACCTGGTCAAGCCGATTTCGAAGGACGATCTGGTGACAGTGATCGCCAAGGCGGTCGAGGGTCACGAAATTTTCAAGGATCAGTTCGCCGTCTAGCGGGAGCGCGGCACGAATAGACAATACGTGCGGCGCCTAGCCGGTGGCTTCGATATGAACAACCCGAAAGAGCCGCCGGTTCAAGCAAAGTTTGGTATGGAGGAAGCCATGTCTGCAACGTCACCAAAGTCGGCCGCAACAGCCGTCCCGTCCGGACGCTGGCCGGCTCGCGGACGCAGATGGGCTGCGCCTCTTCCAACAGCGGCGTGCGTCCCGGAGGGGGAGACTGCCCTGCTGCTACCAGGTCTGTTGTTCGCTTCCCTTCTTTCGGGTCAAGGCCCGGCCGTACCGGTGCGCGCCACGCGGCAGGCGGTCGTCACGAAGCAGATGATTTATTGCAAGGGAGATCCGGGCACCCATGTATATGTGGTGACCAAGGGCAGGGTCAAAGTCACAGTACCGTCAGAGGACGGCAAAGAACTCACGCTAGGCATTTTGGAATCGGGTGAGGTATTCGGAGAACTGGCGGTATTGGAAGGGAAAGAGCACGCGGCGACCGTGATTGCCCTGGAGCACACCGAATTGGCCACCATCGAACGGCGGGAGTTCCTCCGTCTCCTGGAACGCGAACCGGCAATTGCGCGCGCGCTCCTAGCCACGCTCTGCGCCCGGCTTCGCCAAACGGCAGAACTGGCGCAGGACATCTCCTCCCTGCCCCTTCCTCGACGCCTGGCAAAAAAACTCCTGGCGCTGGCGCGGACGTACGGAACGCAGACCCCGAACGGCCTGCGGATCGGATTGCACCTGTGCCAGCAGGAACTGGCCAACCTGGTTGGCACGTCGAGGGAAAGCGTCAATAAACAGCTCGGGGCCTGGCAAGCCGAGGGACTCATCGGGGTGGATCAGGGCCTGATTACGATCCGTCGCTTGACGGATGATGCCGTCCAGCTCTGTGCGCAGAGGACGGCAGGCTAGAGACGCGGAGCGCGGGACCCTCCTCCCGTGCTCCGCGTCTACGGCTGATGGCCGGCCGTCTCAATCTGCCTGATCACCCGATACACGATCAGCGGACGCTCCTTCCCTTTCACGGCAACCTCGCCAAGCCGTTCCATGCGGAACCGGTCCGCGAGGTAGCCCGCGGTCGTTTCACCGATCAGAATGCGGCACAGGCCGTCTGAATCGGTTTGGGCAACGCGGTCCTTATCCAGGCTTTCGAGTCGTGCGGCGCTGTTGACCGTATCGCCGACCGTCGTGTATTTCAACCGCTGCGCGCTGCCCAGGCTCCCCGCCACCACGGGACCGGTGTAGATGCCGATCCGCATTCCGACCGTGGGCAGTCCACGCGCCTGTGACTGCGCGTTGAGACGCTCAAGCGCCCCCTGCATGGCGAGGGCGCACTGCACGGCGCGGCAAGCGTCGTCCTGAATTTCCTCCGGCGCCGACCGCGGCAGAGGGACGCCGAAATTGGCCTTGATGCCGTCGCCCGCGTAGTCGTCAATGATCCCGTGATGCGTGATAATCACGTCGGTCATGGCCGCCACATACGAGTTGACCCAGTCCATCAGCTCCTGAGGCTCCATTCCCGCCGCCACTGAGGTATACCCTTGCAGATCGCTGAACAGGACTGTGGCCATCATCTTCTGCGGCCGTGGACGCTGCCCGTCCAGAAACTGGTCCCGCTGATGCCAAATGTCCTCGGCCACCTCGGGCGACACATGCTGGGCGAAGAGTTGCATGAGCCGGCTACGCTGCCGGCGCTCATGGTTGAACCCAGCCGCAGTCGTGACCGAGGAGGACGCCAGCCATGCCAGCGCGGGCTGGGCGATCGGGATCCAGAACCCTTGCAGGAACACAAGCCCCGCCGCTGCGCCGAGCGCGAACACGCCACCCGCGGCCACGGCGACGAATCGCCACGGCGAGCGCACCCATAATCCGACCGTCCCTCCCAGCAACCCCCACAGCAGTGTGCCCAACGTTTCCTGCCATTCGGCGGTCGTTGCAGTCGGGGCCTGTCCATCCAGTGCGGCGCGCAGCAACTGGTTCACCAGTTGGGCGTGGAGGTGGACTCCGCTGATCTCCCCATCGGCCGCCATGAACGGCGTGGCAAAGGAACGCTCGGTACTGACCGCCTCCACCCCGATCAGGACAATCTTATCGTGCACGGCTTGCGGCGGCACCTGCCCGGCCAGCAGTGCGGATAACGTGAACGTCTCCGGTTTGGCGCGGGTGCTCCGGTAATCCAGCAAAATCTGATACCCGCGCGCATCGGCACCGGCATAGCCGCCGTCCGTCGCCTCAAAGGGCACGAGCGTGGTTCGCCCGATCCGGAGATGCTCCGGAACGATCGGATCCGGCTGCGGTCTGATCGTGTCCGCATCCAGATAGCGCAGCGCCACCTGCAGAGCGAACGAGGGAAAGGTGCGATCCCCGGAATCCTGGTACAGCAAGCCCCGCCGCACGGTGCCGTCGTCATCCACGATGATGTCTGAGAACCCGAACCTCGCGGTTGCGCGCAAGGCAGGCGGAGGAGGAATCATCGGCTGCCGTTCCCCCCCGACTTTCATCACACCGACGATCTCCGAGCGGCGGGACAAGAGCGTCTCCAGCTTTTTATAGCCGGGTTGCACCGGAAGATCGCGGTAGATATCGATCCCGATCACACGGGGGTGGGCACGGAGAAGCATTTCCAGAGCGCTCGCGAGGGTGGCGTCGGAGATCGGCCAGCGGCCCTGATTCCGGATATCCTCCTCCGTAATGGCAATCAGGACGATACGGGGATCGGGGCGATCGCTCGCGGGGCGGGCCCGGAGCAACCAATCATAGCAGGCCAGTTCCAGGGTCTGGAGACTTCCGGCGTGGCGCAGACCGACGCACAAGAGCCCTGCGAGGAGTCCCACGAATAGAGCGACCACGGGAAGCGAGCGAACCGTGTGCAGCCAGGAAAGCATCGAGACTCTGCCCCTATAGCCAGTTGTTAAGGAGGAGAAACGGCGCCCAATATCCCGGATGCCGGCCGATGGGATCGTCCAGCATCGCCAGCTGGGCACGTTGCAGCGCCACGGCTTTGGATAGCCCGGGATTCCGGAGCTGCCGGTAGAACTCCGCCACCAATTCAGACGTCGCGGCATCGCTCACAGACCAGAGCGTGGCGAGTGCGCTGCGTGCGCCGGCCTTGATCGCCACGCCGGCGAGACCAAGCGCCGCGCGGTCATCGCCGGCGGCGGTCTCGCAGGCGCTCAGCGTCAGCAACTCCAACGGATCGTCCCGGAAGCGAAACACGCCGATCAGTTCGTTCAGCTTGTCCATCGTCACCTGCCCGTCGAAGGTCAGGAGAAACGTATCTTGTGGGCGAGCCCCGAATGTCGCATGGGAGGCGACATGGACGATCGCGAACCGATTGTCGCTCAACTCCTTGCCTAACGCGGATGAGCTGAACGCGGCATTGACGAGCGTCCGGCTCCCGTAAAGTTTTTGCAGCTCCCCCAATTCCGACTCGATATAGGGCAATGCTGAAAACCCCTGCACGGCGACCGTGAGGCCGGCCGCCAATACCTTCGCATCGTCCCGACGGAACGGGCGGGCGTCGGTGAGCGTGAGGCCCGGCGTGGTCGCCACGGCATACCTGCGGATCAGAAAATCCTTGCCGTCGTGCAGCGCCGCCAGCGGAATCGTCCGCAGCGGCCCATCCGGCACGATGACCAGCGTGTCCAGGGGAAACGCCTTCAAGCTCGGCTCGAGCGGCCTGATTAGCCAGTCATAGAGCTGCCGGGCGTGCGGCAGGTACTGGTTCGTGGTTCGTTTCTCCAGGAGACGTCGGAACGCGCGCACTTCCTGTGTCAGCCGCTCGGCGCCGACCGGCACCGTCACTCGACGCAGGCCGTCCGGAAGGCTGACCAGCAATTCCGTGCGATCCGGCAACAGAATCGGATAGAGCACCGCGGTGGTCTTAGATACCTGATCAAGACTGGTCGTGCGGGACCGCAACATATCCACGCAGTCGTCCTGGAAATAATCCCGCAGCTCGGACGCTTTGAACAGCTCCACGGCTTCCCGCGCCCGCACCAGATGGGACCGGACCTGCGCCTGATCCTGGGTCTTGTCGGCCAGTTGCAGGGAGAGATCGGCCAGCTCAAAAAAGATCCGGCCGGCGGACTCGCGGAAGGATCCCGCCAGGTCGCCGGCGCCGGCCGTCAGCTCAGGACGGATTGTCCGGGCGATCTCAGACGCGCGCTCGTAGGCCGCCACTGCTTCCTTCAGCTTTCCCTGCTGTTTGAGCAGCCGTCCCGTTTGCCACTCCCAGCGATAGAGCGACTCCGACGCATTCACTTGTTGAGCATTTGCGACGGCATGCCGGGTCAGCAGCAGCGCTTCCTCGACACGCCGGGCCTGTTCATACAACCGTCCGCGGAAGCCGAAGGCATACGACGACGCCCGCTTGTCGCCGATGGTTTTCCCCACCTCGCTGGCTTCCTCAAGCGCCGACGCAGCCTGGACCAGCAGACGATCCCGTTCACCCGCGACGCGCCCCCCCAGGTCGGCGTAGCCCAAACCCAGGGTGATCAACCCGTACGCCTTATCGTGCGAAGGCGGCAGGGCACGCACGCGCTGGGCAGCCTGATCCATCCAGGAGCGGGCCTCCGGAATTCGACCCAGCCGAAGGGACGCCTTGCCGGCATTGAGCGTGGCGTGGACCGCCACAAGCGGGAGATTTGCCGTCTCGGCCAGCGCGCGGCTTTCCGTGAACTTCTTCAGCGCCTCCTCGTCCTGTTGCTGCCACGCATGGAGCGTGCCCAGATTGTTCAGTATGATCGCGGTCCGCCCAGGATCATGAAGTTCCCTCGCAAGGCTTAGGCCGTCGTTAAGATAAGCCTCTGCGGCATCCCGCTGCCCAGCGGCAAGGTACACATGGCCGAGCGCCCCGAGCACGGTCACTTCGCGCAGTCGGTCGTTCAATGGATGGAGCAGCGCGAGGGCAAGTTCCAACTGTTGTGCGGCTTTTGTGTAGTGGCCGAGCGCCAGATAGGCCTGGGCCAGGGCCACCAATGCGTCGCTTTGTTGCAACGGCCGCTTGGCTTGCGCGTAGGACTCGGCGAGGACCTGCCACTCTTGCGCCGCCTCCTCGAAAGCGCCCCGTTGAAAGAGTTGCTCAGGCGACTCGGCAGGAATCGCGGCCGAATGGGACTGTCCCAGAAGCAGAGCAAGCGCCAGCCCTGAAGTTCTCAGGAGAAACAGAACCCCTGCCCGCTTTCGCAACTTTCGTTGCATCATTGCCTCACCGCCCACCCCTTACCAGGGTAAAGGAAACGCTTGCGAAACGAATTGCAGGTGGACGCCATGATCCTGCAGGTTCCCACCCGGACCCGGTGTCGTGACATGGTTCAAGGGAACCCCCCAATAGATTTCAAAGCGGGCCCGCTCCTGCGGGAGAATGCTCCACCGGAGCCCGAGCCCCACGCTGACCAGATAATCCACCTCACGCAGGTCGCTGGTCGGTCCCTTGGTATTCCAGGCCCGGCCATAGTCGGAAAAGGCGGCCACCTGCAGGACATCCTCCCCCGCGGCGGAACGCACGACCGGCAGGCGAGCCTCCACCGAGGCCATAAAGGCATTGTCCCGCACCAATGTATTTTCCCGGTAACCACGCACACTGTACCGTCCACCGACATACATCTGCTCCAACGGAAACAGTCGATCATTGGCGACCTGGAGATCCATCCGGCCGAGGAACTGCAGCCCTCCCCACTGGTCCAGCCGCTGGACCGCCTGCGCCTGGCCCATCCAGGAAAAAAACTGCCCGTCTGCCCCCGGCCCGGAATTGACTGTGGCATCGAGCACATCCAATCCAAGGGAAAACCGGGACCGGATCGCCAGCACGGATGACGAGGTTCGCTTCACCCATTCCTGGGCAAACCGCAATGCACTGACTGTGCCGACACCGTCCGTCATGCCGGGAATGAACTCGAACCCCTGGCCGAACAGGAAGATCTTGTTGTAGAGATGTTCGCCGGTGACGGACAGCGCAAATTCCTCGTTGACGGTTTTATAAACCGGATGCCGAAGAGTCAGGCCGATGATCTCCATCGTGCTGGTGATCTCGAGCACATCAAACGGCGGTTCCACGATCGCGAAGTCGTTGCGACGGTAGGAGGCGGTAAAGGTCGTATCGCGCGCGGTCAGCGGCAGGGTATAGAACGTGTCAATGATGGGAATCACGCCTTTCGACCGCCCGTAGGTAAAACTGAACGCATCGCCGTGTCCGGTCAGATTCTGATGCATCACCGTTGCCAGCCCACGCTCGGCGCCGACCAGCGGCGTCTGGTAATTGTTCAGGTCAATCATGGCTTTCCAGGGGATGTGCTCGGCCACTTTCACCTTCAGTTCGCTCTCGCCTCGCGCAATCCCGGGCCGCAGCTCGGCATTGAGTCGCTGGATGCGCGGGTCCTGCTGCAACAGTTGCAGCCGTTCCTGGAGCGCGAAGATGTTGACGGGCGGAGCAGCGCCCAGCTCGATCCGGCTCCGGAGATAGCCGGGGCGGAACCACTTGAGGCCTTCGATATCAATGCGGCTGAGCGTGCCCTCGATGATCAGGATGGTGATCACGCCATCGGCGACGGCCTGATCAGGCACCACCGCGCCAGAGGTCACGTATCCTTTGTTGACATACAGGAGCGTCAGCTTCAGCCGCAGCGCTTCCAGATCCTCGGTTGTGATCTCGTGGTTGCGATACGGCGCCGTCACCTCGGCGAGCTCGTCCTCGCTGAAGACGGTAGCCCCCTTGGTGCAAGAGAATGTCTCATCAAGTGGCACCGGTTTAGGGACCGCGCAGAGGCGGAAGTCACGTGCGAACACACGAATAACCGGACCCTTCTCCCGACGTTCTTCAAGCGGCACTGGAGGCGCGACAAGCGGCGGGATCCGCGGCGACAATGGTTGTTCTTTCTGCAGAAACGGGGGTTCGCCTGAACGGCCGCTCGGATCAATGAGAGGTGGGAGTGTTGCACCCGGAGGGACCTGGGCCTGTGCAAGCATGACCGACCCCAAGCCAACAATCAGAAACCCTACGATGAGCCATGTCCTCCGCTCATGGCTACTCACGGTTCGTATCGTAGAGTAACTACTGCGCTAGCACAAGTTCTAATCCGCAGCCGCCGGTCGCACTCGCTGATGCCATCCTGGTCAACGGACCTGCGTTGGAGATTGCAGCACGTATCGGGCTTCCCTCAAAATCTGCCTGAGCCAGCATCACGTCCTGTCCCGTAGATTGCTCGTCCTGCCCGATCCGGAGCGTCGAGGGACTGCCGGCGGCGAGCATGGGGCTCGCGAGCCAGCCGCCCGGCTCCGGCGGGAGCCCGTCACGCCCGCGCTGGACGAAGTTGCTCTCCTGCCCCCCCTGCATCCGTGCGGCGCATCGCGCCTGAAGCAGCGACGCAGCCTGCACCGGCGTTTTCGGAAGCGGCACCAGGGATCCACTCAAGAAAAACACCGGCGACTGCACGTTCACCGAACCGCTGATGCCAAGCTGCGAGGACGCGCTGATGCTGCTCGTCGGATCAACAAACAAGGCGCCGGCGACGATCGTGATGTTGCCCCCCAGCCCGGCAAAGGCCTGCGCGAGGATCTGGCTGTTGTTCTGGAGCACGACAAAGGGCGGATCGATCACGATGTCGCCGCCGGCCGTGGTCGGCCCACCGGCCACGGACGTGTTGATCTTGCTGTTATTCAGGCGGACCAGTTCGCCGGCCATGATCGTCACGTTGCCGCCGCTCGCCAGAGTAGCCTGCGTGGTAATGCTGCTGTCGAACAGGTTGAGCTGATTTGCAGTTATCGCAATATTGCCGGCATCGCCGGTGCTGGTGCTTTGTGCCGAGATGGTCGAAGCACCAGAAAGTTGGACCTGACCGGCCTGAATCCCAATTGTTCCGCCTGTACCAGCCCCTTGCGTCTCACTGGTGATCAGGCTGGCATTGGACAGTATTAACGATCCGGCGTTGAGCCCAACTGTCCCGGCGTTACCCCCTCCAATGGTAAGTGTTTGAATGACACCTTGGTCTATAACGATGGAGGGAGCCGAAACATTCACTGGTCCGCCCGATGCCGTTATAACACCCATGCGTATCTTCCCTCCGTTGGCGATCGTGACAGAGTCGGTTGCAGAAATGGCAATGCCTCCGCTTTGGGGGAAATCCGCCTGGCGATCGATATTGGCACCATTTACCAGTTCAAATGTTCGCGCGGTGATAGTTATATCGCCAGTTCCTCCCGTTCCATTGTTCACGGTCAAGACACGACTTGGATTGTTAACGTCAAACTGGCCTGAGACAGAAACCGTATCATTGGCAGAGATCGAGATTCCACCGGAGGAACCGGCACTCCCGAATGTTTGAACCGAGCCTCCCCCTGTGATGCCCAAATTGCCAACTTGAAGATTAATATCTCCTCCTTTCCCGTCTGCAGAGGTCGACGTTTGAACAGACCCAAGATCGGCAACGGTGGCAGATCCAGATGTAATTGTAATCGCCCCACCCTTCTGGATCGGGTTAACCGAACTGGTTGAACTTTGGATTGTACTAACATTGCCAAACGCATCTGCTCCCGAGATCGAAAATGCATTTGATGCTGTGATGCTGACATTGCCACCATCCTGTGCTCCGGATGCATCGCTCAAAATAATAGACCCGCCAGCCAGACTGACATTTGGCGCTACCACCGAAAGGTTGCTTGCGACCGCATCACTAGTGGAAAGCAATATCCCGGAACCGCTTTCCAGCCGGACAGCCCCGCCGCTGATTATCTGAATGTCGCCAGCACTTCCCGTTCCAGCCGACGTGACCAAGAGGAGACTACCATTGCTAATCGTCACGTTGCCCTGCATGTTGATATCAATCGTGTTTGCGACGACATTATCCACCACACCAACGTAACCGGCAGTAATCACTGAACTGTTCATCATCAACTGCCCGCCACGAATGACTACGGCGGCAGGGCCATCCCCGCTCACATCCAAGGTCGAGCCCTGGGAAAGAGTAACGGTGCCCATGGTAGTGAACGATTGTCCGTTGATGTTTGGCGCGCTCTGGAGGTTTGATTCCAGGATTTCACCGGGGGAAGCAACCGACGCGAGGCGAATCTGACCACCGGGCGCAGAAACAAAACTGGGAGTCCCGCCTGAGTCGGCAGTTACCGTAATGTCTCCCCCGACCGCGGTCAGACTTTGCCCAGCCGGCATGCTGAGATTGGCTCCTTCGAACGTGATTGGACCTACAGGGGTCCCTAGAAATCCGAAGGCCGCCACCGACGCGGTGCTCAGGAGCGCGTCTTGCGCACCGGGGATGGCTTCGAACCGAACACCGTCGCTGAGTCGCAGATAATCCGCCGTGCTGATGTTAACCGACCCGCCAACATTCAGCGTGGCCGTCGCACCGAACACAACGCCAGCGGGATTGATCAGAAACAGATTCGCTCCAGGATAATAGATAGCAGTGTCAATGGTTCCATAGATATCGGACCGTATCCCGTCAGTGACCCGGCCGATGATGTTCAGAGTCGGAGGAGGCGCCGGATCCTTGAATAACGCGGTTTCGCCGGCCAGGATGCTGAACTGTCCAAAACTATGGAACAGATTAGTCCCGCCGCCAGGCCTTGCGCCTCCGGTGATTTCATAGGTCGCTCCGACTGGGTTCACTGCCGTGCCCAAACCGGACGGTGTTACTTGAGCCTGGCTGACGCCGGACAGACAGAGCAACACGGCGCTCACCACAGAAAACGCGATGAGACGTTGTCTCATGTAGCCAACCAAGTGAAGGCTCGTCTGCGCGTCGTGCCTCATGCAGAAGCAGCACGCCTTCGAAATACACACCACCACACAACCACCAATATGACCACCACGAGTATTATAATGATGGGCCGCAGCCACCTATTCGTGGGACAGTCGCAACCTACCTCGGAACTCTCTTCCGCCGCTGCTGTATCCCGAACTATGATACCGTTTGTCTTTGCAATGGTTAGCACATCAGCCGGTGTAGGCAATGTATTTTTTCTCATCGTGAGCTTGAGCTCGGCCTTCAGCACCCTCGGGCCGGTCAGTTCGGGGCTGTGTCCCCAGAGCTCGGTCAGTTTAGGCGGATTGGAAAAAAACGAGTAGCTCAGTTGGGTCATAGTCTTGGCCAACACCGCGTCCGTAATCTGATTCCAGTAACCTGAATTCTCCGGGAATTCAATCAACCCTTTGAGCTTCACATTATCCCCTGTCGCACCCACGTTGCCGCGCCTAAGTGATGCGGTGGTTAAGGTAACTTCGTAGGTCACGTCCCTCACCGGTGTCGAAGCAGCATCTGTATGTGGTTCGTTAGCGAACGTGCCCCAGAAAGTGATAACAAAGGGATTATTTACATCAGTGAAATCAGACTCTGCCGTGATCTTCGCGTTCCTGAGCGTTATATGATCGTACTGAGAGTCAGCTAATGGTGCTTCAACTCGAGCCGTTTCTGAAGCGTCGGTAGGAGCAATCGTAATGGTGCCAACTCCGGCCATCGAATAGGTGCCGCTGATATCCAGAGGACTGGGGCCATCCTTCTGTGTATCTCCGATTTTGGCATGCACGTCGATGGCTTGGGCGCCTGTCGGAACGCCTAAGAGCAAGAACACCAACGTAACGAACAGTAGCAGTCGTGATGCTTTCATCTTATCCCTCCTTCTGTGTGAGCACGAACCTCCAATTTCTATTCCGCTCCTGCATACTCCAATGATCATGATCTTTATCGAATAATCACGCCACCAGGAACCGCTGGGCTGACATTATCGCTCAACGGCAAGATCGACAGGGTACGCTGAGCAATGTTATTGCGCCTGGCAATCAAGTTCACACCAACCTGATCCGCCTTGTTGAACGCATGGTCATTTTTGCTCACCGTCCAGGCGATCACTGATAATCGGAACTTCGGATCAGCCGGACCCGCCTCAAACCTGCGCATGCCTTCCTTGAATGCATTCACGAGATTCTCTATTTGTATCTGGGTAATCTTAAATTTTGCTGTGACGTTACCACCGACAGTAATGGTGAACGGAGTACCCGGGAGTGCTTCGGGAAAATCGAACATGAGCGGAGCAGAAGAAGTCCAGTCTCCTGGGAACACAAAGCTCGGCTCGACGTCTACAGCGATAGTGGCCAACACATTGACATTCGTTGCCTGTGCAGGTCCTAGGTTGGTGACTCGGACATAGAGAAAGTTGTCCTGCAACCGCTTGAGTACACGGGACTTTGGGGGATCAAGCGGATCAAAAAGATCGTCATCTACTGGGCGGATAACTATATCGGAGGTGTCCCAGAAATTCCCGCCTGGGGGATTAGATGGTTCCGTACCGTCGTCGTCGGGCCAGTCCTTGATCATCACATCGGCGAAATTCAGCGCGTGGCAGACATTGATCCGGCCATAGCCTACGTCAGGGCACCAGGTGCCATCAGTAATCCCGATACCGCCAAGCCCTGCCACCAGTTTTTCTTGGTAGTCATATCCGGTAGGATTCGCCGAAGTCTTTGGATTGATCTTGTCCGCGGTGCGCTCGATGATGTTGCGGACTTTCACGCTATTCAGCGAGGGATACTGACTCAGCAGCAAGGCAGCCAGCCCTGCGACATGCGGTGCAGCCGCTGAAGTTCCGGACCAGGTAAGTTGGTATCTTCCTATATCTTCCGGCCGCGTCGGATTGGCAGCGTCATAAGTAAGGTCCGTCGTGGGAATAAACTCTCCTGGAGCCACAATGGATAGACCGTTTCCAAAATTCGAGGAAGCTTTTCGTTGATCGCTCATATCGCAGGCTCCGCAAGCCATCACATGATCATTGGTAGCTGGATAGACTGGAGTGCTCCCGCTGTTCCCTGCCGCGACACAAATGACAATATTAGCACCATGCGCATTTTGGATGCCGTCATCGACTAGGCTTGGACTCCAGTACGGATTCACAGCACTTAAATTGATTACGCGAGCCTGTACATTGGGTCCTAGTGCAGCTGTACTTTGCTGTTCTGCTGCATAATTAAAGGCTGCTTGTACTTGTGCGTCGGTAAATTCTGGCACCGTAAGGGGAAGCACCTTGCATCCGCCTGCCAGCCCTGCGATTCCCTTAGAATTATTAATCTTCGCTGCGATAATTCCCGCGGCTCTAGTCCCGTGATCATGAACAGGTTTCTCGGAGCGCGGCAGGCTGCTGATCTGCACAATGGCAGTTGTGGAGGAAAGTTCGAGATCTATGTACTTGACCCAAATACCTTCACTAAAAAGGTTCAGATCCGGATGTTCTGGATCGCAACCTTGGTCAATGAGCCATACCACCGCCTCAGGCGTACCTGTTGTAATGTCCCACCCGCATGATGATGGCGAACCGGAAGCAGATGCTGCAGGATCTGTACCGGCACCGATTCGCCATAGATTCCATTGTCCAGGATTGGGAGAACCATAATGCGTGTCGTTGGGCAACATGGTAGCGGGTGATACCATCGGCATGATTTCGAACTGAATATCCTGGATCCAGTCTTTTTCTGCTAGAAGCAGGCGCTTGTGAAGTGTAAAAACTGTGTTGGTGCTGCCTCGCTTGAGAACATAGTAGCGATAGTCGCCAGAATACTTGGTTCTTTCTGGGATGTGCACCAAATCGTACACTTTAAGAAGTTTTTGATCGAATGCTTCGGCGCGGGCTTTGCTTATTTTTCGACCTTGGACCGGTTTAATAAGGAGTACATGTGGGAATGGCGTTAGAAAACCAGCGCGTTTCGGCAAATTAGAATCGTGATACACCGGGGCGATCCGGACTACCATCGCCTGCAAGGGACTGCTTATTATTTGCTGCTCAGATATCGAACCTCCGTTTTGAGAACGGATCCAGACTAACCGATTAGTATTATTTACTCTCTCGGTGGAGCTAAAGAGTTGTGCACCGGTTTTATCCTTGGTGTCTTCCGATACAAAACCCGCCTTGCTCAATGCATCTTTCAGATCAGCAGGAATGTTTGTGAATCCACTTGGTAAAGGGTCTTTGAGCACGAGCACCAAGCGCACGGGATCACGTTTGAGCGGCGTTACGCCCAGATGTTGGAGCTTGAGGGTGTCCGGGAAACGCAAGGGATCCAGATTGCCTTCGGCCATTATCGAAGATGTGGAACTCGGCAGTAATGCAGTACAACTTTCTGCGATCGCAACCGCAGCAATCGCCATAGCACTGTTCTTTAAAAACTTCCGCCTCGTCATAACGTTACTCATCCTTCTTTGGAGAGCTCGCATTATTTCGATTGCGGAAACCACTATGCGCATAGTTAAGAAATTCTCATTGCTGAATTCAGATCGCTCTTACCATGGTTAACTATTTTCCTGCTATGAAGCCCAGCACACCTCGGCACGTTTTCCTGATGCGCTTGCTCGCAAAGTTGGCTTGTTAATCGGGACCGGTTGCGACTGAGATGTGGATTAAGCGAGTGCCGCTGGGCGTCGGAGAGGAAGAACCTAGTGGGCAGAACCACCGTTACCGAGGTCATCATGCCCCCTTTCGTGGGGTGATGCAGTAACTGAGTTCAGTGCCGGCCTATTACGAGTACGTGGGAGGCGATTATAAGTAGCAGGAGGATATTTGCAAGTGTTTTATAGGGGCAGTACTTAGACGGACATGACGCTTCTGTGCGACATGCTTAGCTATCCATAGTATTGTAATTGAAATTGCTCGGTGGCCTTGTGCGACAGAGCCTTGCGGAATTACAGCATCGCGAGCCTGCTCCGCGGCTCATAATCTTAGTAAGCCAAAGAAAACATGGGCCTTTTCAGCTAAAGTCGTTACGCCGATCTCCTCACAACGTTTTCAAATACTCCACGAGGGCGTTGCGTTCGTGGTCGGAGAGTTCGCAACCCAGGACGCCGCTTTCTCCGGGCTGGCCCTCCCGTTTCTCGCAGCCACTGGCTTTTCTAAATTCATGACCCTTGTTCCCGTTGTTACGCAGTGTCGTGTCGAATTTGAACGGGTCGGGGCACTGGTCGGTCAGCGTGAATCCCACATTGGCCGGGTCATAGGTCAGGTCGTGACCGATGCAGAATGTCTTAGCCTGTTTGTCCCGTTCCTCTTTTGGGCTGAGCATGAGGTAAAGGTTGGGGACAGAGCCGTTGTGCAGATACGGCGCTGTGGCCCAGACGCCTTCGTGCGTGGGCGCCTTGTAGTCTTTGGCATTCAGCCACTTGTTTGTCCGGCACCGTTGCAGGTGTTTCCGGTCCGCCTCCGCGACCTTCTGCGCCTCGAGCCGCTCGGCGATGACTTTTGAGGTGATCGCGGCCATCGCAATGGCCGGCTGGAACGGATTCGGCAGGCCCGAATTGGGAGCAGGCTTTTTGAGCCGCGTGGTGTAGTTGGCCATGGTGGTCGCGTCGGTCCCGATTTCCTTGACCGGGATCATCGCGACGGCCCATTCCGCTTTCCCGTCGCAGTCTTTGAGCAGCGTCGGTTCAGGGATGTGGCAGTGCGCGCAGAGGCCGCCTTTCACGGGACGATCCGGACGGCCCTTGTGATAGAGCGCCTTCCCCTCCTCGGCCAGCTTCGACTCGACCGAGCCGAACACATCCTCCCAGTGCGGCGGTTGCAGACTTTCGAGCTGGTTTTCGAGCCAGCCGAGGCCGGTCAGGTCAATGGTTTTGGAGTCCGCGCCCAACGCCAGCGCCTGGGCGAGGTTGCGGCCTAGCGGATTTTCGACGAACGCGTTCCATTGGACCCAATTGTATTTCCATGCGTTCCAGGTCTTCGGGATACTCACGGGCGCGTCGGCTGCGTCCAGATTGCACGGATGCATAGGAGCGAACACGGTGTTGCTGGCGCGGCCGATCGCATCCAGCCGGCCAAAGCCCCAATTGGGCGTCGGCGCGAAGTTTGGATCCGCGTACTTGCGTTTCATCGTCGGGTCGCCGCACTTCGTCCTGGCCTGCACGATCGCCGGCTTCATGGTGATCCTGTCGATCAATTCCAACATCTTCTTCTTGAGCCCTTCCTTGTGTTGGGGGCCGGGAGCGGGAATGCCCATCGCGGTCTTGGCGAAGGCCTCCAGTTTCTTGTCGTCGCCGATCGTCTCGCCGAGCGCTTCCAGCATTGCCTTGACGAACGCCGCGTTGTTTTGCATCGAAGGCGCGCCGTCAATCTGAACGGTTTTCCCTTTGGCCACGATCTGGCCCGTGTGGCAGGCGGCGCAGGTCCATCCTACCCACGGGATCATCCTGGATGGATCGTCCATGCTGGGGGTCTGCGTCACGGCAAATCCTACCGGCAGCCCATGCTCGTTGAACTTGTGCCTGGGATCAGGGATGAAGCGGAACCTGGCGATGCTGGCGTCGGCCAGGAACGGCTCCGCACCGCCTTTTTGGGTGAGCGCCAGCAGCCAGGGCAGAGGAATGAGTCGAGTGCCCTGGGATTTGTGGTAGAACTCCTGGCGTTGTTCCTGACTCCAGCCTTGTTTAAGAAAGGTGCCGCCGGAATCGGGCTTGCAGGAAACTCCTGCCACCAGCAGCGACAGAAGTATTGCGGCGATGACTCGTCCTGGTTTCATGAAGTACCTCTCTCGGGTTAGGTTTCAGTCCATCTATCTCGATTGGCTTCCCACGTGTAGCGAATGACGGAACAGATACCGACGGTCAGGATTCCGGCAAAGATCACGATGCCCATGTGTACGACGAGCAGCGAGGGATTCGCGATGGTTTCGACCACAGCCTCCCAGAGCGAGTAGTGAATCGCGGCGTCACCGGATGACCAGAGTGTTTCCATCCACCGCAACAGGAATGCCGGGATAAAGGACAGCACGCAGGCGATCGCCGCGAGCCAGAACGCATACACCAGAGCGCACACCCAAGCCCACATGCGGTTGCGCGGTTGGGCAAATCTCCCTACATCACCAGTCTCCAGCCAGGGAATCAGACGGTTCATGAGCCGCTCGTGATGATGATGTCCTGTCATCCAACCTATGAGGC
>JBGPNZ010000015.1:0-17688 GCA_041487795.1 Nitrospiraceae bacterium
CGCGCGCATGGTTCTCACTAAATCGTATGGCGCCTCCGATGAACGGAGCGCATCCATCTTCATGGCCACCCGGTTGCCCTCGGTTGTCACCGTCGCGCCCAGGATGCCCAACAGCTTGCTCATCGTGAATACGTCCACCACGCGCGGGACGTTCGTCACGGTACACTCGCCGCCGCCCAGGATGACCGACGCCAAAATGGGCAACGCGGCGTTCTTCGCCCCGCTGACCTTGATGTCGCCTTGCAACCTGCGCCCGCCTGAAATGACGATCTTGTCCATAAAGTAACTTCGAGGTTGAGGCTGAGGTTAAGGGTTCGTTTTTTCTTTCGCTGAAAAGAAATCTTTCTTCCCTCTCAACCTCAACCTTAGCCTTAGCCTTTCAACTTTGCGCAGACGACCCGGTCAATGCCGGCCTGGTCAGGTCGAATGTCCACTATCCCGTACTGCTTCGTCGCGTCGAGAAGCATCCGCACTGATTCCGCCTGTCCCTGCCCGATTTCCATGATCAGCCAGCCATCTGCGCTCAAGAGATCGACCGCTTCCTGCACGAGGCGGCGATAGACCGCCAGCCCATCCTCGCCTCCGGCCAGCGCGATTCGCGGCTCGAAGAGCCGGACCTCCGGCTGCAACGCCTTCCATTCGCGCTCGGCGATATAGGGAGGATTGGAGACGACGATATCCACCCGGCCGGACAACCCGCGCGCATGAAGCGGCTTCAGGAGATCGCCTTCCAGAAATGTCACCTGCCCGGCAACGCCATGGCGCTCCGCGTTCCGCCTGGCCACGCGCAGGGCCTCCGCCGAACGATCCGTCGCATAGAGCGCCGCCAGCGGCAGCCGGCGCGCCAGCGAGACGGCGATACAGCCGGACCCGGTGCCGACATCCGCCACGATCGGCCTGCGTCCCGCCGCCGGGTGAATCCCGGCACAACGGACGGCGGCTTCCACGAGCAGTTCCGTTTCGGGCCGGGGGATGAGCACGCTGGGCTCCACCTCAAACTCGAGCCCGCAAAATTCCTGCGTGCCCAGTAGATATTGCAGCGGTTCCCGATTGGCACGGCGCACCAGCAGCGCCCGCGCGCGGCGCAACCCCTCGCCCTCCACTCTCTGCGACTCGTTCAAGCGCAGGTCGAGCGGCGTCACGCGCAAGGCATGTTCGAGCAGCCAGGCCGTTTCCAGCCCTGCCTGCTCGATGCCGGCGTGCGAGAGCAGCGTGGCGCCCCGACGCGCCAGATCGCCGATGGACATCGCCTGTGGGGGCACATCCGTCTCGATCATGAGACCTCTGAGACCATCTGCTTCGTCTGCGCGGTCTTCAATCCTTCGATCAACTCGTCCATATCGCCGTCCAACACCTGCTCCAGCCTGTGCAGGGTCAGCCCGATCCGGTGATCCGTCACGCGATTCTGCGGAACATTGTACGTCCGGATCTTCTCGCTCCGGTCTCCGGTCCCGACCTGCGACTTCCGCTGCTGTGCGATTTCGGCGTCCTGCCTCTCCCGCTCCGCTTCCACGATGCGCGTGCGCAGCGTGCGCATGGCCTTCGCACGATTTTTCAATTGCGATCGCTCGTCCTGGCACGTCACGACCACGCCGGTCGGAATGTGCGTGATCCGCACGGCCGACTTGGTCGTATTGACACTCTGCCCGCCGGCGCCGGAGGAACAGAAGGTGTCGATCCGGAGGTCGTTCGGATTGATGTTCACATCCACTTCCTCCACCTCCGGCATGACCGCCACCGTTACGGTCGAGGTGTGAATGCGCCCGCTGGCTTCCGTGGCCGGCACCCGCTGGACGCGGTGCACGCCGCTCTCGTGCTTGAGCTGGCCGTAGGCGCCCTTACCCTCGACCAGCAGGACGACGTTCTTGTACCCGCCGATGCCGGTCTCGTCCGCCTCCATCAATTCCGTTTTCAGCCGCTTGCGCTCCGCGTAGCGCGTGTACATCCGCAGAAGATCGCCGGCGAACAGGGCGGCTTCTTCGCCGCCTGCACCCGCCCGGATCTCGACGAACGTGTTCTTGCCGTCGCGCGGGTCCTTGGGGACCAGCAGCTCCGTCGCCCGCTCTTCCATCTGGCGCCGCCTATCTTGAAGTGTGCGGACTTCCTCGGTCGCCAGCCCCTTCAGCCCGGCATCGGCGCCGGAGTCCTTGAGCATCTGTTCCGCGTCGTCGAGTTGCTTGAGCAGCGCCTGGTAGTCGGCGAACAGGTGCGCGACCTCTTCCAAATTGGTGCGTTCCTTGTTGAGCTTACGGACCTGGTCCGGCTGGCTGAGGACGGACGGCTCCGTGAGCTGACGGGTCAGCTCGTCGTAGCGCCTGGCTGTGGCCTCCCACTTGGCCAGCAGCAACGCTTCTTTGGACTCTGCCGTGTGTGTCTCAGCCATCTTCGTACCCTATGCCCTACGCGACTTCGGCGTAGCCCGCCGGAGCCTATCCTCTTTCGCTAAAGCTACGGAGGATGACCCGCCTCGCACGGAGTCACAGATTTACATCTATGCCTTTCAGCGAAGGCGGGTCAAAAAACAGAGAACCTCTGCCCCTAAATGAAATAACGTCTCTCTTTACTCCTTCTTCTCTGTCCCTGTCCGTCTCCTTATTTCCTGGTCCCAAAAAACAGAGAGACCCTGCCCGTTAGTGAACCAGTGTCTCTTTGTACTCCGTCCTCTTCCGCTCCGTTCCTTCTGCCGTCTCAGTATCAAAAAACAGAGAGACCCTGCCCCTCAACGAAGCAGGGTCTCTCTGGTGAAGCCCGCTAATGCGTCCGATTTGCGATCGGCGTCACCCTTACTTCGTCTTCTTGGCGTACTTCTTTTTGAACCGCTCCACGCGCCCTTCCGTGTCCAGGATTTTCTGCGTGCCCGTGAAGAAGGGATGGCACTTGGAGCAACTGTCCACTTTGAGATCGCCGACCGTCGAGCGCGTCTTGAACTTGGCCCCGCAGGCGCAGCCGATGGTGGCTTCCCTGTACACCGGATGAATACCTTTTTTCATTTCAATCTCCTCAGCGAGTAGCACGCAGCGAATAGCCAGCAGCCAGATTGCCCGAAGCTATTCGCCACGAGCTGTCAGCTATTAGCTTGTTATCTGTTCATCGACTGCAGGAATTCCTGGTTGGTCTTGGTCCCGCGGAGCTTGTCGATCAGAAACTCCATCGCTTCCATCGACCCCAGCGGACTGAGCACCTTCCGAAGAATCCACATCTTGTTGAGCCGGTCCTTGTCCACCAGCAACTCTTCCTTGCGGGTGCCGGACTGGCTGATATCGATCGCCGGGAAGATCCGCTTGTCGGCCAACCGGCGGTCCAGATGGACCTCCATGTTGCCGGTGCCCTTGAATTCCTCGAAGATGACGTCGTCCATGCGGCTGCCCGTGTCCACCAGAGCCGTGGCCATGATCGTCAAACTCCCGCCGTTCTCGATGTTGCGGGCGGCGCCAAAGAACCGCTTCGGGCGCTGGAGCGCGTTGGAATCCAGACCGCCGGAGAGGACCTTGCCGCTCGGCGGCGCAATCGTATTATACGCGCGGGCCAGCCGGGTGATGCTGTCCAGCAGAATGACGACGTCCCGCTTGTGCTCAACGAGGCGTTTGGCCTTTTCCAGGACCATCTCGGCCACCTGCGCGTGGCGCTGGGCCGGCTCGTCGAACGTGGAACTGATCACTTCGGCTGCCTTGACCTGCCGCTGCCAATCGGTGACTTCTTCCGGCCGCTCGTCGATCAGCAACACGATCAGCATGACTTCGGAGTGATTTTTCAGAATGGCGCGCGCGATGGCCTGGAGCAGCATGGTCTTGCCGGTTCGGGGCGCCGCGACGATCAGCCCGCGCTGCCCCTTCCCGATCGGGGTGGTAAGATCCATGATCCGCGTGCAGTATTCCTCCTGCTCGAATTCCAGCTTGATCCGCTCTTCGGGATAGAGCGGCGTCAGGTTGTCGAACAGAATCTTGTCCCGCGCGATCTCCGGCTCCTCGAAATTGACCTTCTCGACTTTCAGCAGGGCGAAATAGCGCTCGCTCTCCTTCGGAGGGCGAATCTGGCCGGACACGATGTCCCCGGTTCTCAGATTGAAGCGGCGGATCTGCGAGGGAGAGATATAAATGTCGTCGGGACCAGGCAGGTAGTTGGAATCCGGCGCCCGTAGAAAGCCGAAGCCGTCGGGCAGCGTTTCCAGCACGCCCTCGCCATAGATCGAGCCGTTCTTCTCGGTCTGCGCCTGGAGGATGGCGAAAATCAGCTCCTGCTTGCGCAAGTTCGCCGCGCCCTCGATCTTGAGGTCGCGCGCGACTTCGTTCAGATCGGCGATCGTCTTCTGCTTCAGTTCGGCAAGATGCATGGTCTTCTCCTCTAACATATTGGTCCTAACCTCCACGCTACCGGGGCACCCGCCTCGGCCTGATTACGCTCATTGACTGTCACGCTGCTGTTCTGGATGATGACGAAGGTCTCTACGGAGCTGTTTCGCTGTTTGACGAGGATGTCTCGCGGTAACCCGACTCTGGTCCTGCGCGCTCCTCTCCTTCCGTGCTGTTCTCTGCCAGCCGGCGCCCCGCCAGCATATGCGGGTACGCGATGCACTCCGTCTACTTCCGCCTGCTCACGCTATTGATTTGATTCGAGATCACCCCGGGAAGCTGCCGGGAAGCTGATTTGGACTGGAAGTATATTTGAATTCAGGAAAGTACGATCGTCGTCATAGTATCCACGGCGGTCCGATTTGTCAATAACATTTTCCCTTGGTTCCGTTCATTGCACGGACTCTTGCGGTTGTGCTATGAGTGGGCGCAGTACAGTCAGGATATACATGGCGGAACAAGACGACGAGTATCCGGATCGGCTCTTCAGTCTCTCTGAAGCCAACCGTCTCATCCCCAGCCTCGAAGAACACCTTTCGGCTGTTAAAAAAGGTAAGTCCGTTCTCGTCCACACCAAGGACGAGATAAAAAAAGCTAGTAAAAACGCTCAGTTCGGAGGGGGAAGCTTCGTGGCCACGCACTACATCTCTGCCTTGGAACAGATCAATGACAACCTCCAGAAAATCCAGGAGATGGGGGTACTGGTCAAGGACGTTGAGATGGGCCTGTGCGATTTCCCGCACCTGCACGAGGGACGCGTGGTGTACCTCTGTTGGAAGCTGGGCGAGTCGGAAGTGGGATGGTGGCATGAAGTCCATAACGGCTATGCGAGTCGCCAGCCGATCAGCAGTGATCAGTGCTAGCCCGACCGGCACCCACGCCGCAGCCTATCCCGGATAACATGAAATTCGTCATCCTCGGCTTTGACGGACCCGACGGAGAAGCGAAACGCAAAGTTCACCGTCCGGCTCATCTCGCCAATCTGGAGCCGCTGGTCCGGCAGGGCCGGGTCGTGCTGGCCGGCCCCCTCACCGACAAGACCGGCAGCCTGATCGTCATTGAGGCCGAGTCGCTGGCCGAGGCTCAGGCCTTTGCAGACACCGACCCCTATACGGTGCAGGGAGTCTTTGCCAGAGTGGAAGTCCACCCGTTTCTGCAGGTGTTCCCAAAAACAGAGGGCGCATCCTAACCTGGCTTTCAGGTTGTTCGGAAATCCTTGTCCGGCGTTGTTGGAACGAGACTCACGGGTTATCATGGAACTATGGATCGGCGCAGCCTGATACCAGCCTTGCTGCTGGCGGCGTTCTCGGTCAGCCTGCCCGCACAGGCCGCCGAGCCGCACGTCAAAGTCGCGATCGCCGACGCGTCGTACGTCATGGGCGACGGCGACACGCTTGCCGGCGCGGAAGAAAACGCGCTGACGCGGGCGAAACGAAAAGCGGTGGAGGAGGCCGGCGTCTACATTGAAGCCACGTCCCAGGACGTCGAAAAGCACGCCGACGGCAAGACGAGCCGGCTGAACTCGCTCAGCGTGCGGATGATCGCCGCGGCCATTACCGAAACGGAGTTTCTTGAGAAACGCCGCGTCCTGGAAGGCGATCGGATCGTTTTCTACGTGAGAATCAAAGCCACGATCAATCTGGACGCCCTTGAAGACGCCATCAAGCGTCAGAAGGCCTACGAACAATTGGCGGAGCATCATCACCTCCTGCACACCGAAAACAGCCAGCTTAAATCCGAACTGGATGAACTCCGCGCGCAGTTGCGGGACTCGCGAACGGTCGCGCCGCTCCTCAAAGGGCAGATTCGGAACCGCCGGGCCGCAACGGATCTGGTGCATGCCGCGGTCCAGAGCCGGCACTTCCCGGAAAAAATCGAGCTGGCCACGAAAGCGCTGGCCATGGATAATCAGTACCTGGACGCCTATGTCGTCAGAGGGCAAACGTATCTCAGCATCGCGTCCTCGAATTCAAAGAAAAGCCCCCGCGCCGAACTCAACGAGTATGCGGATCGCGCGATCGCCGACTTCGACCGCGCGCTGGCGCTGGACCTATCCAGCCCCTGGGCATTGCTGGGACGCGGCGATGCCTTTACGTGGAAAAAACAAACGGAGGAAGCGGCGAAGAACTATGAACGCGCGCTGCAGGCCGATCCCATGTTCGATATCGCCCAGCAGCGATTGATCGCCTTGCATACGGCCACAGCGAAGAAACAGATCGCCGCGCGGCAATGGCGCCAAGCCCTCGCCACGCTCGATCCCCTGCTGCGATCGGACGAATCCCCGAGTTGGATTTACCAGAAACGGGACGCGCACATTCTGCGAAGCCAGGTGTATGCCCAGATGGATAAACTTCAACAGGCCGTGGACGAACTCACGATCGTCCTGCGCGTCGATCCTGCCAACCGCCACGCGTTGCTCTTCCGCGCCAAATTGTACGAGCGTCTTCAGCAAGGCTTGTCGTCGAAAAGCGACTTCGATCGGGCCTGCACATTGGGCTCCGATGAAGCCTGCGCCGCAGTCGCCCACTTCACAGTGGCTCCTCGTCCATGACCATATTTCCATCCACCCTTTGTGCGTCACAAAACCCACCCCTTTGTACGTCGCAAGACTTTGAAATTACTTCGGAAAACTGCCGATTCAGTTATTGACAATTTTCAGGCTGCCCCGCTATACTCCACCATTACCTGAACGTGGGATTTATGATCGGAGCAGCGGTTGACCCGAAAGGCCTACAGCATCCCTGGTCTATAGCCCATAATTCCTGTGTGGTGGGCCTTCTGTGAGCTTGTACACGCTACTGGAAAAGCTTAGAGTGCACCCACGTTTACCAATGGTATCTTGGACGAATAAAGATCCTGCGGGGTGCCTGCCTTGCAGCATGCCACTGAAGGGTTAAAGGAAATGACCCAGTATCGCGTCCTCCCCGGTCCTGAACACTTCCTGCCGCCTTCTGCCGCATCGATGGGCATTTGCCTGCCGAACCCCGGCGAGGCGCATATCAACGGCGTGATCGTTCCCGAAGAGAAGGCCTACGAAGAAGCCGCTCGCCAGTTTCTGATGGCCAAAGTGCCGACGATCTTCCCCGGCCCGCTGGTGCTCTGGGCGTGGAACGAAAAGGCCGCAAAGAAAGCGACGGCGATCCGGCACCTCTACGAAACGATCAAGGAATGCGTGACGCCGCAACAGCAGGCCATGCTGATCCCCATGCCGGACTACCGTCCGAAGTATCCGAAGATCAATCCCGAAGTCGAAATCAACCCAAATCACCCGAACCTGACCATCTGGCACAACAAGATCGACGTCTGCATGTTTGTCGGTGTACACTGTCATCAAGCGAACTTGTCGCTGAAGATCATCCGCGGCGGCACGTCCTGCTACACGATCGCCATGTGCGCGCAGGCCGGGCACGAAGACGCGATGATGTCGTTCCGCGACGCGACGGCCGACAAGATCATGAAGTTGGCCGACACGGTCAAGCGGCTCAAAGGTAGTGTAAAGTTCGATCCGAAGAAACGTTAAGCAAGATCAGCTCGCGCTTCCGAATTCTCGCGACGAGCTGAAAAAGGAGGCCGGACCCATGGCAGAGAATAAATCGCTCATCGGCACGCAAAACAAAAAGGGCCAGACCTACACCGACACCTGGAAGCTGATGCACGAGGCGCCGCGCACCCCGTCATTCTACACGGGCAGCGAGGTGATCAAGGAAGCCCTCCGGCGGGCCAGTTGCGACGTCATGATCGCCTACCCGATCACGCCGCAGAGCGAAGCGGCCGCGCTGATCGGCGAGCTGTTCGCCGAGGGGTATATCGGCGATTACTTCCGGGGCGAGAGCGAATTTGCCGTCATGTCCCAATGCGCCGGCGCGGCCTTCGGCGGCGCGCGCGTGTTTACCACGACGGCCGGTCCGGGCACGATGCGGGCCATGGAAAACTTCCCGATGTGGGCCGGTGCGCGGCTGCCGATCCAGATGATCGTGACTTGTCGCGGCATCAACTCTCCGTTGTCGATTCAGCCGGACACGCTGGAAATCGCCTACCTGCTGAATACCGGCATGCTGGTCTGGCATGCGGAGACAGCCCAGGACTTCTTCGATTGGATTCTCATGGGCTACATGGTGTCGGAAGAGCCGGATGTCCACCTGCCGCTCGCGCTCTGCTGCGACGGGTTCTTCGTGACGCATACCAAGGACGTGGTGAACCTGACGCCGGCGGATATGTGCCTGCCGCCGTATGATCCCTATCGCTCGCCGGTCCCGTGCATGGACATGGAATGTCCGCCGGTCCGGATGATGCGCGATCCGTTTATCATGAAGAGCAACTACATCAGCTACGCCACGCATGCGAGCTGGCAGCAGGAAGTCTGGGCGGCGGTCGAGCGGTCGCGCAAGCACACGATCAAATGGCTGAACGGCCTGATCGAGACCGAGAATGTGGACGCGGACGTCCTGATCGTGGCCTCCGGCACCGCCGTGTCCCAGGGGCGTGAAGCGATCCGCCTGCTGGAAGACGAAGGCATACGTGTCGGGCTTGTGAAGGTCAAGGCCCTGCGGCCATGGCCGGGCGAGGAGATCCGCGAGGCGACGAAAAACGCCAAGCATATCTTCGTGCCGGAGTTCAACGTCGTCGGCTGGCTGGCGAAGGAAATCAAGGCGACCATCCCGAACAGCGAACGAGTCCATGCCGGCCCTCACGTCTGCGGCGGAATGACGATGCCGCCGGAGATCATCGTGCAAGAGATCAAGACCGCCCTTGGTATGAAAGCAATGTCGCTGGCCGGACGCGGCAGCTGAAACGAACCGACGACAACCTGAGCGACTGACGAGGAGGCCGACACCATGAGCAAAGAGCGGATTAAAATTGCGCCGGAGATGTTCGAGATCATGCCGCCGGAGTACCAGGACCTGGTCAAGCGGGCGACGTATGGCAAGGAAGACCGGGGCTGGAAAGACATCGGTAGCTCCAAGGAGTTGATCGAGGAGCATTCGCTCTGCGCCGGCTGCCCGGAGTCCATGGCGTTTCGATACATTCTGGCGTCGCTGCCGACTCCCGAAGACACGGTGATGGTGGGCTCCACTGGCTGTACCAGCCTCGTGTTCCCGATGGTGGCCGTCCACAATATCCATTCCCTCTTCGGCAACCAGAATGCGATCGCGTCAGGTTTGAAGCGGGCCCTCACCGTCCGGTTCCCCGGCCGGGTGAAGGACGTCGTGGTGCTGGCTGGTGACGGAGCCACCGTGGATATCGGGTTGGACATGACCATGCAGGCGTGGTTCCGGCAAGAGAAGTTTACGACCATCTGCTTCGACAACGAGCTCTACGCCAACACCGGCGGCCAGGAGAGCGGCCTGATGCAGAAAGGGTTCGTCGCCAAGATGGCGCCGGTCGGAAAAACATTCGAGAAGGTGCGCCTCCCGGAAATCGCAAGGGAAGCGGGCTGCCACTATGTGGTGCAATGTACGGTCAGCAAGCCTTCCCTGATTGAGAAGGTGGTCCGAAACGCGGTGTTCATCGCCCGCGAGCTCGGCCCGACCTATCTGCAGCTCTACACGCCCTGCATTCTGGAGATCGGAAAGAACAGTATGGAAGGGCTCCAGGAGATGCGGGATTCCGAAAAACCGACCGAGCGGTTCTCCTACAAGGAATTCGTCAGCGAGCCGGCCAAACAATTCCTGGCCGAACTGGCCGCGAAGGACAAGGAACGGAAGGCCGCAGCAAAGCAATTGACGGGGCAAGAGGCCTGACGCCTCTCGTTCCATTCACGGAGAGACGTATGATCAAGAAACGGATTAATATCCGGATGTCGGGACTGGGCGGTCAGGGCGCCGTGACGGCGGCGCATGTGATGGCGATGGCCGCCAACAAGGATGGAAAATTCTCGATCTCGAATCCGTTCTTTGGGGCGGAAAAGCGCATGGCCCCGGCCGAGAGCTACTGCCGGATCGGCATCGAGCGGATCTACGACCGCGGCGAGTTGGTGTTCCCGGACGTGATCGAGGTGTTCCATCCCCAGGTGATCACGATGGGCAAGAGCTATACGATGCCCTTCTATTCCGGCATCAAGGAAGGCGGAGTGGTCATCATCAACTCGGACATGCCCCTGCTGTCCGACGAAGACAATCAGCGACTCAAGGATTTGAACGTGGCCCTGTTCTACATCAACGGCACCCAGATCGCCCTGGAAGTTGCGGGCACCGAGCTTTCGACCAATATGACGATGATCGGCTCCGTGGCCGGCATCACGAAGTGCGTCTCGATGGATTCGCTGGACCTGGCGCTCCAGGAACGGTTCGGCAAGAAGTTCGTGGCCTCCGGCGGCACTGCCTCGCTGGACGAAGCGATCAAAAAGAAGTTTGCCAAAAAGGAAATGCTGCTGGCGAAGAACCTCGCCACGGTCAAACGGGCCTACGAGATCGCCTCCGAATGGGCCGAGAAGAATAAGATCGAGCTGCGGGTCGGAAATCCGGCCGTCGCCGCATAACAGATTAGATTATTCACAGGATGGTCAAAAAGGTCGTCTTATCACCCGCCCCCCCGCACGCGCCAAGACGCGTGCTTTTCCCGTGGTGCGGCCGCAGCTAGCGAGAACGAAGCTGGAGGTCTTTTCCAACATCCTGCCACACAAAGGAATGCTGACGCATGTATAACGTAGCCCAGGTCATCGACGATAAGTGCGTAGCCAAGAAAGGCTGCCGCCTCTGCATCATGTACTGCCCGGAGGCCAACTGCCTCGATCTGAACAGCACCAAAATGGTCGCCGAGGTGACCATCAGCCGGTGCAAAGGCTGCGAACTGTGCGTCGTCGTGTGCAACGCCGCCAAGCACCAGGCGATCGTGATGCAGGCTGTCAGCTCCGATGGGTCACTGATGCAAAGCAAAGGGGAATCGGCTGCCTTGGGGCAAGCGTACCAGGGCTGACGAGAGATCAGACGGCACAAACCCCATGGCCTGCGCCATGGGGTTTTTTTTCGGGCAAGGGAGTAGCGCATGGAATCAGAAGACAACGTCTTGGAAAGCCTGCTCGAAGAGATCAAGGACGTGATACGCCGGTTTCCGCAGGCGCTGGAACAGCGGTCTGCCGAAATCCAGGCTGCCGGGAAAGACCCCGACGCGGCCGCCAAGCTCAGGGGCGGCGCCGATGCCATGAAGGACAGCGGCAATATCTACGTCTCTTGGGCCAAGCATTATGTGTCGTTGGCGTCGGGCAACACCGATGCGACAACCGCGGATGACGACTCGGAGGATTTCGACGTCTAGGAAGTGGCTCCGGGCAACTCAAGCCTGAAAAATTCTTCACCTAGCTTCTTCGGCTGTGCTAAACTTCTGAAAATTGTTCATGTTCCCCGGTAGCTCAGTTGGTAGAGCAGCCGGCTGTTAACCGGCTGGTCGCAGGTTCGAGTCCTGCCCGGGGAGCCAATTTGAAGGCTGCCTTTCGCATGAAGGGCAGCCTTTTTATTTTTCACCGGCTGGGTTACTCGCCGACGATCTGCAGCACCAGATCGCGCGTTCGGGAGCGGGTGTCGAAGTCCACCACCACCACTTGCTGCCAGGTTCCGAGGGTCAGCTGACCGTCCGTAAAGGGAATGGTCTGAGAGACGCCTTGCATTTGCGCACGAAGATGGCTGTGCGCGTTGTCCTCTCCGGGGTTGCGGGTGTTGTGCTGCCAGTTGGGGTTGGCCGGGACCAAACGGTCCCAAATCGTTTTCGTGTCGGCACGGATGCCGGGCTCATCCTCGATGATCAGCACCGACGCCGTCGTATGTTTGGCAAACACCGTGACAATCCCCGAGCGAAGACCGGTATTGGACAACGCCTGCTGCACCATCGCAGTGATGTTCTCGATGTGAGTCCCGCCGTTCATCCTCACTTGTAGGGGGACGCTCTTTACCGACATAACAACTCCTTTTTAAGCGCCCGCAGGTAGGTCCGCTCCCGTTTCGATAAACCAATCCCACGAGATTGAGCGAGCAGCCGGTCGAAGGCTCCCTCCGCCGCCAGCAATTTGATCGTCGTCACGACACCCGCATCCAGAATTCTCTCTGCCTGGAGCTTCTCTAAATAGGCAAAGGCATCCCGGACATCCTCTTTCGTACGCGTATAGTAATCCCGCCCGCGCCTCCGGTTGCTGTAGGCCTCGAACTGTTCGCACGCAACCAGCACCTGAGACAGTTGTCTGATCCAACGGGCCCTCCCCTTGAGCTTCTCAGGATAATAATAGTACAGCATGACGAGTTTCATCCATGACCGCCATTGAACGCCCAACGTGGTCAAGGCCGGCTTGACCCTTCGTAGGTGCCGGTCCAACCGACGGGCGTAGCCCAGGCGCATCTCGATCTGTTCCTTGGCCCACGCGTCCAGCCGGATACCGGCTTGTTCCAGTTCGGTGCCATAACGGGTGACGAACGCTTCCGGCTCTCGTCCGTAACGCGTCTTTGGATGCACGGCCCGCCATTCCCTCGGTCTGGTCGGGATACCGTGCTGCCTGGCCCAGGACCAGATTCTTCCAAAAAGCCGGCGATCCAGTCCGGACCGTCCCAGATCGTGAAGCAAACAGGCGACTTGGTACTGTTTCACGCGGGCGGGCGGGTGACCAAGATGAAGCGCGACAGCTGCACACATTCGGGCCGTACGGAGGGCATGAGGACAGTCGTAGCCGCGGATGGTTCGGGTCGGATTGCGGGGGTCGGGATAGTCGTAGAGGCGCAATAATGCCGATGCGAGGGAGCGGGAAACAAGGAGAGGAGTTGAGTTTTTCGCTGATGGTTGCATGCCGGGATTCACAGGAAGTGCACTACCTGCCTACTCCGAATCCAAAAAAAGAAACACTTGAGGGGGTTATCCGCAGGCAATGATTCTGATAAACCTCTAACAAGCCCGCGGCTCACACGAAGTGTGGTCTGGCTTGCCAGCCGAAGCGGCGGCATAATATTGCCCACCTTCGCTAAAGCTATGGTGGGCAGCCTTTGCTTCCGCGACGGCTGGAGCCGGCGACTGGAATCGAACCAGCGACCTGCGGTTTACGAAACCGCTGCTCTGCCAACTGAGCTACGCCGGCCACCATTTTCGTGCGGAGCAGCAAGGCGGGCTTGAACGCAGGCATCATAACCACGGAGCGCGCAGCTGTCAATCAGACCGCTGCGCGGGAACAAATCAACGCCTCGCCGCCTCACGCTGCCTGGAATATTCCTGCAACTTGATCGAAGTTCCGAGATGCTTCTTTAAACCCTGGGCTAGAATCAGCCCCGCATCATTGACGATTTCAGCCAGGCCCGTGACATCGCAACTCTGCCGGGTCGTCGTCACCTCTCCCTGCACATCCGTCCGAAGGCTTTTCGCGTACAGCGGTGTTCCGGCTTGATCGCGAAAGGCAACGGTGCCCCCGAGATGCACGGTTGCCGCATGGCTTTTGTCGGCTTGCCGGGGGATCACCAACTCAATCTCTTTAAGCCCAAGGGAAACTTCAAGCTCTCCGTCAACCGTCCGCTTCGACGCCGTCTCATCAATCCGCACACGTTCAAACGCCATGCCGATTTCGCGCCTGAACACATACGTCAGCTGCTCTCCGGCTGAAATCGTCTTCGGCTGCTGGCAGGCATCGCTGTACTCGAGTTTCACGCCGGTCACGCTGGGATCAAACCGCACGACGACCGTAAGCGGCAACCAGTACCCTTGCGAGTCCCGTCCTCTCTGCGGCGACCAACCACAGCCAGTCAGGGTCCCTGCAAGGGCTACTGCCATCCCCACCAATTTAATCGCTCTCACACGGCTCTCCTGTGCGTAGAGATATAGCCGGACCAGCTTGAAAAGACAATGCCGCACTCGTTGACAGACTCGGCCGCCACGATTATGGTCACCTCATGTCGACCGAATCTCCGGGAACTCCCACATCCCTGCCGGCCTCAAGCCCGACACAGTCATCTCGGCTAAGGCTGATCGCCGAGCTGATCAGACTTCCCAATCAAACCGGTACGCTTCTACTCATGTTGCCGACGATGTGGGCCCTGGTGCTGGCCTCGCAGGGCCATCCCGATCCAATCTTGCTCGTCGTTTTTGCAGCAGGCTCGTTCCTGATGCGAAGCGCCGGCGTTATTCTGAACGATACCGCGGATCGCCGGCTCGACCGTCATGTGGAACGAACCAGGACGCGCCCGCTGGCCAGCGGGCAACTGTCGATGGGAACAGCCCTCGCAGTATTGCTGGTGCTTCTCGCGATCGCGGGCAGCCTTATACTCCTGCTGGATCGGCTGGTCCTTCTCCTGAGTCCCATCGCCGTACTGCTGGCCGCCACCTACCCCTTTGCCAAACGCATCCTACCGCTTCCACAGGCTATCCTGGGCATGGCCTTCGGGTGGGGCGTCGTCATGGCCTGGGCGGCAGCCCGCGGCAAATTGGAGCCCCAGGCATGGCTCCTGTTTGGGAGTGCAATTGCCTGGGCCATTGCCTATGACACCATCTATGCCCTGCAGGACCGAGCCGATGATCAGCGTATCGGCATCAGGTCCTCCGCCATCCTGTTCGGACAATGGACATGGCTGGCGATCGCCATCAGCTTCGGCATGATGATTCTGTGCCTTGGAGTGGCGGGATGGCTGTCCGGGATCGGACTGGTCTTTTATGGAATACTCGCGGCAAGTTGCGGGTTTGCCAGCCGGCAAATCAAGGCATTACGCGGTCCAGTTCTTCCTTCTCTGGCCTTCTCCATGTTTCGACAACACACATGGATCGGCTGGGCGATTCTGGCCGGCCTCTGGGCAGGATTTTTATAGACCGGAAACGCCAGAAAGCTAGTTGGCAGATTTTTCGATCGGCTTATCCGGCTTCGGCGCCCGTAACGTGGTCAGATACATGGTCACGGCTTTGGCATCATCGTCACTGAGGCCGAGATTCGGCATACGCGTGTCCGGCTTCATCGACTGCGGGTACTTAATCCACCGGAAGACCCACGTGCCATTCAACCGGAATCCGGCCCTATCCAGCGCCGGGCCAACCGCACCGCCTGCATCACTCACTTGGTGGCAGGCATTGCAGCCGTATTTGTTGGCATAGAGTTGCTTGCCCCGCTCGGCAAGCTTCGCAGCCTGGTCCGGTTTCATCGTCAGATCCGGCCGCTGAATGGCGGCGAACTTTGGACGCTCTTTGAAATTCGTCAGCGCGGCCTGAGCGGCACCCAATGCTTTCTTGGCAGCCACGAAAGCATCCTGTTCCTTGGCATAGACCGATTCATCCACATCCTTGCCGGTCTTGTCCGCCTCATCATCCGCCTTCTTCTGCGCCGCCTCGAATGTCTGCTTGCTTTGATCGAACTTCTGCTGGGCAGCGAGCTTCTCGCCCTCCAGTTTCTTGATCCGTCCGGCGATATCAAACTCCGATTTCATCCCGTGCAGCGTGCGGACATAGGCCACGATGGACCAGATCTCTTCTTCCGACAAGGTGTGCTTGAAGGTGGGCATGGTCGGCACGGCAAACTCGTCGTCGCCGATCTTGTCCCCCTTCTCCGGAGTCGTGTCTTTCATGTCGCGAGAAATGGTGCTGAAAATCTCCTCGTCCTTAAACGTGGACATCTCTGCTTTATTCGAGAGATCTTTGGGACGCGGGTCGGGCATTTTTCCCCAGTTGTAGCCTTCGTTTTGCCGGCCATGCTCGCCGTGACAGTGCATGCAGTAGTGGGTATAGAGCTTCTGGCCTTTCGCGACCTGCGCGCTTTGAAACAGCGTGCAGCCGGCGGCGCCGACTCCCATCAGCACGGCCACAAGTGCGATTCTCCGTAGTCCCACGATGGTCCTCATGCGGACGGCCCTTTCCTCAGCTTCCGAATGACGACAAATTCAAATCCTGCCGCCAACCCGATGGCCAGCAGCGCGTAGAAATAGCTCGTATAGTCCGGCTGCGGATCCACGCGGAAATACCACCAGGACGACACGGCCTTCTGGGATCCCTTTTCCTTCAAGTCTCCGCTGGCAGGATCCCTCTGCCCATCCCACACCGCAAACGCGATGTTGGTGAATTCACCGGGTTTGAATTGCGTGTCGTTGGCATCACCGGTCGTCACCGCACGGGAGAAGACTACTTTCCATTTGCCGTCCTGGTAGACCCCCTTGCCCTTGAGATCCTGCTGATCCTGCACCTTGAGCGTCCCAAAACCCTTGGCGTTCATGTCGAGGGCCTTGGCGTCTTTGTTCTTCCAGAACCAGATATTGACGGGCCCGCCTTCGACTTGTCCCATCGGCTGACCATGCGCGAAATGCGCCTTCTTGTCCCCGACCATGAACTCAATGGCCGCGGCGTCGTCCGGATCCTGCGTCGGGTCGTCATACTCCAGGAGAATCGCCACCTGCTTGCCGTCATGCAGGCCGCGGACCCTGACGTCCTTGACCGTCACTTCCTGAATCCGCGTCGGCCAATGGACTTGTGGAGACATCGGAAATTGAGATGCCGCCACCGAGTTCCAGGCAGAGGCGGTCGGGTCATCCGTCGGCACGCTCGTGGTGAGCATGGCGCGGATCGATACGCTTTCCTGGGCCCACGCCGGACCGACTCCCCACAGGATCGCCGCCATGGCGGTGCCTGCCAGGATTCCCCATTTCCATTCCAGTCGCTGATTCGCAGCCTTCATGCCCATGACCCTTCGTTTAAAATTCCCGTGAGGCCTGTGCCTATTCCCAGGTGCGCGGCTTCTGGCCCGCCCCGTCGTACTCGCCCAGGATGATCTTCCAGATCTGCTCATCCTTCAACTCGAATTCCCATCGCGGCATCGCGGATTTCCACGGCATGCCTTCAACGGAGAGCCCGACTCCGCCCTTCTTAATCCGCCAGAACAGATAGCTTTCCTGCAACATCGCAATCGTCGTCGGATCCTTGAAGTTCGCCGGCGGCGGATTGAACCCGCGCGAGGCCGGCCCCTTACCGTCGAACAGGCCATGGCAGGGCGAGCAGTAGGCGGCGTAGAGCCCTTTCCCCTGCATGACGTTCTCCGGTGTATTGGGAACGGGATTCGACATGACCGCAAATTCTCCGGGAGGCGCCGGGTGAACCGTGCGGTTCTCCGCAGGCGGCACCTCACTGAGCGCTGTGCTTGTATACGTCTGCCAGCCCACCAGGAGCGGAAACAACGCCAGCACCGCCAGACGCGCCATCTTCATGGTGCCGTCCTGGCCATCCCCGCTGATGAAGCGGAAAATGGGACCCAGGAACGACTCCGTTGACGTCCCGCTGAGCGTCATGAAGATCATGATTCCTGAAAACGTGAGCATCAGGTACAGCATGATCAAGCTGGCCGGGAGCGGTGCCGTAAACAGCGGCATGCCGAATTTAAAAAAGATGTAGAGGCCGACCATCAGTAGCG
>JBGPNZ010000016.1:0-16562 GCA_041487795.1 Nitrospiraceae bacterium
CATCAAGCTCCAGAACCCGGTCGATCTCGAGAAGGCCAAGGCCAAAGCCAAGGTCTTCAAGGAAGTCCAGCCCGAGAAGGGGAACGTCGTTCTCGCCTACGGCGAAGCGACGGGACACCTCCACGGCATCGACTCCACCAAGGCCAGGATGTACGAGGTCGACGGGGAGCGCTATCTCCGGGTCTCCGACGAGGTCAAGCTCACCCATCAGGAGCACGACCATATCGTGCTCGAGAAGGGCGACTACAAGGTGATCCGTCAGCGGGAGTACACCCCGCAGGCGATCCGCCCCGTCTGGGACTGAACGATGGAATGCCGGCACGACATACGGCTCGTCCAAGGGCCGGGCTTCTGGCACTTCATGTGCGTGAAGTGCGACCACCTTCCCATCCAGGACGCGCTGTTCGTAGCAGCTCAAGCTAAGGAGGCATTATGAGTCAGCCGAACCCCCCGGTGGGAGGAACCTTTCGTCCCGACGGCCTTCACCTCGTCGTCATCGAAGGCGACGTCACCTACCAGCGCACGATCTCCTGGAAGGATCTCTACACGATGGCCCGGCGCGGCGACAGGCAGACCGCAAAAGGAATGGTCAAGACTTTCACGAAGTGGTGCAAGGAGGCCGTCAAGAGCAATGAGAAGGTCGTCAAGGACGGGGAGAAGCGCCTCAAGGAAATGCAGAAGATCACGTACAGGCCCGTTCTGAAGGTTGCTCCATATCGCTCCTAGATGCCGAAACTCGACAAGATTCCTGAGCGGTTCAAGCCGCGCGCCGACATCCTGATCTCCGACGGCCTGAAAGCCGCCTTCTCGACGGGCCCCTGCAACAGGGAGAAGATCGAACAGACGGTCGACGAGCTCTATCTCCTCTCAGGGTACGATGTCCCCAAAGAGAAGATCTGGACGGGGTCTCCCTACGCTGCCGTCAAACGGTTCCCTCTTGGGGACATGAGGAACCTGTCCGTCACCGCGCAGATCCAGTCCATGATCACTGCGCGTTCGACCAACCAGATCGCCAACGGCGTCACGGAGTCCTTCTGGACGACCGAGGTCAGCCACACGTGGGGCACCATCCATCGAACAGTCGAGACCCTCTTCATGCCCGTCGAGCTTGCCATGCGGGAGATCCCCGGATACCTCTCGACCTACCACAAGGGGTACCAGGACGCGGGGAGCGTCTACTTCCATGCCTTCTTCGAGGATGTCCTGGGTCTGGATCGTTCCCGCGTGGTCGAATGCCTCCGCGACCTTCTCAAGGTGGGCTGGTGGTGGGCCTTCGAGCATACGGTCGTCTTCTCCGAGCGCCCGGTCGCCATCCACTTCGACGACAACCATCGTCTCCACCATACGACTGAGCTTGCGGTTGAGTATCCCGACGGATGGGGCGTCTATGCCATCCGCGGGATGCGCGTTCCCGACTTCGTGATCAAAGAGCCCGAGAAGATCACCGCCTACCACATTAACCGCGAGCAGAACGCTGAAGTCCGCCGGGTCATGATCGAACGGATGGGCTGGGATCGCTTCCTGAAAGAGTTCAACGCCACGAAGATCCACTCCGATGACTTCGGCACTCTTTACCGGTGCGAGATGCCCAAGGCCTCCGAGCGCCGTGCTCTCATGCCCTGGGGCGAGATGCGCAGCACGTGGGATCCCAATGAGGAGGATGTCTATCTCGTCAAGGTGATCAACAGCACGCCTGAGCCCGACGGGCATGTGAAGGAGTACATTCTCCGTGTCCCTCCCTCGATCCGTCGTGCGAGGGAGGGAGTCGCCTGGACGTTCGGAATGAAGGAAGAGGAATATGTCCCCATCGTCGAAAGCTAATGAAGAGTCCTTGATCGCCCTCATCAAGTGCCCTCGCTGTGACTTCAGGCACGTGGCCGACTATCGTGAAGAACGGACTAAAGATGTCGCCTTTGCCTGGGCGAACAGGCTTCATAAGAAGGCTCATCCGAAGTGCCCGCACGTCTTCGGCAAAGTGACCTATATTCCCATTCCTGGCGATATGGATCCACACGCCTTCGCACGCGAGAAGGCCCGCTAGGTAGAAGCCTTCGGTGCCGGATGCTGGATCACAAAGTGAACCTTCTTCCCGACGATCTGCGAAAGATACTCTTCCGCGACCTGGAGCGGGCAGGCCTTGTGGACGAACGCCGTCCGGCCATCCGGGAGCGCGAAGAAGAAGTGCGGATCAGCAAAGCCGAAGTCGGAGACATCCTCCAGAACTTTGATCGTAGTCGCCAGCCCCACTGGCGGGAAGGGTTCCTTGGTCACAAGCTTCTGCGGGGCTGCGGCAAGATTGGCAAGATCGCCAGGATTGGCCAGCACTACGGCCATACCGATGAACGTTCTTCTGTCCATTTTATTCCTCTCATTCTAAATGACCCCTTCGCCGATAGAAAACATGACGGCTTCCATGATGGTCAGAGAGAAGCCGAAGTACGCCTCTCTTCCGGTCGTCGTTTCGAGAATTCTCCCCGCCTCAAGAACCCAGGAGTGACATCTCCATAGCCCGTCGTCGCTGAGGGCGTATCCCGTGCAGATCGTCCGCTTCTCCTTCTTGCGAGACCAGACCAGTGCTGAATTTCCGTGACAGTGGCAGGGCTCTCCTTTGACCTGCTTTGCCCCATGGCCGTCTTGCAAGACTCCGCGGCCGAGAAGCTCGTTGAGATGAGGTTCCGGCCCACGCGGATCAAGGACGACTTCGTCACCGCCATGGGACAGGATCTTCTTCCTCAAGATCTTAAGGCCGGGCTGTGCCTTGGACATGGTCCGGTTCCGCCTGCGGAGAGAGGAAAGCTGTCTCCTTCTATCTGGCGTCATAGGCTAAGCTCCGTCGTTCTGCTTAGCTAGCCAGAGATCTCTGTTTTTCTTCAGCGTCTCAAGGAAGGATAACCCCTTCTGGAGAGCCTCGAGCTGGCCGCCCACAAGAGTGATCGCCGACATCGTATATTGGGCATTGTCATACCCGAGATGAGGAATGCTCGCGAATTGGGTGTAGTCGTTGAGCAGCCTCAAAGTGGCTTCCCTTTTCAGGTTGTACCACGCTTGGAATACTTTGTCCGGCATCTCGATGATGTTCCTCACGTCGGGGCGTCCTTGCAGCGACAGAGTCTTCATTTCGCCACCTCCTCGATCTTCGCCAGAACCCAGTCCCAATAGCCAAGACGAGTGTCGCCATTGGCGACTTCATATTGCCAGTCTCGAGAAGGATGGCCCGGATGCTCTTTCCAGATCCCGCCGTGCTCATCGGCCAAGTGCCGCGCTTCTTCGCTCATAGTCTCTCCTCGACTTAGTCCAGGAACCGCATGTGCCGCATGGAGGGCGCCTCGTTCTCTCGGTTCATGAGAACCTGGTGCCACTCGTTGCCCAGGTCGAGCGTGGCGTGGTCGGAATGGGTGACCCTTCCCTTCGCGTAGACCTTGGCGTCCCTGACCATGTGCCGCCAGGGAAGGCGCTTCTTCGCGGGATCCTTCCTGATGAGCCTCTGGTACTCCCTTTCGGTGATCCCGTTCGGATGCAACGACGACACGTAGACCCGCTCGCCGCCCTGGCGGAAGATGAACTCGCAGAGGTGGGGCTTGGCCCGTCCGCGCTGGATCGGCTCGTTCTTCAGGATCTGGAGCTTGTCGATCTGGAGGCGGTGCCAGACGGGCACGAAGAACCATTCACCCTGCCGGCGCCGCGCGGAGTTGTGGCGCTCATTTTTCTCCTTCCCCGAGACCCGCATGGCGCGCTCGCGGTTGAGAACCGCCTTGGGCTTGAGCGCTTCCATGGCCTCGGAAACGCTCTTCACGCTCTCCCCGGGCACGGCCGCCACGAACCAGTGGCGCTCGTCGTGGCCGCAAAGGAACTTGTGCTTCGTGTTGGTCTTTTCGCCCTTCTCGTTCCACATGAGAAGGAGGTGGCGCTCGTCGGGCTGGACGTCCAGGATCTTGATGTCTTCCTTCCCCAGGTCGCTTCCCGAGATCAGGAAGATCTCGCCCTGGACGTCGATGGAGAACCGGCCGCGGATCCGCTTGCCTTCCTCGACCAGGACTTCCGCTCCCATTTCGCCGAAGCGCTTCTCGATGAGTGAGCCCATATCATTCTCCTTTAACAGTTACATGATGAGACGACCAAGCCGAGCATCCTTATACGCTTCCTGCTCAGATGAAGTTTTTTGTCGCCAGACTATCCGAGGTGACTGACTACTTGTGAGAGGGATGTCCTAGGCCGGCGTCCCGTACCTGAGCGCCCGGCAATGATCGCAGTCGCATTTCCGCGGTGCCACATTGATGGCGACCCATCCCGTGCCGCTGCACGGATAGCAGCGATGCACCAGGCTGGTATTGGTGCCGGAGCAGGTGACGCAGCTTCCACCATTATTTCTCCGGCATGCTCCTTCCCCGTCACAATGCCCGCACTGAACAACATTCGAAGACTCAACATGGAACATAGATAACCTCCTACAACAAATGAGGTGAATGTCCAGACAGCCGCGGACTAACTATTTAGGACTTGATGACGCCCTGCTGGTGCAGGTCGAAAGCGATTTTCCCGACCTTGGCCTGGAGATCCGGGTCGAGGGGGTTGCCCCAGACGTCCGGGCCGACATCGGCGATCACGACCTTGTGGGCGTTCTTCTTCAGGATGCCTGAAGCGTACTTGGGCTGCATGACCAGGATCTTGTCGGCCCAGTCGGAGAGCATGTCGATCGTCTCCTGGGAGTTCGCATCATGCCCGACCGGAACTGCATCAATTCCGTAATTCTGCTTGAGCTTGTGAGCCATGGCCACGCTTCGGACGGTGCCGGCTGAGCACATCGTGAGAACCTTCATCCTAGAATGGGATGGGAATCCCTCTCCTTTTGAGTTCTTTTGCGATCTTGAACATCTCCGACTCCGTCTTGTCCTGGAAGGCGGTTGCACCCAGCCAGAGCGACTTCAGCGATCCTCCGGTGAGTCGCTTCACTTCCGCCTCGTCGGAGATGTCCTTCAGGACGCCGATGATCCCGACCGCGTAGCCGTTGTGCCGCATGGCGACGATGGGGTTCTTGTCCTGCAAGCTCGCATAATGGTACCGGGTGGCCTGACGCCAGAGGCCCTTCAGGCACTCGTCGTTCTTGTAGTCCGTGAGCTCGGATACCATCATCTGGGCGCGTACTCCCTGGGCAGGGTCGCCGAGTCGATCGGCTTCTCGTCGCGGAACCGAACCACGCGAGGGCTCCTCAAGTGCCCAGGAGGTTTAGGATACCGTTCCTGGAACGCGATCTCAACCACGAAAGGGCCTTCGTTGAGGCGTTTGATGGCTTCCTTCTCGTTCTCCTCGGAAAGGTTGTCCACTTCTCCGATCGGGATCAGACGTCCTTTCCAGAACTGCCCGAAGTGGAGGAGAAGCCTTCCCTTCTCACCGCGGGAAGCATTGAAGACGACGAAGTCGTCCGTCCTGATCGCCTTCAGCTTGTATTGGACTCCAACAGGCTGCGCTTCCCGTTCGCCCAGCTTCCGCCAGAGGTAGGGCGCCTGCATGTTCTTGAAAACGACCCCTTCGCCGCCTTCGGCAAGCGCTTCCTCGTAGGCCTTTCTCCACTTGTCGAAGGGATAGACGGCCGAGAGCGCCAGATGCTTCCCAGGACGGATCATCTTCTCCAGGATCTCGCGCCTGCGGTAGAACGGCCGGTCGCTGATGTCCTCGTCCCCGCGGGCGATCACGTCGAAGGCGATGAGCTGGAACGTGCCGGGCATGGCCTTCAGCTTCGCGTAGGCTTCCTCCGGGTCGGCGGTTCCCGCTACTCTCGTGACCGAAGTCTCGTCCATCTTCCCTTCAGGAGTCCAATAGACCAGCTCTCCGATCAGGTGATCGTCCGTGAAGCCGCCCACGGTCTTATAGATGGGGATGAACTTCTCGGTGAGCTCCATCCCGCGGCGGGAGTAGATCCGGCCGCCGGCCACCTGGCAGAGCCAGCCGTCGAACTTCCGCTCGACGGCAAACTCCTTGGCGGGGATCCTGCGGGTCACCTGGGAGACATCCGTCACTTCGACCAGGCGCATGAGCGCGACAGGGCCTTTGACCACTCCCCCGTAGGCCCCGAGATCAGGATAGAGATCCTCGACCTTGGCCGTGCGCTTCTGCTTGGGTTCCTCGCCGAGGGCCTTCTCCTCCATCTTCTCGGGATGGGCGAGAACTTCCTTGCCGTAGTCGGTGATCTTGTAGGTGATGAGGCCGCCCGACGGCTTCGACTTGTAGACCATGCCCCAGTCGTTCAGGCGGTTGAGGCGCGTGCCGGCTTCGGCGGGCCCGCTGTGATACTGGCGCTCTTTCCCCCGATGCATCGTGGTTGAGAGGTGCCCGAGACCCAGGCCGGCGGCGACTTCCTTCGCCGTGACCTCCTTGCTGTCATCGACATAGGCCAGGAGGGCGACCCAGTCGATCCCTCTGGCGCTCGTCTTTCCGATGTATCCGAGGGCCATTCTAGGTCGGCCTCCAGCCGAATACTATTAGAACGCCATGAAGACGTCGTAGGTCGTGCCGGAAAGCACGATGTACCCAAGCCACTGCTGCTGCGTGAAGTCCCCGCCAACGTTGCTCCCGGAAGCCACGACGTTGAGGGTCGCCGTCGTATTGGGGTTCGCGGTGTCCACGAACGACCGGATCATGGACGTTCCGCCGATCGTCGCGGCCAGAAGGATCTTGAATCCCTCCGGGAGGGTCACCTGGACTTGCCCTGAAGTCGTGATCGCGCTTTCTTGGATCTTAAACATTGGGATCAGTTCCTAATGTACTGACCCCAGTATAAAAGATCTTTTAGCCCAGGTCAAGCTACGCCCGAAGCTTCACCGCGCAGACCACACCCTCGTCCCGGGTGACCCCCTTCTTGAGGATCTGCCGTTGGCCGCAGTGCTCATGGTGATGCTCGTTACCGGGATGGGCAAGGTGGATGTCGATCTGGTTCCCGTCGGGGATCCCCTGAGGAATGCCTTCGATCCGGAGGAGGCAGACGCCCGTCTTGTCGTCGAAGAAATAGAGGACGCCCCGAGGCTGGTCGTACTGGAGTCGCCCGGTCATGTTGATCATAGTTTCTCCTTAACCGCGCATCATGCGCAACAGACTTTGCCCGACGCCGGTGGCGAAAGCGGAACTTTCGGTTCCGTCCATGACGTCTCCGAACGGGTTCTTGTACACGTCGCTTCCGCCCCCGAAGACGGTCGCCTCATTGCGAAGCCAGGGCTCCGCGTGCTCCATGATGAGCTTCGCGGACAGAACTTCCTCCTCGGGCGGCACCGACCAGTCGTGGAAGTGGACGACCTTCTCGTCGTCGACGTCGAAGCAGATCCGACCCACCTTCTGGGCGAGCTCCGAGTTCCGGTGGGCGATGACGTAGCGATGCCCGGAAAGGTGCCCCTGGACGAGGATGGCCCGTTCCCGCGACCACTGCTCGTGCTGCTCGGGCGAGAGGAAGCTAAGCAGGACTTCGGAGGCCGGCCCGATGGCTCCGGGCATGCACTGGGGGCAGCAGGGCGTCGGCCGCTTGACGCTCGCCGCCTTGGCCTCCTCCTTCTTGGGATCCTCTTCCTTCTTGGCCCGTTCGATGGCCTTTTCGATGACCTCAAGGGACTTTGAGGTGGCCCCTTCGACAACTTCCATCTTCCCGTCGGTGAACTTCACGGCGGTCAAGGTGCGATCCTTCGGCCTGCTGATACCGATCAACAGCTTGGACGCCATGGCGATCGGCGCATGGATCTCAATTTTCTCCTCCGCCCTCGACTCATAGGGCTCGCCCTTGGGCGGAGGAGCCACGTTCGTCCACCACTTCTTCTTCGATGCGGCGCGAAGGAATTCCCCGACGATGACCCGCTCTTGAGGGGTGGGCTTGATCAAGCTCAAGACCGAGCCATTGGCATCAAGCTCGGACGTCAGACGCATGTCGCCGTTCCAGGACGGAAGATAGACTTTCATACCGGCTCCTTTTCCTTGGTTTCCTGCGCTCTCTCGACGACCAGTTCTTTCTTGCCAAGGCCAAGCTGGCCTTCCAGTTCCTTGGCGACATCATGAAGTCCGTTGTCCCTCGCGATGACAAGAGCTTCCACCAGCTTCGCGGGAGATGGGCCATTCTGATTTTTCACCGCCGCGATGATCTCCCGGAGCGCCGTCATCCCGAAATTCTCAGGCATCGAAGACGGAGCGAACGGAATCACAGATCCCATGGAGGCACTGTCTCCGAGACTGTCATCCCCTTGTCCCGCAAAGGCAAAGGGGGAGTTTGAACGCCTGACCATCCCCGCAAGGTTCGACGTGCTGGCGTTCAGGGCGGTGATCAGGTCGTGACCTGTCTTTGCCACCCGCATGATCCTCATCAGGACATCCGGCGTCAGCGCGTTCTCGCTTTTCGGATCTCCGTCGGTGGCGAGCTTGAGGATCTCCACGCGGAGCGCCTCAACCAGAGGTTGTTTTTCAGCCATTCGTTGCCTTTCTATTATCATTGGTTAGTTTCCCCCGGCTCCGATGATAGACATAGGTCGAGAGCCTCGAGAGGAGGTAGATGAGAACGCACATCGTCACGAAGATCGTGAGCGGCGCGATGGCCAGAAACCAGCCCTTCCAGCCCGTCTCCGGATGCGAGAACTTTTCGTAAACCCTGCTGACCGTCCAGCCTGAAAGGAAGACGATAGTCAAAAAGCCTTGCCAGTTCATATCGATCTTCAGCTTCATTTGTCCCTCAGATCTTTCATGAGTTCCAGCACCTTCCACCACCAGAAAGCGAACTCGTTCGTGCTGGGCTTGGCTTTGGTGAGCGCCTCCGCGGCATTGACCAGGGTCAGGTTCTTGTACCAGATCTTGTCCTTGCACGTGTGCGTCCGGCAATAGCAGAATGTCGAGCACGGGCAGGTCATCGGGACTTCGTTCGCATGCTCGCAGTAGATCGCGCTCCGCTTGTCCTGTTCCTCGATCCAGGCTTCAAGCCTCATGAACTCCGCCGCCTCGTTCGTCCTAAGCGGGATGAGTGTCCTGAGCTCCTCCATTCTTTTCTTGGCCATCGCGTACTCGACGGCAGCGAGGGGATCGCCGACAACGTACTTCTTTTTCCATTTACGGTACTGCTTGCTCTTGTCGAGGATCCTGTTGATCTTGGCCTCGAAGTCCCGCTGCACCTGGGGATCGGTCTTTCTCTTCGTCTTGGTCTTCATTTTCCCTCTCTTTTCTTCCGCATGATTTCGACGAACTGCAAGTAGCTCATGTCGCTCTTCAAGCGGTTGCATGGAACACAGCAGGGGACGATGTTCGCCCGGTTGGACTTCCCGCCCCTGCATCTGGGCTCCTTGTGATCGACGGTGGTGCTCGGCTTTCCGCAGTAGTGGCAGGGGAGCCCCAGAAGTTCCAGCATCCACTTGGGCTTCTTGCCGCCGCTCCCCTTTCCGAACTTCTTTCGTACGCAAAGCGGACAAGCCGCATGGGTTGCACAAGGAATCCTGTCCTTGGCTTCAGGGTTTCCTAACACGTTCAGTCCCTCTTCTCCGTTATGGTGAAGGTCACCGTTTTCGGCATCATCGACCTTAGCACCCAGAAGTTCCGCGTCATGTGAGGCCAGAGCACGACTTGGTTGTCCAAGAGCCCCGCTTCCACGGTGCCGACGATCGGCCTGTCCGTGTGGTTCGTGATCACGATGTTGACTCTGTCCTCCGGCGCCGAAGCGCAGCCTGACAGGAGGAGGAACAGGATCGCGAGTAGGGCATACTTCATAAGGTACCTCACATCTATAAGTCCTCAGCCTTTTGACTCAGGCGGGCACTTGAAGGGACTATTGATCAGAAGATCGAGTTCTTCCTTCGTGAAGGGGATCTCCTTCGGAAGCTTGAAGTTGAGTCCGGCCTCGGCCAGCTTCACGACTTCCTTGCAGTGGTAGGCATGAGGATCTCCGTCCGGATCCTCGCCGTGATCACGGATCCTCTTGAATATCTCCTTCAGGAAGTGGATCTCCATGTCCCGCTCATTGATCATGACTTGCGCTCTGTCCACGTTCTTCGCCGCGGCGTTGTGGCTTCCGCAGGTCAGGACTTGAACCGGCCCGTCGTACTCACAGCCGCAGGGTTCCTTCCTCATTTTACGCTCCCTTGGTCATTCCAGCCGCCAGAAGAGCACAGAGCCGGATACACTGCTCCTTGGTGAACTTCCCGATGTGGGCGTCATCCTTCGGGAGACCCATCGCCTCGCAGAGCCACTGGTAGGCTTGCGTGCGGCTCTGCTGCCTGGACTTCCACATCTGGTCGAATGCGGCATGGGCCTTGATCCTGGCCTGCTTCGTCTCCTTGTCGGCAGGGATCCCCAGCGGCCTTCCATCAGGGTGCGCCCCATGCGCTCCCTTACACTCGGGATATTTGCTGCATCCCCAGAACTTCCCATGGCGGCCATCTCTCAGGATCATGAGGCTGCCGCACTCTCCGCAAGTTACGATCATGGTTCTCCCTCAGAGCGGCATGTTTGCTCCGTCGACGATGGGGATAAGCGTCTCCTCATCCCTCCTCCCGAACCACAACATCCCGCTGACTTCCTCCGCATACCGTACCGCCCTGGTGCGGCACGTCCTGGGCTTGTGGAGGCGGACTACCTGCGGGAACGCCCCCCGCCGGGCCCTGCCTGTTCGTACCGTCCAGTGCTTGGAGCAGAGCTTCATGGTTGCCTCTGAAAAATTCCCCGCAGGAAAGACACTCGTAAGTAAACTTCTCAACGCACGCGGTGGAAGAGGATTCGCACTTCTTGCAATTGGGTCGGACAAGCCCAGGGCCGAAGTCAGCCGCGACCCATTGATCGTCAAATCGCTCGAATCCCCAGGTCTGGAAGTAGGAGAACTCTTCCTGAACCAGAGGGTTCGCCGTCTTGTCCTTATGCCACCAGTTCCAGGGGACGAACCCATGAGCGTAGGAGATCTCGACGCTCTGCCGTTTACGGCTCATTTTTCTTTCCACCACTTGTGCTCAGGAATGATCGACTTCTCCCAGTCGATGCCCTCGAGCACGATGCCCGTCTTCATGGCGTACTTCTCCATCTCGGTCAGTTCCTTCCGGACTCCCGGCTTCCGCTCGACGTGCCAGCGGATAACTTTCTTGCCCTTCTTCTCCTCCTCGAGCTCCATTTGCCGCTCCGCCTGGAGCTGGAAGATGAGGCTCCGAAGGGCGTTGAGGGGCCCATGCCCCTGCGACACGTTGTAGCTCGTGACGTCGACCGCGAGCCAGATGTTGTCCTTCTTCGACCGCTCGGAAGGAAAGACGGCGATGCGAACTTTCTTCGCCGCCCAGCCGATCTTGACCGGCGTCTTCCTCCGTGGATGGAACTTCCGGGGAACGAGCTTGCCGTTCACAATCAGGCCCTTTCCCTTAGCGGCCGAGAAGGAGTCCCCCTTCTTGACGAATACCGGCGCCGTGAAGCGGTACCAGTAGTTCTCGTCCGAAAGGCCCGTCACGATGCCGCCCTGGTCGAGCTGGACTTTGAACGGCTTCTTCTCATCGATCCTGGAACCGAAATGATGCAGCTTGATCTTCATGGTTTCTCCGCTTCTCCTTGATGGGCCACGACCGTTCGGTCGGGCCCGTGCTTTTTCGGATCGTAGCCCCAGCCAGGATAACACCGATCGTAGGTGAACCTGATGATCGGATCGCGGTTTTCCCTGGGCGCGTAGTGTTCCTTGTCGCCCATCATGAAGTCCTGCTCGCCGCCGCCGTCGCAGAACCAGCCCAGGAATGACATAGCTGTCACCTCATCGGGAAACTCGATGACTACCTTTGTCATGCTTTGGTCTCCTTCGGATCGCTGGAAGAGTGAATTACCAGTGGACGGCCATTACTATCTCTCCTCCACTTCCCGGTGAACAGGGAGTATGCCGCGCATGGAAGGTAAATGGCGACCACAAGAAGCTCCACCAGCGAGTACCTTCCACAAAACGCCGCCACAATCGCGGCCGAACAAAGAAGAATCATTAGAACGTCCAGCAACAGATGAATCATCGAGGTCATGAAGTAGGAACTCCCTTCCAATCGCCGGTATATTCGATCTTTCCAACGACGTTCATGGTTGCGTGGCCTTGATCGCTCATGGCCGTGAATACGTCCGTCATTCCGTCCGCCGCCTTCTGGCGCGTCAGAGGGGCGCTCTCGCTGCACAGCGTAGCGAACGAGCAGAGCTGATCCGCCGTCCTGACCTGAACGTGGTACATCAGCCCCGCGCCGCCCTTCTTCAGATCGTGCTTGCTTGCGAGGCTACGGCTTACGATCCACTTAGTCATTTGCGAATCCCTCTATAGCTCAATCAGGATGTGGAAGGTTTTCTTGGCCAATTGGACACCCTGGCTCATGAATAGCCGGAGGATACGCACTGAGCTTGCAATCACATTTCCGCTTTTCGGTCGCTCTCTTTTCGATGCTCTCAACGTCGTTTCCGTTAAGCCTGTCAACCAGAAGCTCCATGGCAAGGAACTCGTCCGCGTACACGGGCATCACCGGAGAATTCGGCCCGCCCATCTTCCCGAGCAGATCATCTGCGGCTTTCAGAAGTTCATTCTTCTGAAGATTGGCGACCTCGACGGCATCGGAGATCGCGGCCTGATGGGCCCCACAGAGGACGGTGAATTTCCCGTCCTTGTATTCGCAGACGCACCCGAAAGCATAACTCATCGTCTCACCTTTGCTAAAAAAGACGACTCCCGAACGTCATCACTGATGCACTTCCACCGTCCCGATCGGTACACTAAATCCCGCTGCGCCGGAATGGCCTCCGCCGCCGAACTTCTTGGCGATGACCGACACATCGAAGCGCCCAGGCGAGCGCAGCCCCCAGCAGCGGAGCATCTGATTCTTCGGGTTCTTCTTCACGAAGAAGTAGGCCGAAAAGGGGACGGTCGGATGGATCTGGCAAAGGCGGTCGCCCACCTGGCTCCTGAGAATGCTGGTGCAGACGACGGGAACTTCGTGTCCGTCGATCTTCGTCATGAAGGCGTTCTCGAGAATGTCCTCGATCATCCTGGCCTCGGCCCGCAAGATGGGGCCACCGTCGTGCTTGAGCTTGTCCGATCCCATCGTGGAAAGGATCTCCCAGAGGTCGAACTTCTTCTCGTAGGAGGAAAGCGCCGCGCTGAACTCCCTAGAATCGGGAAGCTTGAAACGCCAGAGATCACGGTCTTCCACGTAGAGCAAGAGCTCAGGAATGGGCTTCCCGGGATGAAGGAACATCCATGCGAGCGTGGCCCCGGAGTGGCTCATGTCGATGTGGACATTCTGGAGATTCCCGAGACCCTCCAGGTTCGTCACGTGGTGATCCACCACCGTCAGGCTCTTCACCTTCCCCTTGAGCTCAAGATGGATATCCTTCGGATAGGCCACGTCGACCATGAGAACATCGGCGTCGACAGGGAGATCAGGAGCGGGATCACCAGGCTGGACGGGAATGTACTTGGGAACGTTCCCGAACTTCTTCCAGGCCGCCCAGGCGGCGCCGAAGCCGTCAGGGCAGGCGCCGTGATAAAGGACGTGCGTGTAATCGGTCATGGATCAAACCCCTTATGGTTTCTTCTTTTCCTGTAAGGAATCTTTCCCTGCTCCTCGGCGACGGGACGGTTCACTTGAACCGCCATCGGCTTCTCGTCGAGGCCCTGGATCTCGATAAAGGATCCACACTTCTTGCACTCTCTCGGCGCATGGCGGTTCACATCCTCGAGCACTTCGACGGGTGCGTTCTCGAGCGTGTACTCCATGAGCGTACAATCGCCGCTTTTGGATTGGAACTCGAGGGTCGTCTGGCACTTGGGGCAAGGCACGTGGATTGTGTCATACATTCCCATTTGCCTACTCTTTCTTCTTCTTAAAGAAATATTTCCCGCGGGTCAACATGAACTCATGGCCCGTCTCGTCCGCCTGCCGCTGGGCCTCGACCATCGCCTTTTCCGGCGGCTGGTCGTCTTCTCCCATGAAGATGTCGCCCAGAAGCTTCTTGTCCGTAAGATCGACCAAATGAAAGACCGTGTGCACCGGTTCCCTCCTAGCCATATTCTTCCTCAGCAAAGCGGCGCACTGAACTCGTCCACATCTCCAAGATGCTTGAAGCAGTAGTGACAGTACCTCGGAGCCTTGATCCCGTTCAGGATGAAGTCGAAGAAGCTATACGGGCCGGCATCGATCACCGGATCGCTCGACCAGACGCCGCAGACGAGACAGACCCCGCCATAAGGGCTGGGTAGCCCTCCAGGAGAGGAGATCGTCTCGACTTTCATTGGCCCTCCCTTAGCACCTTGCTGAGAATGGAAGTCACAAAAATGTTCGGAACGGCCTTCTCGAAGATGTCCTCCGTGTCTCCGCCATAGTGTCTTCGGAACGCGAGCACCACTCCAGGAGACCGAGAGACGCCGCCGTCACAGTTGACCACGATCAGGATTTCATCGGGTGTCGCCTTCACGAAGGCTGCGATGTCCCTGGCCTGCGCCTCGGTAAAGAGGCCGTTCCGGTACTTCGGATTGTTGAGGAATGTCTCACCCAGGTCGTGGAACTTGAGGAAGATCGACCGGTTGTTCTTACAGGCGGGCTCCGGAGCGGGGGCCTCCCCGGGGCCAGGAGTGCTGATCACAACATGGGCATGTGTCACTCCGAACCAGTGAACGCAAAGCGGAATCGCGATCTTCGGGCACCACTTGAAGGTCTTCATTTGGGCTGCTGCCTTTCGCTAGTAACGAAAGCCTCCTTACGACGCCGATCCCGCTTGGAGCAGTAGCAGTTCTCGACGATGCAGTCCGCTCCGCAGGTAGCACAACATCCATCTTCGTCAGCAAGAACGTGGCAGGAACGGCACTCGGGGCAGCGGAAGTGCTGACGCTGGATCCTTGTGGGCACGATCCATTTACTGTGCGCCTTAGTCATATTGGCCTACTCAAAATTTCCGTTAAACCAATGAACGCACATCATGTTGCACAAATGCCTGCGCCTCTTCTTCTTGGTCGTCTTTTTTCTACGAGGCTTCTTTGTCATGATTGGTCTACCTGCCTTTCGTTCCAATCACAGGTGCTCCAGAACCAGCAGGCCCACTCGTCGCCTTCCAGGTGCGAGAAGCCGCACCGATCGCAATGCTTCACCATCGTCAGGCGTCCTTATGTTCGTCGGCCTCTTCTGAGCACTCGACACACATCATTCCCGAGATGGACATGTTCTCCCTGCATAGAGGGCACCGTTCGAACCGATCAGGGATCCCCATCTCCTTCTTCATTACCGCTCGCAGGACTTTCATGCGCTCGCAGTCGGGCCTGTGAACAGGGCGTCGGAAAAAGCCCTGGCCAACCACTACATTCTCGCAGCTCTCGCACTTCATCAGAGCCATGGCCGCCTTCTTGTTCTCCGCGATCTGCCTGCACGCGCAGGGGCGGCAGCCGCACTTATAGCACAGGAAGTTCTCGGTCATGGTCTACCTCTTTTCTTCAGGCACAGGCCAGTCGGGGAGAAGAGGGTAACGGGTACCGTACCCTTCGCTCTCGAGCAGTTCCTGGGCTTCAGCTCGCGTCTTGCACTTCGGAAATTCTTCCCGGAGCACGTCGAAGCGCGAGCGATAGGGAGAGATGACCTGGTTCAAGTTCGCCCACTGATCGAAGAGGTTACTTTTTTCATCCATTGTTTTCTCCTTACACATGCCCCTCGCGCCATACAGGGCCCGAGGCTGCTTTCCCCTTGCTCATCCGCCTTGCGGCGGCGCACTTTTGGGTTCGGATGCAGTACGCTTCCGTTACGAGCGTCAGCCCTGTATGACGCGAGGGGCATGCCCATCACCACTGGTCGTGTCCCGTATCCCGCTTGATCAGCATGAGCAGCAACTCCGCGGTGCTGCCCAGCGCCGTGAGCGCAAGGAACCAGGAAGGATCTTTCACCTTGAGGTTGTGACCCCAGTTGGAGTCGCGGATCTCGATGATCCGCTTGAGAATCGTCTCGAGTTCGTTCAGCATCTATCGCACCTTCCTCCCTTTGTGACGATGCTTCCTAGGGTTGCCGCCCGCCATGATGATGGCGTCCCCTTCAGCGGCGACCAACCTTCTGAGGATCTTCTTACGCTCCTTTTTGTTCATGCTCTGCATCCTCCGGGGGAAAGGCCAGGTTGTAGCATTCGTCCTGGATCATCCGCCGCCACTCCGAGAAGAAGCCCCAGTACTCATCGGGGCCGTCGACGCCCGGTTCCTCGCAGCGATCTTCAATGGGAATCGTCTCGTATTCCGTCTGCGCGTCGACGACGGCATTCAGCCAGTCCGACAATTCCTGTTCGTTCATGTTACGATCCGTCCTGTAAGTTCCACTGCTCGACCTCCGCCAGCATGGCCGCGGTGTCCTTCTTATCGATCTCCCGGCGGGAAGCCGTGCAAAGGATGTTCGCCAACACGTAATGGCGCTCGTACTCGCCGTCGACCCGATCGACGATCAGACTGCACTTGGGACACTTCACTTCATGGAACAGCAGTTCTCTCTCCATGCTCGCCCTACTTCCCGCGGATGACAGTCCGGGTTCCGTCGCTCAGGACGAGCACGGTGTCGTCCTTCTCCCAAGTGACGAGCTCCAGCACTTCGCTCCCG
>JBGPNZ010000017.1:0-16519 GCA_041487795.1 Nitrospiraceae bacterium
GGCTGCGGGTTTCTGGCAGCCAAGCGGGCGGGCTCGCCGCTCGGTCGGTCAACGTCCTGTTTCAAGGACGCCTCCCTCCCTTGCGGCTCCACGCGCCCGTCTCGCGACCCGACTGCGTGATTTCGCGACGAACCCTCATGACCAATGCGGGCTAGAGATAAGTCAATGATTTGACGCACTTGGGATTATCCCGTATGATGAAAAAAGGACCTCCTTCGAGGAGAGGAACCGGTGCCACGTCTATCTGACAGCGTCACAAGATCCATCAAGCAGTTCGCCGAGTACCGGACCAGCCTCGTCGACATCCAGATCGACGACGTCGCCACCTCGACTCAGCTGCGATCATGGGAACTGGTGCAGATTCCGCCCTACCTGCGTCGCTACGGATGGTGGGCGATCAGAATTCTGGTGATGGGCTTTCTCCTGCTCATGTTCGTCCCCTGGACCCAGACGATCACGACTACCGGCCAGCTGTCGGCCTACTCGCCCTATGAACGGCCGCAGGATATTGAAGCGCAGATCCAGGCGCGGCTCAAGAAATGGCACGTCTTCGAGGGCGTCCGCGTCAAGCAGGGCGAACTGATCCTCGAGCTGGAGGACATCGACCCGAATTTCATGGCGCCGGAACTGCTTTCGCTGCTCGATCAGCAGAAAGTCGCACTGGAAATGCAGCGGAAAGCCGCGTTGGACCGGGCCGCACAGCTTGAAAAACGGATCGGCGAGATGGAAAACCTCGTCAAAGCGGCCATCCCGTCGGCAGAAGCGCGGGTGCGCGAATCCGAAAATCGCGTGCGCGCCGCCGAGCAGCGCATCATAGCCGCCAAGGTCGCCTACGACACCGCCGAGCTGAACGTGGACCGGCACCGCCAGCTTTCGACGCAGGGGCTGGTCTCCCAGCGCGAACTGGAGCTGACGATTCAGGCCGCGATCGGCAGCAAGGCGGAATTGAAAGCGGCCGAAGCCCTCCTCAGGGAAGCCCAGCAAAACATGCGAGGGCTGAGCTTCGGCCTCGACCAGGTCAGTGCCGACGTCGTGCAGCAACTCTTGAAGGCGGAAGCCTTGCGGGCGGAAGCGCTCACCATGGCCGCCATGGCCGCCGACCAGTTGGCGGCGATCAGCCTCCGCCTCTCCAACGCCACCCAGCGGCGCATCTATAGCCGCATCGTCGCTCCGATCGACGGCACCGTGGTAAAAATGGCGCAGGTGGGCGCCGGCGAAACGGTGCAGCCCGGTGAGAAGCTGGTGCGCATCTCGCCGACCAGCGCCGACAAGGCCGCGGAGCTGGTGGCGGAAGGCCTCGATGCGCCGCTCTTGAACCCCGGCCGCAAAGTGCGCCTGCTATTTTACGGCATCCCGGCGATTCCCCTCCCCGCCTGGCCCGAGCTGATGACCGGCACCTTCGGCGGCGTGATCAAAGTCGTGGACCAGGTGGACGACGGCAAAGGCAACTTCCGGTTTTGGGTGGTCCCTGATCCGGACGACCGCCCGTGGCCGGAGCAGTCCCACATACGGCAAGGTACCAAAGTGATGGGCTGGGTTATTTTGAACCGCGTGCCTCTGTGGTACGAACTCTGGCGCCGGTTCAACTTGTTCCCGCCGGACTACCAAGAAGGGCCTCCGTCCCTGCTGGACACGCTGCTGCCCAAAGCGGGGCGAGGCGCGAAGTAGCCACGAACGCGCGACCACTATCCACTCACTGCCTGACTCGAGGCGCGTCCGCCTTTCGATACTCGTCACCGTCGCTTTTCTCTTCACGTGCGAAAGGAGTCTCCCATGATTCGCTTCGTCTTGTTCGCCTTGTTCACCGTCCTGCTGTCGAGCTGGCAGGCCCCGTTGTCCGCTAGCGCCGCAGCCGATGATCCCAAACTGAAACCCCTGCCGCCGATTCCGCTCAGCCTGAACGAAGTGCTGGCGTGGATCGACCGGTCCCATCCATTGCTGCAAGGAGCCGGCACGGAAAAGATCACGGCCCGCGGCAAGCTCTTGAAAGCCCTGGGGGCCTTCGAGCCGGTGCTGGTTAACGACATGGAGACGGAGCGGTTCATCTCCCAACTCAGACCCGACAAGGGCACCCAGACGGTCGGCTTCAACGACACATTCCTGGATGTCCGGCATCCTTCCGGCATCAGGGGCAGCGCCGGCGTCCGCCAATCCATCGGCAGCGCCACGATCCCCGACCTCGGATTTAATAACAGCCGGCAGCAGGTTCTCCTTGGCGGCTTCGTCCCGCTGCTCAGAGGTTTAATGATCAACCCGGAGAACGCCGAGCTGCAGCGCTCGGGGCTGGCCGACCCGCGGGCCGACATCGAGATCGCGCAGACCCGCCAGGATCTGTTCCTGGCCGCCGCGTCGCAATACTGGGAATGGGTGGCCGCCTGGAAACTGGCGGACGTGCAGCAACGGGCCGTGAAGGTCGCGGAAGACCGGTTCAAGCAGATCGAGGAACGCGCCAAGAAGGGGCTCTCCGCGCCGCTCGACGCCGTCGAAGCGAACCAGGAAGTGCAGCGGCGGAAAGAAATCATGATCGGCGCCACGCGCACGGTGGAGCAGGAACAGTACAGGTTGTCTCTTTTTCTCTGGGAGAACGGCACACCGGTGTCGCCGGCGGGCGCGCGCGTGCCGGACTTCCCGAAGGCCGTGCCGCTGCCCCTGCCGGAAACCGTCAAGGCCGACAAGCTCGCGGCGCGCGCCGCGCGTCCGGAAGTCCTGGCGGTGGGGATCGAGGCCAAGCTGAACAACATCGATCTGGAGCTGGCCAAGAACAACCTGCTGCCTAGTCTCGACGCGGAGGCCGCGCCGGCGCGCAGCCCTGAGAAGTTCGTGCTGGGCCTCGGCTACCGGTTCGGCGTGGAGTTCAAGATGCCGTTCCTCCAGCGCAAGGCCCGCGGCGAAGTGCTCGAAACACAGGGCAAAGCCGACCGCCTGGTCCTGACCCAGCGGTTCCGCGAACAACAAGTGATCGTGGACGTGGACAACGCGCTCTCCGCCGTGGAGCGCGCGAAGCAGCGCATCGACGCCGCCTTGCAATCTTTGCAACTCGCCAAAACGCTGGAAGAAGGTGAGCGGTTCCGGTTCAGCCTCGGCGCCACCAGCGTATTGTTCGTGAACCTCCGCGAACGTCTTGCGGTGGATTCGGAAAGCCAGTGGATTCGCGCCGTCGCCGACTACCAGCGGTCGCTGGCTCAGTACCAGTGGGCGATCGGCACCTGGGCGAAAGCGCCGATGTCGGTGATTCCTGTGTCCTATAATCCGGCGTCGAAGTGAGCGTCAGATAGATTTTTAAGGCGCCCTTTGGTAGGCTACGGCCCCTCGTAGGCCTTGCGTGTCCTCAAAGGGCGTCTTCCATCGGTTATAAGGAGCGCTGACGGCGGCCTCTCAGCAGGCTGCTACGAAACTACAGCATGGCCACCGAACAACCAGACAGCCTTCCCAGTTCCCAGGATTTGCTGCGGGCGACGATTGCCCGCCTGAGTCTCTTTCTCCGGTTCGAGAAGAAGATCCTCGCTATCATCGTCTCCTACGCGCTCGCCATCGGCGTGTTCGCCCTTATCGTGCCATTGACCGTCCAGGAGCTGGTCAACACCTTCGCCTACGCCTTGCAGCCGATCATGATCGTCACGCTGACCGCCGTGATGGCGATCGCGCTGCTGTTGATGGGCTCCTTTCGGGTGTTGCAGGCCCGTGCCGTCGAAATTCTTGTCCAGCGCCTCTATGCGCGGATCGCGCTGGGCCTGACCCAGCAACTGCCCCGGTTCAGCGAAGTCGGCTTCACGCCGAAATACGCCAACTATTTCATGGAAGCCGAACTGCTCCCGCGCTCGCTGGCGGCGACGCTGGTGGACATCATCAACGTGTCGGTCGGCGGCGCCTTCGGCATGATGATTCTGGTCATGTACCATCCCTATTTTCTGGTGTTCAACGTCCTGTTGGTGGGCGGCTTCACGGCGATCATCGCGATCCTGGGCCGCGGCGGGCTCAAGATCACCATGGATGTGTCCCGCCACAACTACGCCACCATGAACTGGCTCCAGGACATCGCCAATAATCTCCTGCACTTCAAAGCCACGGCGAGCACGCCGTTTCTGATGAAGAAAACCGATGAGCTGGTCCAGGCCTATGTGTCGGCCAGAAAGATCCGCTCCGACATTCTGACCGGCACGCAATATAAAGGATCGGTCATCTGGCAGGCCTGCGGTCACAGCGGCCTGATCGCCACGGCCGGATGGCTGCTCGGCATCGGGCAGATCACGCTCGGCCAGTTCGTCGCCGCCGAAGTCATCGTCGGCACGCTCATCCTGAATCTGGACACCGTAGCCAAGCGGATGTACTACGTGTACTACGCGTTCACGTCCCTGCACGAATTGGAGAACCTCTTTTCCCTTCCCAAGGATAAAGAACACGGCAAGCTGTGCGTCCCCCTGCCGGATCCGACCGTGCACGGCGTCCGGCTGACCTGCAAGGACGTGTCCTTCGCCTATCCGAACTCCCCGCCGACGTTTCAGCACTTCGACGTGGAAGTCGCGCCCGGCGAAAAAGTCGCGGTTTTCTCAGCGACGAGCACCGGCAAAACCACGCTGGCCCGGGTGCTGGCCGGCCTGTACGCGTCGACGGGCGGGGTAATCCGGTACAACGGCGTGGATCTCCGCGATCTGGACATGGATTCGCTGAACGCATGCCGCGGGTTGATTCTGGATTCGCAGCTCACGCTGTTCGAAAGCACGCTGGAAGAGAACCTCACGATGGGGCGGCCGGTCCACTACGACGACATCCGGTGGGCCTTGCGTTTCGTGGAATTGGAAGAAGACGTGGATGCCTTGCCGCTGGGGCTGCGGACACCGGTGAAAAGCGGTAGCAAGGGCTTCACCACCAGCCAGACCCTTCGCCTGCTCGTCGCGCGGGCGATTGTCATGCGCCCGCAGATTCTGATTCTGGACGGCACCCTCCATAGCATGCTGCCGGCCATGCGGGAGACGATCCTGCGCCGCCTGTGCAGCAAAGAGGAGCCCTGGTCGGTCATCTTCGTGTCCAACGATCCCTCTCTCGGCGCGCACGTGGACCGTCGGATCATGCTTGAATGAGACGCCCTCTTCGCCTTCAGTTCTGTCCCAAACAGGCGGGCTGCTTCTCACTCCCGGGACAATCTGATACACTGAAAGTATGTGGCCATCCTCAGGGACCGGCCTTATCGGAGAAATTATCGTGATTCGTCGCCTGTCCAGCCTGTTGCCTCGACCGTCCTGGAAACAGGTCGTCGTGAGCATCCTGATCGCCGGCCTCGGGCTGATGGGGGCCAGAGCGTTCAGCCAGGTGAATCAGGACATCACGCTCATGTATGCCGAATACACACTGGGCGCGACGGAGCTCGCCCACATCTCGGCGGACGTGATCCGCTTCCGAACCACGATCATCCGGTCCCTCGAAGCCCAGACCAGGCAGGATTTCGAGCGCATCACGATGGGCCTGCCGGAGCAGCGCGCCCGCATCCAGCACGCCATCGACCGCTACGCCGCCGCCAGCCTGCGGGTCTCCCGGAGCGGGCGTAGCGAGGTAGACGACCTTCGCGTCGTGAAAAGCAGCCTGGACGACTACTTCCAGGCCGCCAGTAAGACCATTGTCCTCATGACACAGATGTGGGTTGCCGGAACACCGCAGGAAGCGGCCGCATTGCGGCAGCAGGCGGAGATCCAGGCCGCCGACAACTCGGGGCCGAAGCTCATCCAGGTCAGTCTGGCGCTGGACCACCTGTTGGAGACCGTCGCCGATGTGGCCAAAGACCTGCGGGACGAGGGTACCCAGACGTTGCGCGACACGAGCTTCGCGCTGGTGCTCGGCAGCTTCCTGATCGCCCTGTTGAATCTTTTTATGGGCCGCTTGCCGGAGCCGGCTCGTCCCGCCGAGTCGCCCGCTCCCGGAAGCGGCAATGGGAAGACCGCGTCCAGACCCCATCGCATGGAAAAGGAATACGCAGACCCGACCCTCCGCCAGAATTAAACTTCCGCAGCAAAAGCAGTCGAAAGTCTGAAAGTCCAAAGTCCGAAAGTCCTCTCGACTTTAAGACTTTATGACTTGATGACTTTCGGACGCTCGAATCGAAACTGGCGGCCTTTATCAATATCCTGCTATCGCTGCTCGTTGCAGGAATGAGCAGACGGCGGGAACACCGACACGCAGCCGTCTTTCGTCAACGGAAATCGAAGCGCGCCGAGCGGCGTGTCGATCAGCAGCGTGACGGCGAGACGATAGGGAACCTCCCCGCGGCTTTTCAGCGCCGCGAGCGTGCGCTGGAGATCGGCCAGCGCGATGGTGACGGGCACGGAAACCCGCGCGGTGCCGTGCGGAGCCAGCGCGAACCCGTTGCGCGACGTGCCGGCCGTGAAAGACCGGCCTTCGATCTGCAGCTCGTGCTCATAGCCGACCACGTTCATCTCGCCGTCGCCGGGGTTGAGCAACTCCACATCGAAGCGCAGCGTGATCGTGCGCAGATCGAACGAACCCACGGCCACCGTCACCGATTGGACCTGAGGCTTGATGGTGAGACCTTGCACCGTGCGGCATCCGCCGAAGCCGAACACCGCCGCTGCCGCCATCACGCAGGCCCAGGCCCCGATCGTCCGCCTCACGTTTCCGTCCCCTGCTGCGCAGACCGCCGCAGCGTCGCAAACAATTCGTCCTGCTCGCGTTCGGCCAGATTTTTCCACTGGCCGGCGGCCAAGCCTTCGATCGTGATATTCATGATCCGGACACGGTGGAGCGCCGTCACGCGATAGCCCAGCGCCTCGCACATGCGCCGGATCTGCCGGTTCCGCCCCTCTGTGAGAATGAGGCGAAACTCCCGCGGCCCGCGCCGGCTGGCCATGCACGGCTTTGTCTTCTTGTCCAGCATGACCACCCCGCCGGCCATGCGATCTAGAAACGTCTGATCAAAGGGCCGATCCACTTGCACCAGGTATTCTTTTTCATGGCCGTGCTCGGCGCGTAGAACCTGGTTGACGATTTCGCCGTCGTTCGTCAGCAGGATCAACCCGGAGGAATCCTTGTCGAGACGGCCGATGGGGAAAATCCTCTGCGCGTGACCGATATACGCAATAATGTTGTCCGGCACGTCCAGCTCGCAGGTGGTCGTGACGCCGAGCGGTTTGTGAAATTTGATATAGACCGACCGGTTGCCCCACGGGATCACCCTGCCGTCGCGGGCCACGGTGTCACCGGGAACCACCCGGTCGCCGAGCTTCGCGACGCGGCCGTTGATGGTGACGCGGCCGGCCTCGATCCATTGATCGGCTTCGCGCCGCGAGGTGATCCCCTGCTGAGTAAAAAACTTGTTGATGCGGCAGGCGTCGGGAGCGTGACTCGTGACCGGTGACGCGTGACGTGACGAATCAGGAGGACGGTCTGTTTTGGAAATTCGAGCGGAGGGATACAGGCGAACGCGCCGGGATGGTTCCGCCTTCTCGTTCTTGTCGGGTGTCTTCTTCATCGTCGCTCATCACTCGTTACCCGCCACGCATCACCGGCTGCGCTTCGCGCGCCGCTGCCGCTTCTGTCCCGCGCGGATGCGGCCGAGCATCCGATAGATCAGCCGCGCGACGGTGAATTGAGGCGCCGCGAAGCCCGCGATCGGCGCAATCTCGCTGATGTCCATCCCGATGATGCCGGGTCCGTTCGCAAGCGCGGTGACCAGCGCCAGCGTGTCGTACCAGCCGAGGCCGCCCGGTTCCGGCGTCCCCAGCGCCGGCACTAATGACACATCGAGTCCATCGCAATCGAACGTGAGATAGACCGGATGTCCCTTGCAGGCTTTCACAACTGCCGGCACCCATTTGGCCGCCTGCCCCTTGTAGGGCCCGCCGGGATCGCAAATCTGCGCGGCGAAAAAGGTGCTGATGGTTTTGGTGTTGCGGATCGTGGTGATTTCCTCTGGCGAAATGGACCGGATGCCGACCTGGACGAGCGGCAGGCCGTCTTGCACGACGCGGGCCATCACGCTCGCGTGGCTGTAGGGATTGTCCTGGTAAGCCCGGCGGAGATCGCCGTGCGCGTCGATCTGCACGACGCAGAGGTCGGGCCATTGTTTGGCGTGGGCACGGATCGCGCCGAGGGCGCCGGTATGCTCGCCCGTGAGCGTCACGACGAGGCGGCCCGGTTTTACGTGCGGCTGGACAAAGGCCTCGATGGCCTCCACCGCCGCCTTGTCCACCTTGCCCTTGAGATCGAGCGGCGCGGCGGTCGCGACACCGCCCCAGTCCTGATAGGTTTCGGAGTCGAGCGTTTCGTCGTAGAGTTCGACCTGTTGGGAGGCTTCGATGATCGCGGAGGGACCCTTGTCGGATCCGGGAATGTAGCTGGACGTGTGTTCGTACGGCGCGGGCATCACGTAGACGCCCGCCTGTGCCGGATTGCACCAGGGCTCGCCGATGCCGAGGAAATTCCGATCCTGGCCGAGCCAGCCCGCCGGCACTGTCATGCCCTACCTCTTGCGTGTGACGGCGGGGAGGTTCTCCAGCGGGATGAAGACCGCCAGGGCCACGACGGTCGTCCAGCGATTGGCCTTGCCGATCGCGGATTGGGTGATATTGAGCGTGCGGACGATCTTGCCGCCCATTTTGAAGACCTGCTCACGCTCTTTCCACGCAATGTTGGAATCGAACTCGATACCCAGGGTGGTCGCGAGCATCTGCGCGGCCAGGTCCTCCGTGTATTCGCCCGACTCCTCGTCGGTCTCACCGTAGGCGTGGTGTTCGGAGAGATACCCGTAGGTCCGCCGGTCCGTCGGAATCGCCAGGCCGATGGAAGCGGAAATCAATCGATTCCGTTCGTTCGTTTCCGACCGGGCCATCACGCAGTGGGTGATTTCACCCGGGTTGAGCAATTTCTCGCCGCGGCTTCTCGGAATGATTTTACAGTTGGGCGGATAAATGGAGGAGACACTGACCAGGTTGCAATAGGCGACGCCAGCACTGCGCAGCGCTTCCTCGAACGACGCCAGTTTTTCCCGGTGCACCCCCACGCCTCGACTCAGGAACATGTGCGACGGAACCATCGTGCCTCCCTGCCCAGTTGCTCTGGTTGCTCTGGTTTTTCTGGTTTGTCTGGTTTCTCTGGTTCATCTCTTCAACCAGGAACCCAACAAACGAGATAAACCAAACAAACCAGACCCCACAACTTGTACGGGTCGCAGTTGTACCAAGTTACGGAGATTTCTGCAATATGTGGACGGAGATTTCTTCTGAGGCCCGGCTTCAGCCCGGCTGGTCAGGAATCCCGAAGGTTCAGAATCAATAGCTTCAACTCGGTCATGTCTTCGATGGCGTAGCGGACTCCCTCGCGGCCGAGACCCGAATCCTTCACGCCGCCGTACGGCATATGCTCGGCGCGGAACGTCGGAATCTCGTTCGCCAGCACCGCGCCCACCTCCAGTTCGCGATACGCGCGAAAGATGCGATTGATGTCGCGGGTGAACACGCCTGCCTGCAGCCCATAATCGGAATCGTTGAGCGCCGCCAGCGCGGCAGGGAAGTCTTTGTAGCGCGACACCGTGACCACCGGGCCGAAGACTTCGCGGCACGAGACTTTCATCGCCGGCGTCACGTTCGCCAGCACCGTCGCCTCAACGACCGACCCGGAGCGTTTCCCTCCGGTCAGCACGCGCGCACCCTGCGCCGCCGCCTCCTGAACCCATTGTTCCACCCGCTTGGCCGCCGCCTCGTCGATCAGCGGTCCGATCACGGTCGCTTCGTCAGCCGGGTCGCCGACCTTAAGCGCCGTGACGCGCGCGACGAATTGCTCGACGAAGCGGTCATAGACCGACTCGTGCACAAACACCCGTTGGACCGAAATGCAGGTCTGCCCCGAATAGGCATAGCCGCCGACGGCGCAACGGGTCGCCGCCAGCTCCAGGTCCGCATCCGGCTCCACGATCACGCCGGCGTTGCCGCCCAGTTCCAACAGCACACGCTTTTTCCCGCTCTTGGCTTTCAGCATCCAGCCGACCGCCGCGCTGCCGGTGAAACTCACGACTTTGAAACGTTCGTCCATCACCATTTGCTCGGCCACGGCGTTCTCGCACGGCACGACGCTCAGCGCTCCTGGCGGCAGTCCCGTTTCCAGCACAAGTTCAGCCAGCAGCAACGCCGTGAGCGGCGTCTGCGGCGCCGGCTTGAGGACCATCGGATTGCCGGCTGCCAGGCAGGGCGCCACTTTATGCGCGACCAGGTTGAGGGGAAAATTAAACGGCGTGATGCCGAGCACCGGCCCGATCGGAACGCGCCGGACGAAGCTGACGTGCTGTTCCATGCCCGGCGTGAGATCCATCGGAATCACGTCGCCGGGAATCCGCTTGGCCTCTTCCGCTGCAATGGTGAAGGTCTGCACCGCGCGCCCGACTTCGCGCCGCGCATCGGCAATCGGCTTGCCGGACTCCGCCGTCATCGTGCGGGCGATCTCGTCCTGCCGGACGGCCAGCCGACCGGCGATCTTCAGCAGCGCCTCGGCGCGGGCATGGGCCGGAAGGAGCCGCATGGCGGGAAACGCCTCGACGGCGCGCGCTACCGCTTCGTCCGCCTCGGACTTGCCGGCCAGGCACACGTCCGCGACGGGCTTCCCATTATACGGATTACGGATGGTGGCGGTCGTAGCGGTCTGGCGCCACTGGTTGCCGATCAGGAAGGGTCGTGCAGCTCCCACAAGAAACGGCCTCTGTTGGGATTCGTTATTCGGCGGGCAACTCGAGACCCAGCGCAGGCGTGGACGGGACCGGCGGCTCGACCTCGGCGTTGGCACGCACGGCTTTCTCGATCAACTGGTCGGTGCCCCAGTCTCGAATCGCCTCCAGCGTAAACGCTTCATAGGTTGACACGCCGTGGCAGGCGGGGCAATCCGGAATCGGAACCTTCCGCTTGAACACTTCGTCCAGGCATGACATGCACACCAGAAGATCCGGCTCCCCCGCTTCGCATTCAACCGGCCAAAATGTCTGTCGCTCGGACATGATTCATTTTCCTTTTCGGCAAACTGGATGGATTCAAGGATAGGCTTCCTCGCGATGGAATTCAACCCTTGTTCTTGACCTCCGACAGTTTCAGCAGGCGATTAATCTCCTGCTCGAACACGCCGACCGGAAAGGCGCCGGGCAGTCCGGTGGGCTTGTCCTTTCCCGCCCGAGCGGTCTGCAGCAACACAAAGCCGGGGGTGCCGACAAACCCGATTCTTATCCCGTCTTCCTTATCCTGCAGAATCGCCGGCCGGTGATGCGCGTCCCGGAGACACGCCGCGAACGCCGGCTGGTTCAGCCCGATCGTGACGGCGTAGGCCTGCAGCCGGTCGATGTCGATGGCGCCGCCGAACAGCCGGTCGTGCATGTCCCAATAATGGCCCTGGTCCCCGGCGCAGCGCGCCGCGAGCGCTGCCGTCATGGCCGGGCCGTCTGGATCGCGCGGATAGTCCCGGTACAGAAGCCGGACTTTGCCTGTCTCCACATATTTCTCCCGGAGGCGCGGCCAGGTCTCTCTAAAAAATTTTACGCAATAGCCGCAGGTGAAATCGGAATACTCGATCAGCGTGACCGGCGCGTTCGGATTGCCGCGCGTGCGGCCGTCAGGCTGCCAGAGCCGGTCCGGCGTCGGCTCAGGCCGGCTGACCGCCGGCTCGGACTCCATCACCACCGGCTCGCGCCGGAAAAACAGGAAACTCGCAACGACCGCAGCACCGAGAACCACCACGGCCCCGATCATAAACGGCACGCCGCGAAGAGATGACGAGGAGGTGTCCATACCGAATGTCCTTGAGTGTGTTCGACGGAAGAAAGATCAGGAAGACTTGCGTTTCTTGCCGGCTCGTTCCAGCAGGCCCATCATCAAGAGCGGCCAGACCACCGTGGCATCGCTGAGCACCTCAGCAAACCGGCCGCCTTCGTCCTCCGGCACGAATTTTCCCCAGGAGATCCCCTCCTTGTAGGTACAGCCGCTGAGCCCGCCCCAATAGTCCGGCTCGGGGCAGATGCGCACGCAGTATTGGAAGCGGGGGGGCTTCACGTTCAGCCCAAGCCGCAGATTGCCGATCTCCACATACGGGGCCACCTGTTGCGCCCAGTTGCGCGGCACGCCGCCGCCGATCGTGAAGATGCCGAGCCGCTTCGCGGAGAGCAATTTTTCCGTGTAGCTGTTCAGGTCCAGGTACGGATTGAAGGTCGGAAGATATTTATACAGCGCGCGCAGCACATCACGATCGCCGCCCTTGCCTTCGCTGCGGGCCCGGTCGAGGTTCTGCCGCATGGCCCACGTCGCCACGTCGAGGCCCATCTCGGAGTCGGTAAAGGCCGGGATATAGACCGGGACTTTTTTCTGATACGCGCTTTTGAGAATGCCGACGCCTTCGTGCTCGTCCACCAACGTCTTGCCGACCTCGCGCGTCAGCAGTTCCGACGACATCGGCTGGTCCGCATTGATCCGCTTCAGCGTCTGCGCCACGACGTGTTCCACGTAATTCAGATTTGCTTCCATCTCGAGCGTGTCATACACGCGATTGTAGCCCTTCTGAAACAGCTCTTCGTCGCTGACGTCCGGATCGTGGCGGTAATGCGTTTTGCCGACCGATTCGCTCAGGCCGTGCGCGATCAACGCGCCGGTGGAAACAATGACGTGCACCATCCCGCGATCGATCATCGTCGAAATGATCCGACCCATTTTCGCGATCGTCATGGCGCCGGACAGCGTCATGATGACGGTGCAGTCCGGGTCCTCGATCATCGTGCAGAGGACCTCGTAGGCTTCGCCGAGACGGCGCCCGCCGAACGCGGTCTTTCTCATCGCTTCGAGGAGATCGGAAAAGGTTTTGATGTTGTCGGGATTGAGCGGCTCCAGGGCTTCGAGCCCGTCCTGGGCGCCGTCATGGAACTCACGTGGTTGCATCAGGCACCGATATCAACGTTCACAATCGGTGCTTCTGTTATACACAACCGACGAAGACGCGTCAATCCGGCTTGGGCGGGTTTGGGCGGGTTGAGGCCCAAAACAGATTTTTGGGAGCGTCGGTGGCGAGCAGAGAACCGATCGATGTGGAAACGGCGCGAACATTCGGAGAGCGTGGCTCGTCTTCTATTCGATTGACAAGAATGACCAAGTCTTTGATATCCTCTCTATCATCCAGCAGCACGCATTGTTTGCATGAACCGGTCTGAGCAGATCGAAAAAGAATTGGCCATGGCTGAAATCGTATTACGCGAGGGCAAAGAGGGCAAGGCCAGAGTTTGCACCAGGCGGGCTGTTGGATTGGCTACAGAGGACTGGTTAGAATGGTTTCCTGAGAATGGTTGGCGCGCAGATGCGTTGTACCATCTGCGACAGATTCATCAGATCCTATCGCTGACGCCAGGCTCATCATCGACCACCTCATGTCGACATACCCGCCGATCCCTGGGGTCATGAAGACTATGAAGAGCGTCGGCAACATGGTCGAAACCGAAATCCCCCAAGGCGACCGGCAAGGTGGCGGATGCGATCAAGAAGGCCGTGAAGGGGAACAAGAACAAAGAGAGAGCCTGAGGATCACGCCGTGGCGTTGAGCATCCAGCACCGCCCCCCCGGCGCGACGGATGAGGAACCGCGGTCGCTACAGCGACCGGGCGCCATTCTGCTGATCTCGTGTTACGAACTCGGCCACCAGCCGATCGGCCTCGCCCAGCCGATCGGGTTTCTCGAGCAAGCGGGCTATGTGCCCGCTGCGTTGGACATCGCCGTCGAGATGTTTGATGAGGAGCGCGTCCGGCAGGCCCGGTTCGTCGGGATCTCTGTGCCGATGCATACCGCCCTGCGGCTCGGCGTCCGCGTGGCCGAGTTGATCCGCACGACCAATCCGACCTGCCACATCTGCTTCTACGGCCTCTACGCCTCGCTCAATGCCGAACATCTCCTTCAACACGTGGCCGACTCGGTCATCGGCGGAGAATACGAGATTCCACTCGTCAACCTCGTCGAGGCGCTTGAGGCAGTGGGGACACGCGGCGATCGGATCCATGATCTCGAAGGCGTCAGCCTTCGCGAGCAGATTGTCGGTCCTCTTCTGAAGCGTCCCCCGGTGCGCTTTCCGGTACCCAGCCGCAACGGGCTGCCCGGACTGGACCAGTACGCTCGGCTCGAGCGCAACGGCGATCAGCACGTGGTCGGATACGTGGAGGCCAGCCGCGGGTGTTTACACCACTGCCTCCATTGCCCCATCGTGCCGGTTTACGAAGGCCGGTTCTTCGTTTTCCCGGAGGAGGCTGTCCTGGAAGACATTCGGCGTCAGGTCCGCGCCGGCGCGACCCACATCACGTTCGGCGATCCCGACTTTCTCAACGGCCCTGGCCACGCGCGCAGCATCGTCCGCGCCATGCACGCCGAGTTCCCTCACATGACCTTCGACTTCACGGCGAAGATCGAGCATGTCCTGAAACACCACGCGCTTTTCTCCGAACTGGGATCCCTTGGCTGCGTCTTCATGGTCTCCGCCGTGGAATCCTTCAGCGACACCGTGCTGGCGCATCTCGCGAAGGGACACGCGCGCGCCGCCGTCATCACCGCGCTCGAGATTGTCCGGATGGCTGGAATCACCTTGCGCCCGTCGCTGGTAGCGTTCACGCCGTGGACGACCCTCGAGGATTACCTCGAGATGTTCGATATCATCGAGTCCAACGACCTGATTGATGCGGTGGACCCGGTGCAGTACACGATCCGCCTCCTGATCCCGCCTGGATCCGCGCTGCTCCATCCGACCGGGCTGTCTGGAGATGAGTCGGCTCCGATCCGGAAATTTTTAGGCCCGCTCGACCAGGCAGGATTCCAGTATCGGTGGACACATCCCGACCTTCGCATGGACCAGCTTCATCAGATAGTCAGTGCGATGGTGAAGGAAGCGGCCCGCTCCGGCGAAGATCCGGCGGTCACGTTCGACCGCCTCCGGGGACTCGCCTACAGCGTCGCCGACCGTCAGCCGCTGGTCTCCGGCGTGCCAAGTGCGCGCCTGCAGAAACGGGCTCGGCCGCCTCGGCTCACCGAACCCTGGTTTTGCTGCGCGGAGCCGATGGAGGAACAGTTCCATCCGCTGCGCACGGAACGACAAGACGGCGTGTAGAGAACCCATCGAGCAGGGAGGGACCACCTGATGAATCAGACGAGACAGGGCACGCAGTTGAAGAAACTCCTCGGACTGAAATTGCCGCCGGTCGCGATCGCGTTCCGGAAAACCGCTCCGCCGAATGTGCCCCGGATTGACGCGGCCGCGCCGGCCGGATGCGGGTACTGGCGTCTCGCTGCGGAGGGGAAAGTCTTTTACACCGAGGCCCCGGATCATTACACCTGCCCCGTCGGCGCCCATACCCACGGCGTGGAGCTGCCCCCAGGAACCGCGAAGGAACTGAACGCGATCGTGCAGACTATGGTGGGGCTGCAGTACATCAAGATGGAGGAGATTCCGATGATTCCACGCCGTCAGGGCGGATTCGGCGTCGCAGTCTATGCGCCGCTGGCCAACGCGACCTTCGAACCCGACATCGTCCTGGTGCGCGGGACCGTCAAGCAGCTAATGCTGTTGGCCGAAGCGGCGCAGGCGGCCGGGGTCGCCGGCGGCGGCGCGACGATGGGACGGCCGACCTGCGCCGTGATCCCGGAGGCGATCCAGTCGGGGCGTGCCGCGACCAGCTTCGGCTGCATCGGCAACCGCGTGTACACCGGGCTGGGAGACGACGAAGGTTATTATGCCATCCCCGGCTCGAAGGTCGCCGAGGTGGTGGGCAAGCTGGCGACGATCACCGAGGCGAATCGCCAGTTGGAGATCTTCCATCGAGATCGTGCCGGCGCACGCACATAGCGTGTCCTAGGAGCCTCGCATGCCACGGGTGCTCCTCCTCCTCCCTTCTACGACCTACCGAGCGGAAGGGTTTCTTGAGGCAGCCCAACGCCTGAAGCTTGATGTGACGGCGGCCTCCGACCGGGTCGCCTTGATAGCGGGACCTCAGCTCACCGATTTTCTGGCGCTCGACTTCCAAGACCCTGACGGTTCTGCCCGGACCGTCACGGCGTTCGCCCGGTCCCAGCCGATTGACGCCGTGATCGGGGTGGACGACACCACGACCATCGTCGCGGCCGCGATCTCGGCGGCGTTGGGCCTGCCGCACAACTCCGTCGCCTCGGCGGACGCGGCGCGCAATAAGCACCGCATGCGGGAACTCCTGCACCAGCACGGTGTCCCTGTGCCACGCTATGTCCGGTTTTCCCTGGACCAGGACCCCGTCTCTCTCGCCTCCTCGGTGACTTTCCCGTGCGTCATCAAACCGCTCGTCCTCTCCTCAAGCTGCGGCGTGATCCGGGCGAACGATGCCGCGGAGTTCGCCGCCGCGTTCCGCCGCGTGGCGGCGCTCCTGGAAAAATTAGGCGTGGTCCCGCGCGAGATTCTCGTGGAAGAGTTCGTGCCGGGGCGCGAAGTGGCGCTAGAGGGGCTGTTGACGAACGGGGAACTTCGCGTCCTGGCTCTTTTCGATAAGCCGGAC
>JBGPNZ010000018.1:0-16262 GCA_041487795.1 Nitrospiraceae bacterium
CAAGAGCTATCTGGACTACGGCATTTTCCAGCCGGTGCAGATCGCCAGCATCTTCGCGCTGAACGGGCCGCAGGATTGCGTGAAGGAAACCGTGGCTCGCTACCAGCGGCGCCGCGACGTTTTGGTGGACGGGCTGAACCGCGTCGGATGGGCGGTCGACAAGCCGCGAGCCACGATGTTCGTGTGGGCCAGAATTCCCCCGCCGTTTCGCGGGATGGGCTCGCTCGAATTCTCGAAGCTGCTGCTGAAGGAGGCGAAGGTGGCCGTTTCGCCGGGGATCGGCTTCGGCGAAGGCGGGGATGAGTACGTGCGGTTCGGGTTGGTCGAAAACGAGCACCGGACCCGGCAGGCCGTACGGGGCATCAAGAAAGCGTTGAAGCTGGAGGGGCCGGAGTGAAGAAGGAACGGATCGGCGTCGGATTGATCGGGTTCGGAACGGTCGGCACCGGCGTCGCCAAAATACTGCTGGGCAGCGGGGCGCTGATCAAGCGGCGCACCGGCGTGCCGATCGAGCTCGTGCGCGTGGCCGATTTGGACATGACTCGCGATCGCGGCGTCACGCTGCCGGCGGGCGTGCTCATCAACGACGCGAAGGCGCTGATCGACGATCCGGCGGTTGATATCGTCATCGAGTTGATCGGCGGCTACGACGCGGCCAAGCGGGCGATTCTGGACGCCTTGGCCAAGGGCAAGCCGGTCGTCACGGCCAACAAAGCCTTACTGGCCGTCCATGGAGAGGAAATCTTTGAAGCTGCCGCGCGGCATAAAGTAGATCTCGGGTTCGAGGCCAGCGTCGGCGGGGGCATCCCGGTGATCCGCGCCCTCACGGAAGGGCTCGCGGCCAACACCATCTTATCGCTGTACGGCATCATCAACGGGACCGCGAACTATATCCTGAGTCGCATGACCTGCGAGGGGCAGAGCTTTCAGGACGTGCTGGCCGAGGCCCAGGCCGCCGGCTATGCCGAGGCGGACCCGACGTTCGATGTTGCCGGCGTCGATTCGGCGCACAAGCTGGCGATCATGGTGAGCCTCGCCTACGGCACGCCGGTCAACGTGAAGGATATTTACACGGAAGGGATCACCCGCATCACGCCGGTGGACATCTCCTATGCCGAGGAGTTCGGGTACACGATCAAGCTGCTGGGGATCGCGAAATCCCTCGACGGTGAAATTGACGCGCGCGTCCATCCGACCATGGTGCCATCGGCCTCACCGATTGCCCAAGTCGAGGGCGTGTACAACGCGATTCAATTGGTCGGAGACGCGGTGGGCGATATCGTGCTCTACGGCCAGGGGGCCGGTTCCATGCCGACGGGCAGCGCGGTGGTCAGCGACGTGATCGCGATCGCGCGCAATCTGCTGCGCGACGCGGCGGGCCGTGTGCCGCCCGCGTCGTTCCAGCAGGATCAGCGCCGGCCGCTGCGCATCCGGCCGATGGAGGAGATTCTCTCGCAATACTATATGCGATTCATGGTCCTCGACCGTCCCGGCGTCCTGTCGCAGATCGCCGGTGTGCTGGGGCGGCACAACATCAGCATCGCGTCGGTGATCCAGCAGGGCCGCAAGGAAGGACAGACCGTGCCCGTCGTGATCATGACGCACACTGCGCGCGAGCGCGACGTGCAGGCCGCGCTCCGTGAAATCGACAACATGGCGTTCATCTCCGAGCCCACCACGTTGATTCGCGTGGAAGGACATGACGAGTAGCCCATGAAGCTCGCGTTATTCTGCAAGTGGATTTCGGAGAACATCCGATCCGTTCCCATCCGTGTCGAGGGGCATGACGAGTAACTGATGCGCCTCGAACGATTCGTCCCGAGTCTGTCACCAGAGTGTCGTGTCTGATGCGTTGGCGCGGCGTCATTGACGAGTATCGAAAGTTTTTGCCCGTGACCGAACGGACACCGGTCGTCACGCTCGGCGAAGGCAACACGCCGCTGATCAAGGCGGCGCGATTGGCCGGGAAGATTGCGCCCGGAATTGAATTGTATTTGAAGTTTGAGGGCGCCAATCCGACCGGCTCCTTCAAGGATCGGGGCATGACGGTGGCGATGTCGAAGGCGCTCGAGTCCGGCGCGAAGGCGGTGATCTGCGCCTCGACCGGCAATACGTCCGCATCGGCGGCGGCTTATGGGGCCCGCGCGGGCCTGGCGGTGTACGTGCTCATCCCGGCGGGTAAGATCGCGCTGGGCAAGCTGTCGCAGGCCATGATGCATCGGGCGACCGTGATTCAGATCGAAGGCAATTTCGATCAAGCCCTCACGATCGTAAAGGAATTGGCGGCGACGTACAAAATTGAACTGGTTAATTCTCTCAATCCGTTCCGGATCGAAGGGCAAAAGACGGCGGCGTTCGAAGTGTGCGATCAGTTGGGCGGCGCGCCTGCGCTGCACGTTCTGCCGGTCGGCAACGCGGGCAACATCACGGCCTACTGGCGTGGATACAAGGAGTATCGCGCCGCGGGACAGATCCAGCGGCTGCCACGGATGATGGGGTTCCAGGCGGCGGGTGCCGCGCCGATCGTGTTGGGCCGCGTGGTGGAGGATCCGCAAACGGTGGCCACGGCCATTCGAATCGGCAACCCGGCCAGTTGGCAAGCGGCCCTGGAGGCGGTCAAGGAATCCTCAGGGAAGATCGATATGGTGACGGATCAGGAAATTCTCCACGCCTATAGCGTGGTGGCGGCGGAGGAAGGCGTGTTCTGCGAGCCGGCGTCGGCGGCCTCGGTGGCCGGCGTGATAAAGCTTCGCGAGCAAGGTGCGTTGAAAGAAGGCGACACGGTGGTGTGCACCTTGACGGGGCATGGCTTGAAGGACGCGGACACGGCCATCAGCGTGTCCAAGCAACCTGTGACGGTCAAGGCCAGCCGCGATGCGGTGGCGCGGCTGTTGAATCTATAAGGAGCGTTCGGCGTAGCGGATGAAATACGTTGTTCTGCATGGGGACGGCCTGGCCGGCGGGCCCCGGAAGGAACTGGGGGGAAAGACGCCGCTGGAAGCTGCGGCCACGCCCAATATGGATGCCGTGGCACGTCACGGGGAGATGGGCGTTGCAGTGGTGCCTGCCGACAGCCCGCAAGTGACGAGCGGGATGGTCCAGATGGCGATGCTCGGGTACGACCCGCGCAAACTCTATCCGGGCCCGGCGCCGTTGGAAGCCGCGAGTCTGGGCGTGACGGTCGGCGAACACGATGTCGTGTACCGGTGCAGTATGGTGACCTTGCGGGGCGCGGCGACAGGCAAGGACGCCTACAGCGATATCAAAAAACTCGCTGCGCCGGTGACCGTGGAGGGAGAAGCCGAACGCCTGGAGCGGGAAGAGGCGCGCGATCTGTTGGAGGCCGTCAACGAACAGCTCGGCTCGGAGACGATCCAGTTTTATCCGGGCAGCGGCTCCCGGCATTTGATGGTGTGGGTCGGCGGCAAGCTGCGGGCGGTCTGTCTCGATCCGCGCGAGGGAGCGGGACGTCCGATTGGCGACTGCCTGCCGACGGGGGACGGGTCGGAGATGTTGCGCAAGCTGATGGACGCGTCGCTGGTGATTCTGCGCGATCATCCGGTCAACGATCAGCGGCGCGAGAATGGTCTCAAGCCGATCCATTGCCTCTGGCTGTGGGGACAGGGACGGGCATCACGGTGGCCGAGTTTCGCGGAGCGACACCGTGTTTCGGGCGCCGTCGTGGCGACGAACGACGTGCGCCGCGGCATCGGCATCTGCGCCGGCCTCGACGCAATCGATCCGTCCGACGTGACCGCCGCCGACGGATCGGATTTTTTGAGCCGCGGGCAGGCGGCGTTACGCGAGCTGGGCAAAAAGAATTTTGTGTACGTGCATGCCGAGGTGCCGGTTGGCATTGCCAAGGGAGACGCAAAAGCCGCGGTGAAGATCGTGGAGGAATTCGACAAGCAGATCGTCGGGACGCTGCTCAACGGGCTGGCCAAAATGGGGCCGTTTCGTCTGTTGCTGGTCTGCGACGGAGGACGCGTCCGCAACGACGGCTCGCGGCCGCCGATCTACGCGCTCTGCGACGGTCCGCTCCAGAAATCCAAGTCCGGCTCACGCGGATTCAACGAGACGGACGCAGCCGCCGTCAAGGACGGCGCGCGGGATGCGACCAAGTTGTCGGCGAAGTTGCTGATTCAAGGATGACCATCGCCCATGGCGTTATTGGTGCACAAATACGGCGGCACGTCCGTCGGCACGATCGAGCGCATCCACCGGGTCGCCGACAAGGTGGCGAAGGCGAAAGAGGAGGGGCACAGCCTCGTCGTCGTTCTCTCGGCCATGAGCGGGGAAACCGACCGGTTGATCACGCTCGCCCACGAGGTCACCAAGAATCCCGACGAGCGCGAAATGGACATGCTGCTCTCGACGGGAGAGCGGGTGACGATCGCGCTGCTGGCGATGGAGCTGCGCGGGCGCGGCATCGACGCGCGGTCGTTCACCGGACGGCAGGTCGGCATCATCACCGACAGCGCGCACACGAAGGCGCGGATCGCGCGCGTGGCGGCGGATCGCATCCGGGAGGCCTTGAAACAGGGCGTCATCCCGATCGTCGCCGGCTTTCAAGGCGTCAATGAACAGTCGGACGTGACGACGCTGGGGCGCGGCGGGTCGGATTTGACGGCGGTCGCCCTGGCGGCGGCGCTCAAGGCGGACCGGTGCGTCATATATACGGACGTGGACGGCATCTATACGGCCGATCCGAACATCGTGCCGGCTGCCCGTCGGCTGGATAAGATTTCCTACGAAGAGATGCTCGAGCTGGCGAGTCTGGGCACCAAGGTGCTGCAGAGCCGGTCGGTCGAATTTGCCGCCAAATTCAACGTGCCGGTCGAAGTGCAATCCAGCTTCAACGAAGGGAAGGGGACGCTCGTGGTCAAAGAAGATGCGGATATGGAACGGGTGACAGTCTCCGGTGTCACGGGGGATCGCAATCAGGCCAAGCTGACCATCGTGGGGGTGCCGGACCGGCCTGGCATTGCCGCGCGGATCTTCGGCCCCATCGCGGAGGCGAACATCATCGTGGATATGATCATCCAGAACGTCAGCCAGGCCTCGCTGACCGACATGTCCTTTACGATCCCGCGCGCGGATCTGCCGAACGCCACGTCGCTGGTCAAGCGCATTGCCAAGGACATCGACGCCAAATCGGTGGCGGTGACGGAGTCCATCGCCAAGGTCTCGCTGGTCGGAGTCGGCATGCGGACCCATTCGGGCGTGGCAGCGAAGATGTTCGAGGTGCTGTCGAAAGAAGACATCAACATCATGATGATCAGCACCTCGGAGATCAAAATTTCCTGCGTGATCGAGGAGAAGCATCTGCAGCAGGCCATGCGCGCGCTGCACAAGGCGTTCGGTCTGGATCGGAAGGGTTCCTAGAGGGCATGAGGCGGAAGACGTGAAACGCGAGATGCCACGCAAGACAAGAACACCCAAGACGCCGCACACGGATCTCGGCGCCATCCCCCGGATGCCGGGGCTGGAGATCTACGACACCACGCTGCGCGACGGGGCCCAGGCCGAAGACGTGACCTTTTCGGCCGAGGACAAGGTCCGTGTCGCGCAGAAGCTCGACGAGCTGGGCGTCCAGTACATCGAGGGAGGCTGGCCGGGCGCTAATCCGAAGGACATCGAATTCTTCCGGATGATCAAGACCGTGCCGCTGAAATCCGCGACCGTTGTAGCCTTCGGGTCCACGCGCAAGGCCAGCAATCCGGTCCAGAAAGATGCGAACCTGCATGCATTGTTGGAGGCCGGTACCGGCACGATCACGCTGTTTGGCAAAAGCTGGAACCTGCACGTGACGGACGTGCTGGGCATTTCCCTGGCCAAGAATCTGGAGATCATCGAGGATTCCATCGCGTATCTGCGCGAAAAGGGCCGGCGCGTCTTTTACGACGCCGAGCACTTCTTCGACGGCTATAAGACCGACCCGGATTACGCGCTGAATACCCTGCGGCGGGCGATGCGCGCGGGGGCCGAGCGCGTGATTCTCTGCGATACGAACGGCGGGACCATGCCGTGGGAGATCCGGAAGATCTGCGAAACAGTCAAGCGAGAGTGCAAGGTCCCGCTGGGCATCCATGCGCACAACGATTCCGAAATGGCGGTTGCCAACTCGCTGGTCGCGCTCGATGCCGGTGTGGTGCAGGTGCAGGGGACGATCAACGGGATCGGCGAGCGGTGCGGGAACGCCAATCTGTGCTCGATCCTTCCGAACCTGGAGCTCAAAATGAAGCGCCGGGTGTTGGGAGACCGGCGCCTGGCCCGGCTGCGCGAAGTCTCGCACTTCGTGGCGGAGATCGCCAATTTGATACCGGACAAGCACCAGCCCTACGTCGGCGATTCCGCATTCGCCCACAAGGGCGGCGTGCACATCCATGCGGTGCAGAAGAATCCGGCGACGTACGAGCATGTGATTCCCGAAAAGGTCGGCAACCGGCAGCGGATGCTCGTGTCCGACCATACGGGCCGGAGCGGCCTGCTGGAAAAGGTCGAGACCTACGGCATCAAATTGTCCAGGGACAATCCGAAGCTGCAGGAGTTGCTCGCCACGCTCAAGGATCTCGAGAACGAAGGCTATCAATTCGAAGGGGCGGAAGGGTCGTTGGAACTGCTGACGCGCAAGGCGGTCGGCCGGCACAAGCCGTCGTTTCAGCTCCTCGGTTTCCGCGTCGTGGTCGAAAAGCGCGAGGCCAACACCGCGCCGACTTCCGAGGCGACGGTGACGGTCAAGGTCGGCGAGGCCGTGCAACATACGTCGGCCGAGGGGACCGGCGGTCCGGTCAATGCGCTGGACCATGCTCTGCGAAAAGCGCTGGAAAAGTTTTATCCCCAGCTCAAGGAAGTGAAGTTGCTGGATTATAAAGTACGCGTTCTTGCGGCCAGCCACGGCACGGCGTCAAAAGTGCGCGTCTTGATCGAATCGGGCGACCATAAGGAGAAATGGGGAACGGTCGGCGTGTCGGAAAACATCATGGAAGCCAGCTGGCAAGCCTTGGCCGACAGCATCGAGTACAAACTTCTGCCGAAAGACCGGTAGCCCTCCGGTTTCCGTCCAGGCTCAGAAATTTCCTTGACACTGCCGCTAACCTCACGTAATTTATCGGAAAAATGGATCAGGACTTTCCTCAATGCAGGGCCGGAGGAAAGGGTTGCTCTGCAGACGAGCTTGGAGGGACGGCATGAGAAAGGCCGACATCGCGAACGAAATATATGAAAAGGTGGGGGTTTCCAAAAAGGAAGCCGCCGACATCGTGGAATTTGTCCTGAATCTGATGAAGAACGTCCTTCACAAGGGAGAATCCATCAAAATCGCCGGGTTCGGGAATTTTGTGGTGAGAAGCAAGGGGCCCCGAAAGGGTCGCAATCCACGAACGGGTCAAGAGATCGGCATTACCCCCCGCCGCGTCGTGACATTCCGTCCCAGTCAGGTCTTTAAAAAGTACGTCAACACCTAGCCGAGGCAGACACCGTTCTGCTCTGAGCTCGAACAAAAGGACAATGGGCTTTGGGGGGTTGCTCAAAAAGGCCAACCAACGCGGCCGAGAACAAAGTTGGGGGCCTTTTTCAGCAGCCTGTGAAGTGTGAGGGATGGGGATGGCGGCTGAGCCTAGGCTGGGCACCAAGATCTTCTACAAAATTGGAGAGGTCAGTGAGATTGCGAAGTTGCCGCCGTACGTTCTGCGGTTCTGGGAGTCCCAGTTCAGCTTTCTCAAGCCGCAGAAAAGCCGTGGGCATCAGCGACTCTACCTCCAACGGGATGTCGAAGCGATACTGGAAATCAAGCGCATGTTGTATGAAGAGGGGTACACGATCGCCGGGCTCCAACGATTCTGGACGCGACGGGGCCGCCACGGGAAACGGAAAATCGGTCCGCGGGAACTGGCCAAGCGAATCCGGGGAGACCTCCGCGCCATTCTGAAACTTCTCGAATCGTACGAATCGTAGCTGTGGTGGAGTCGGGGCGTAGCGCAGTCTGGTAGCGCACTCGCTTGGGGTGCGAGTGGTCGTGGGTTCAAATCCCGCCGCCCCGACCATACCGCGCTTGCGAGGTGCGGCGCCCTCAAATTTAATGGGCGCCGCAGTAAACCCCTCAAGTGAGGATTTCGCGTTTTTAATTCTGTTTTTCTCCCAAGCTGCCCCCTGCCGGCAGCTTTTTTATTACTATGATAAAAATTCTCGTCACCAACGATGATGGGATCGCCTCGCCAGGGCTGCATGCGCTGGCCAAGGCGATGCGTCCGTTCGGGCAGGTCTGGATAGTGGCGCCGGACCGCGAGCGTACGGCCGCCGCTCACGCGCTGACCCTGCACAAACCTCTGCGCATCACGCGAGTCGAGCCGCGTGTCTTTGCCGTCAACGGGACACCGACCGATTGCGTCAATTTAGCCCTGAAAAAATTGCTGCGTGGGGCGCCGGCGCTGGTCATCGCAGGCATCAACCGGGGGGTCAACCTGGGCGATGACGTGACTTATTCGGGCACCGTATCTGCGGCGCTGGAAGGGACGATCATGGGCATTCCCTCCATCGCCGTGTCCCAGGAGGTCGGCAGGACCTTTCGCTGCGACGTGGCGGCGTTCTATGCGGCGCGCGTTGCGCGGGCCGTGCTGAAATACGGGCTGCCAGACGAAACCCTGCTGAACGTCAACGTGCCGGACCGGCCGAAGGCGAAGATTGCCGGGGTCCGGGTCGCGGCGCTCAGCCGGCGTCGCTTCGACGAGCCGATTATTGAGAAGACGGATCCCCACGGAAGAAAGTATTATTGGATTGCCGGTACGCGGGTATCATGGTCACGGCAGAAAAATTCCGATCATGAGGTGCTGCGGCGCGGGTTTGTGACGCTCACGCCGATTCATCTGGATGTGACGCACCACGAGGCGATGGAACAGTTGCGCGAGTGGGAAGCGCTGATCGAACGCGGGCGAAAGAGCGGTTTGTCTAGTTTGTCTGGTTTTTTTCGTACAACCAAAAAAACTAGAAAAACCAAATAAACACCACGAACCATTTTATGCTGAAGATCTACAACACGCTGACCGGCCAGAAAGAACCCTTCAAGCCCCTTGTCCGCCGCAAGGTCCGAATGTATGTCTGCGGTGTCACGGTCTATGACGAGTGTCACCTGGGCCATGCACGCAGCGCGCTCGTCTTTGACGTCATCAGGCGGTATCTAGCGTTCAGCGGATTTTCGGTCACCTTCGTGAAGAATTTCACGGACGTGGACGACAAGATCATAAACCGCGCAAACGACCTTGGCATTCCCTGGAAAGAGGTAACGAGCCGCTACATCAAAGCTTATTACCGTGACATGAAACGGCTCGGCATCAAGCGGGCGACGAAGGAGCCGAAGGCGACGACGCACATGGCCGAGATCATCAAGCTGGTTCAGTCGCTGCTCAAAAAAGGCGTGGCGTACCGGGTTGACGGCGATGTGTATTTCCGGGTCGAGAAGTTTCCAGCATATGGAAAGCTCTCAAAACGCAAACTTGAGGATATGCAGGCCGGCGCCAGGGTCGAGGTGGACGAGCGCAAGCGACATCCCATGGACTTCGCGCTCTGGAAAGGTGCCAAGCCGGGCGAGCCGGCTTGGAAGAGTCCCTGGGGACGGGGCCGACCAGGCTGGCACATCGAATGCTCGGCCATGTCCATGAAGCACCTCGGCGAAACGTTCGACATTCACGGCGGCGGCGCGGATTTGATTTTCCCGCACCATGAGAACGAAATTGCCCAGTCCTGCGCCGCGACCGGCAAGGAGTTCGCCCGCTACTGGATTCATAACGGGTTCGTGCAGATCAATCAGGAGAAGATGTCCAAGTCCCTGGGGAACTTTTTCACGATCCGGGAGATTTTCGAGAAGTGGGGCTACCGCGAAATGGTGACGGCAGAAGCGCTGCGATATTTTCTCCTGTCCAGCCATTATCGCAGCCCGCTCAATTTTTCCGATCAAGCGTTACTGGAGGCCAAGCGAGCACTCAATGACTTCTATGATCTGTTTCTACGGTTGGATGAGCCGTCGCGATCTCAGAATGCAAGCGATCCCACATCTCAACCAGATGTTATAAAAAACCCTAGACCCTCCGACAGGTGGTTTATAGAAAGGCCAGACATTTTCAGGGAGGGATTCTGTGAGGCCATGGATGACGACTTCAATACCCCTGGCGCTATAGCGACTTTTCAGGTCCTGCGATATGACGCTAATCAACAACTTGCAAGGGAAGGATTATCGAGGCAGCAGTGCCAAAAGATCAGGGAGATGTTTAGATCTTTTGGGCAGGTGTTGGGTTTGTTTCAGTTGCCCGCCAAGGAGTGGGAATTCCGAGATGTTGGGGTTAAGCTCATGGAAGCGACTACTCTCACCGACACAGAAATTCAACGATTGATTGCCGAACGCAACGAAGCCAGAAAACGCAAAGATTTTACGAGGGCAGATGAAATCAGGAAAACATTGGCCGAAAAAGGAATCACGCTGGAAGACCGACCGGACGGAACCACCCGCTGGAAGCGGTGAGTCCGGCGAGATCATCTTCGGCCTGCATGCCGTAGAAGAAGCGCTGCGCTCCGGTGCGAGGCCGCTGCGTCGGCTTGTGGTCGTGCACACGGACCGGCAGTTCGAAGAACTCGTCCAACTTGCTCGCAAGGCGGGTGTGCCGGTGCGAATTGAACCGCGGCAGTCGCTCGATCGGTTGGTCCCAGCCGGCCGTCACCAAGGCGTCGTTGCACTGGCCGGGGCGAAGGCCTACGCCGAACCGGAGGATATGCTTCGGGCAGCCCGCGACCGAAACCAGCCGGCACTGGTGATTCTGCTCGATGGTGTCGAAGATCCCCATAATCTCGGTGCGGTGTTGCGGACGGCGGAAGCAGCCGGCGCACATGGCGTGGTGATTCCGGAGCGCCGTTCGGTCGGGCTCACGGGAACCGTGGCCAAGGCCTCTGCCGGCGCGGTGGAGCATCTGCCTGTGGCCTGCGTGCCGAACCTGTCCCGTGCAATTGAGCAACTGAAAGAGCAGAACATCTGGGTCTACGCGCTCGATCCCTCGGCGGAGAAATCCTACACGGCGCTCGATCTTACAGGACCGGTGGCGTTGGTTTTAGGCGGAGAAGGGAAAGGCGTTCGCGCGGGGGTGCTGGATAAATGCGACGACCGCGCGAGGATCCCGATGCATGGACGCGTGGCGTCCCTCAACGTCTCGGCGGCGGCAGCGATTGTCTTGTTCGAGGTGGTTCGTCAGAGAACAGGCGCTAGCGAATCCTGATCAGGCCGTCCTGGATAGCCGTCTTGAGCAATTGCGCGGTGTTCGACACGCGGACCTTTTTCATCATGTTGGCGCGATGCGCTTCTACGGTCTTCACGCTGATGGTGAGCTGCTGGCCGATTTCCCGGTTCTTCAAGCCCGACCAGATCAGTTCCAGGATTTCCTGCTCACGATTGGTCAGCGATTCGGGCCGTTTCTTCGAAGACGGCGAAGCGCCTGCCTGCTTGAGATGGGAAAGACGGCTCAGAACGGCGGATGCATATCCCTTCATAATGAACATTCCTTCCTGATTCCCGCGCACCGGCTGGCGCGATGTGGAGCCCCACGGCTTTACAGCCGTGGCCCCCACGTGACTTCGGCGTAACCCGCCGAAGCGTATCCACCTTCGCCAAGGCTTCGACGGATACCCGCTCCGCATTCATCCACGGGTTAACACCCGTGGCCTTCTGCGAAGGCGGGTACAATTCCACCCACAACAGCCTGCAAAATTATATCCGCCGGTCGGCGAGATAGCAAAAAGCTGCAAGAAGGCGGAAAGACGAAAGAAAACCGAACCCACTGGCGAGGAAACCTGAAACTGGCTACAATGCCGGCCGTGCCGCCTGACATTTTCTTATATGTCGCCGTGGGCATCTTCGGAGCCACGATCGGCAGTTTCCTGAACGTCTGCATTTATCGTCTGCCCAAACATCAGTCCGTCGTCCGGCCGTCCTCGCGCTGCCCCGCCTGCGAAAAAAAGATCGCACCCTACGACAATGTGCCGATTCTGAGCTTTCTCTGGTTGCGAGGACGCTGCCGTGCCTGCCGCGCGCCGATTTCATTTCGGTACCCCCTCGTCGAAGCGGCGAACGGATTCGGATACGTGGGGATCGCCTGGCGATTCGGACTCGACTGGCCCTCCCTGGCCTACGCGGCGTTCTTCTCCGCCTTGCTGGTAGTGACGTTTATCGATCTGGATCATCAGATCATCCCGGACCGCATCACATTGCCGGGCATCCCCCTGGGCATTCTGTGCGCAGTCACCGTGCTGCCCATCGGGATAATCGATTCCGTCCTGGGCGTGCTCCTGGGCGGCGGACTCTTATGGTTTATGGCGTGGCTCAGCCCCTACCTATTCGGGAAGGAGGGAATGGGCGGCGGGGACATTAAGCTGCTGGCCATGGTCGGCGCGTTTTTGGGTTGGGAGCCGGTCTTGTTGACCGTGTTGGTCGGTGCGTCCGTCGGCGCGGTAACGGGACTTTCCCTGATCGCGCTCAAACGGCTTCGTCGCGACCAATATCTTCCTTTCGGTCCGTTTCTGGCGCTCGGCGCGGTCGTGGCGATGTTCTTCTTCAGCGACATCAAATCCTGGTACGCGAGTTTTCTCGTCCCCTAACAGTCGGTCGTTTCCCCTCCTGACGTTTTTCCTGTATCCAAACCGGTGGGCGCTGTATCCGAACCTGAGCGTGGAGCACATGCCGGTTCGGATGCGGCATCCGTCCCCCGAAGACATCTTTGCCAGACAATCGCGGACTTAGAGACGGGTTTTATCGCGTTCGTACGATGTCCGGCGACTTCATCGTCCGGCATGAGACTTGGAATAGGATGCAATCAAGTCGCAGGCTAAACACTCAACCGGCGTCACATCTACCCAAGGAGGGAACAATGAACGAACAGGGCAAGAGCTTGGTCGAGATCGTCATGGTCATGGCATTGGTCGTCGTGATGACGGCTCTGACAGGAGCAGGCTTGATGGCGGCGACCGCCAGACAGCAGGGACGTGTTGTCGCCACGGATCTGGCCAACGAACTGCGCGCCGCCCGCTATCTGGGGATCATGCGGCGGGAGCGCATTCGTGTGGTGCTTGAACCAGGCACGACTACGATGCGGGTCGAAACGGCCGAGGCGCCGGGCCGGCCGATCCGTGAATACGATTTCAGCGGAAAAGGCGTCACGGTCGAGCGGCTCTCGAACGGCGCCGACATCGTGTTCCATCCGAGCGGCCGCGCGGCGTCTCCCACCACCATCACACTCAAGAACAGGCAGCAGGAACGCTGGCAACTGACCATCAGTCTCGTCGGCCGCGTGTCGCAGCTCTAAACCATGCCGACGGAGAATCTTCAGAGGTGGTCGATGCTGCGCGCACAACAACAAGCCGGATTCAGTTTGATCGAGGTCATGATGGCCATGGTCGTGCTGGCCTTCGGGATCCTCGGCGTAATGGCTGCGTTTCAGTGGTCGGACGGCGGGTTGCGTCAGGGCGCGATGGGCACACGCGCCCTGGCGCTGGCGGAGTCGCGGCTTGAAGCCAAGCGCGCGACTCCGTGGGAGGCGCTGCTCACGGATGATCTGGATGGGGACGGTCGAATGGAAATCGTCATGCATGATGATGGCCGGCCGCCCGACGCACAGGCGGGCGACGGGCTCTATACGGCGACGATCGAGCGGGACGGCATCTTCCTCCGCTGGACGGTGCAGCCGGATCGTCCCGGTCCGCTGCAGAGCTGGGGGTCGGCGGTCATCACGGCCCGCGCGCGCTATCAGACCGGGCAAGGCCGGTGGCGTGACGTGACGGTGGGGACGTCGCGGGCGAACCCCCGGTATCTGGGGATGCGATGAACCGACGGCCGATCGGGAATTGTCGAGGAGTCTGCCTGGTGGAAGTCATGATCGCGCTGGCCACCGGGGCGGTGGTGCTGGCGGCGACGCTCCAATCGCTCGATCATTTCCAGCATCGGCTCTCGAAGCAGCATGTGACGGCGGCGCAGGCGCAGGACCTGCGGATCGGCCTCAAGGTGCTGGAAGATGAATTGCGCGCGGTCGGAACGGGGTCTTCTCCGTCGGAGCCCCCACTATCTGTCACGGGCCGGCAGGAAATCGAATTTGCCGCCAACCTCGGGGGTCTGGTGACGACGCTTACGGACACGGTCTCGTCCACCCAACAGGAACTGCCCGTTGTCAACGGAACCGGTTGGTCGAAAGGGAAACGGATTCTGGTGTGTGATCGGGAGCGCTGCGCTGAAGGCCGGCTCGTGCGTGATGGGCGGGCGAGGACGCTGAGCGTCGCGGCGCCGTTGGGGTGTGACTTCGCGGCGGGCAGCCAAGTGCGTGTCGCCAATCGCGCGCGCTACTACGTGAAGGCGGATCAGGACGGGATCGCACGCGTGATGCGCGAGGTGGACGGCGGCGCGAATCCGTTGATCGGGGAGATCGCGCGGTTTCAGTTCAGCTACTTCGATCGGGACGGCGCGCCGACGACCGATCCGCCACGAGTGGCCCGCGTTCGGATCGAGGCAGCGGTGGGCGACAGCCGCAATGCGGTGGTGCGGGATATCGGGTTTCGCGGGCGGTAACGTGTTCGGAGCAAGAAGGAGGAACAAATGAACGACGCACACACTGAGCGAGGCGCAGCGCTGATCGGCGCCGTGTTGATCATCGTGATCCTGTCCATGTTGGGGACGGTGTCGCTGAACGTCGCGGCACAGGAAATCGAAAGCGTCGCGGCGGCGCGGGATGAGGCTGTGGCGCGGCATCTCGCCGAGGCCGGCGCCGACCTGGTCATGCAATGGTTTCATGATCCTTCGTTCGTGCCAGAAGGGGCCGGCCGCACGATGTTCACAAAACAACAGGAGGGACCCGACGGCAGCCCGTCATTTTTCGATGTGACTGGGCGGTCTCAATTCACCGGCACGGAGGACCGGCCGGACATTCTCTACGATGCGGCCAGACCGGCGGACGACCGGCTGCTGAACGATCCCTCCGGCGGATGGTTCCGTTCGCTGGGCGCCTTGGGGCGGATCACACAACTGGCCGTCTATGGTCCGACAAGCCCAGGTCTGCTCTGCACCGTGCAGGTGACGACGGAAGCGCATCGCCTGACGAGAACGATTACGGTTCAGTTAGACGCAAGGCCATGGCCGTCGATTCGGACCGGGGTGCAGATCGGCGCCAACGAGCCGGTCCAAACTGCTCTGCAGCCGCTGCCGGTGTCGGTCCATTGGGGGGACCTCATAGTACGCGGCGATGTTCGTCTGGGAGCCGTCCAGGACGTTCCCATCAAAACTGATCTGGCGCCGGTAACGGGGCAGGCCTATGTGGACATGGATCATCGAGAAGATCGCTGGCTTGATCTGTTCATCGGCGGAGAGGCGTTCTTTGCTCCTCTGCCGACCGGACCCGCGCCGGTGCCGGCGAACGTGCATGCCCATCAAGAGCCGACACCGGGTCTGCGGCAGGATCGGTGGGACTACCAGACCATGAAAGACGCAGCTCTGCGCGACGGTACGTACTACGTCCGTGGCCAGGATGGCCTGCTGTATCGTCACGGTCTGATTGAACCGGGGCTCGGCGTGACCGTGGCCGACGCCTTTCAATCCGGGACCGTCGGCGATCACCGCGGTCTCGTGTTCGTGGATACGCTCGATCGCACACCTCCGCGGGCCGATAATCTTGGGATGCTGGTGCTGGACGCCGAGTATATGGAGGGGGTGTTCGTCATTAATGCAAACGTGCGCTTCACGCCCACCGGCACGGGCAAGTCCATGCCGGCCTATAGCCCATTGCGCGAAGGACAGGGGCCAACGGAGCCTCGGACGTCTGTTCAGCTAACGGGTATCCATTTACGAGGCGCGCTGATCACCGCCGGAAATCTCGCAATGGTTGGGCCGTCACGGATCCACGGCGCGATGATCGTCGGGGGAGCAGTGGAGCAGGCACCCGACACCGGCGCCCATCTCGAACTATGGTACGACGATGACTTCCGGATCGGGCTTCTTCGGGGCCTACCGCTGGTCTACCAGGTGCGTGGAACGTGGCTTGAAAAATATGGGGGAAAAAGGACTTAAGTGTTGGATGGACAAAAATTGTCATCACTTGGCACTTACGTGTGCCGGAGGTATACTACCGTACCGTGTCGCCTAATGGGATACAGTCAGAATCAATAGGTTAGGAAAGTCGTATATGGCAGTCCGATCGGCACGCTCCTTGCTCAATCTTCCAACGATGAACCGTGCGTCTGTCTCAAGG
>JBGPNZ010000019.1:0-15798 GCA_041487795.1 Nitrospiraceae bacterium
CCGCTCGGCCGCCGCCTCCGCAAGAGCGGCGCTCTCCATGTCCAGTCCGATGGCGCCCGTCATGTCTGCCATGGCCCGTTTCTCCGCCGAGTGCCACAGAATGCGCGAAGCCGTCACGAACGACCCGGCCTGGACAGGCAGCCCCGCACGCTCTGCGGCGCGCACCGCCGCCGTCACGATCTCGCCCGCGCACGACCGCCTGGCATGCGCGGCCTCGTGATCGTCTATCTCCATCCGCACGTCGGTCCCAACCAGGAGGTCGCCGACGTGAGCGGGCACCAACGCACAGGCCAAGCCGGCCGACACCGCCAGGTCCAACGGATGCTCGCGCAACACGTCGCGGCAAGCCGACGCCGCCTTCTCGGCCCCCACGCCGGTCTGCACCACGATAACGTTCCAGCGCCCGCGCCGGCCGACGAAGCATCGGGCCCGGCCATGCCGGTGCGCGCTACCGTCAGGAAGAATCCGCCGCACCGCGGCATATTCCCAGCGGGTTGCGGTGAAAATCCCGACCCGCTTCACGCGGATCTCCAATGAGCCGGACAACTCACATTTCCTCTCCCGGCCAGAGAGTGAATGCCCAACGCCTGCTGCATGCTTGGATGGAGCGGAGGCGGCGGTTCAGAGCCCGGACCGGAACGTGTCCGCCGTGCGAACGGCGTGACGCAGCTCATCCGCCCGCATCTGCCCGCGAGCCCTGACGTTGCGATACATCGCGAGCGCCCAGAGCGGGAAGTACTGGCAGTACCAATGATAACGGAGAAAGAACACGCGCGGGAAGCCGGTGCCCGTATGCCGCACTTCCTTCCACGAGCCGTCTTCGCGCTGATGGCGCAGCAGGTAGTTGATTCCGCGTACCACGCTGAGGGAATCCGAGACACCCGATGCCAGCAACGACATGAGCGCCCATGCCGTCTGGGACGGGGTGCTCTCGCCCCGGCCAGCCACGGCCTGATCGGCATAGGACAGACAGGATTCTCCCCACCCTCCGTCGGGGTTCTGCTTCGTTTCCAGCCACTGCACGGCGTGCCGCACGCACGGCGCCGACATATCTTCTCCGATCGACCGCAAGCCGACCAGGACCGACCAGGTGCCGTAAATATAATTGACGCCCCAGCGGCCGTACCAACTGCCGTCCGCCTCCTGCTTCTGCTTGATAAACGCGATGGCCCGCTTCGCGGCCGGATGCGTGCGGTCATACCCCAAGGCGCCCAGCATCTCCAGACACCGGCCGGCCAAGTCCTCCGTCGGCGGATCCAGCAGCGCGCGGTGGTCGGCGAAGGGAATGACGTTGAACACCATGTGGTTGTTGTCCACGTCGTAGGCGCCCCAGCCGCCGTCCGAACTCTGCATGGCCATCACCCACTGGTAACCGCGCCGGATGGAGTCCTTCTGCGCCTCGCGGTCCGCCATGCGCAGCTTCGCCAGCGCCATGATCACGACCGCGGAGTCGTCCACGTCCGGATACCGCTCGTTCTCGAATTGGAAATACCAGCCTCCCGGCTCGGCCGCAGGCGCCGAAGACTCTTTCCAGTCTCCGGCCGTCGTGGTCTGCTTGGACATCATCCAGTGTCCCGCCTTCAGCAAGGCCGGATGGTTTTGCGGCAGTCCCGACTCGATCAAGGCGTTGATCGACAACGACGTGTCCCAGACCGGAGAGAAGCAGGGCTGCAGGTGCAGGGTCTCGACTTTTGCCTGCCCCTCGCGGACCGTCTCATAGACTTCCAGATTCTCGATTTCCTTCAGTGCCTTCGCCAGCAGCGGATGGTCCGCGCTGTAGCCGAGACAGTGCAACGCGACGGCGGAGTTCGCCATGGCCGGGTAGATCGCCCCAAGCCCGCCGTTGCCCCGCATATGATCCAACGTCCAGACGATCGCCTTTTGAACCGCCGTTTCCCGGAACGCCTGGTACGGCATGCGCTCGTAGAGCTTGAGGAGGCGATCCAGCGTGATGAAAAAATTTCTCCAGGTGAACCAGGCCGCGTCTTTCTTGAAGGGCGGCACGTCGGCGTAGTCCATCAGCTCGCGGGGCGTCACAAAGAGCTCCGCGATCCCCTCGTCCTCGGGAATCCGGCACACCGGGCGGTGCGCAAAGACGACCAGCAGCGGAATCAGCACCGCGCGGGTCCAGTAGGAGACTTCGTAGATGCTGAAGTAGAAGCGCTTGGGCAGCAGCATGATTTCCGGCGGCATGCTGGGCAGCCCATACCAGTCGTACTGATCGAACAGCGCCAGCGTGACCTTGGTGAAGACGTTCGCCGCCGCAACGCCGCCCTTGGCGTGAATGCACTCGCGCGCCTGGCGCATGAGCGGTTCCGCCGGCGAGACCCCCGACAGCTTCAAGGCGAAGTAGGCCTTGACGGAGGCGCTGATCTCGGACGGACCGCCCGAATAAATCGGCCAGCCGCCATCCGGCAGTTGCGTCGTTTTGAGATACCGGACGGCCTTGCGCTCACGCTCCGGATCCACCACGTTCAGGAAACGGCGGAGCATCAGATACTCCGACGTCAGCGTCGTGTCCGCCTCCAATTCGGCGACCCAGAATCCCTCCACCGGATGCTGGCGGTCCAGAATCCATCGCTGACTGAGACGAATGGCTTCGTCCACCGATTCGTGCGACGCCGCATGGGTCAGCCGGCGCACCGGCGCATCGACCGGGACGGGATGCGGATTGTGGGAAACCAGCCGGAGCACGGCCTGCGGCGCATAGGCCTCGACCTTCTCCCGGACCTTGTCGGGAACCGATGCAAAGAAACGATCAGATAAGCGTGTGAGTAACCGCTTCCACCGCTGCATATTGTCCTTGGAAAACCTGGCGACGAGGGGTTAGAACTCGCCTGCTTCTGGCAGGAAATACAGCCAGCCAGAAGTCATGTCATACGCTAGGTCTTATAGCAAAGGGATTCCCGACAGTCAAGGAAAGGGATACTCGAACTCGTTGAACTTTGACAGGTTTCGCCAGTTTCAGGCCGGCTGAAGATCAGCCAAGCGGACTGAAATCGTTTTTGAGACACCCGGCTCTTCCATTGTGACCCCGAAAAGCGAATCGGCCACCGCCATCGTCCGCTTGCTATGCGTGATGACCAGAAACTGGGCTTCCACCGCCAGCTCGCGCAGGACTGCGGTAAACCGGCCGATGTTTTCTTCATCCAGCGGGGCGTCGATTTCGTCCAGGATGCAAAACGGGGTGGGCCTGATCAGAAAGCTGGCGAAGATCAGCGCCATCGCCGTCAGCGTCTTCTCGCCGCCCGACAGCATCGTAATGCCTTTGAGCCGCTTGCCCGGCGGCTGCGCCGCAATGTCCACGCCATGCTCTTCGTCCTTCTGCTTCCCGGTCTCAGGATCCACTTCGGGCTCGACCAGAACCAGCTCGGCGTGCCCGCCGGGGAATAACCGCCCGAAGACTTCGCCGAATTTCTGCTGGAGGTCGGTGAAGGTTTGCTCGAACATCTGCTTGGTGGTGCGGTTGATTTTGACGATGATCTCCCGCAGCGACTGGACGGATTGGGACAGGTCCGCCTCCTGCGTCGTCAGAAACTTGTAGCGCTCTTCCTGTTCGCGATGCTCCTCGATCGAGGCCAGATTGATGGGGCCCATGCGCTCGAGCCGGCCCCGAATCTTCTGCAATTCCTCCCGCAGCGACGCCGTCGCGGTCTCCGCCTCCTCGCGCGTGATGGATGCGGACTCTTCGGGCTCCCGCAGCAGCACCTCCTCCACCGAGAGCTGATAGGTTCCGGTCAGCGTTCCCTCGACCGTGCCGAGATGCGTCCGGATTTCAGCACGGCGGACCTCGACGCCCATCCGCGTTTCGCGGCTCGCCGCCAGCGCCTGCCGGGCCGCATCGAGGCTCTGCTCGATCTGGCGGGCCTTCTGCATATCCTGCGCGTGGATCTCCTGCGTTTTGACCAGTTCCTGCCGCAAGTCCACAACCCGCCGGTTTAATTCCTGGAACAGGGTCTCCTGGCGGCTGCGCTCGGCCTGGCTCTGCGTCATCGAGGCTGCCAGCGTGTCGAGCTGTCCCTTCAACGCCTGCATCTGCGCGGTGCCCTCTTCCTGCTCTGTGAGCAACCGTGCCACATCGGCCTGACAATGTTCGCACCGTCCCCGCAACGCCTCCACCGCCACGCGCGACTCCGTGAGCTGCCGCTGGACCGCCAGGTGCTCCTCTTCCATCTGCCGGAGCGCTTCGTCGAGTTCCGCGAGGCCGGCTTCCCGCGCTGCCCGCTCCTCCAGCAGCGCGGCAATCCGCTGCTGCTCGGCATCCCGGACCTGCTCGTCCAACTGCCGCCGCGTGGCAGCAAGTTGTTCGCGTTCGGCCATGAGGCGTGCGCAGGTGTTGTTCAGCGCCTCGATCGCACGCGCCAATTCCATCTGCTGCTTTTCAAGCTCGTGAATTTCGCGGCGGCGCTGCAACAGCCCTCCGGTCGTCCCGCCGGTCATGATCCCCGCCGCATCCAGCACGTCTCCGTCCAGCGTCACGAACGTGGGACCGTCCGGCGCCGTCCACTGCCCGCCCTCCCACAGACGCACCGCGTGATCGAGCGACTCCACGACCACGACGCCGTCGAACAGCGTCGCGCACACGTCGTGCGAGTGCGCGGCCGCCTTCGCCAGATCGGCCGCCAATCCCAGCACGCCCGTCTGGTCCTTGAGTCCGTTCCACCACCCGTGCCGGCCGCCGCTCGTCGACCAGCGGGGCTTCACCGGCACGAACGTGCCGCGTCCGAGCCCTTTCTTTTTCAGAAACTCGATGGCCTGCTGCGCATCGGCTGGCTGCTCCACCATCCACGCGCGGAGCCGTTCGCCCAGCACCGCTTCCATGGCCCGCTCGAATCGCTCCGGCACCTCCAGCCATTCCGCAACGGCCTCTTTCACGCCCGCGCAGGACTTGCGCAACGACGCCACGCTGTCGTCGCCTTCCCGGCCATAGCCCATTTCCTCGCGCACGACGCTGCTCAATGCATGGCACCGGGATTCGACCGACGCCAAGTGCCCCCGTTGCTGGCTCAACTGCTGTTCGGTCTCACGCAACTGTTCATCCAGCTGCTGCCCGCGCTGCACGGCGGCGTGCTGCGCCTGCTGTCCCGTGGCGATCCGCTGCTCGGCCTGCCGACGATGCGCGAGGCACTGTTCCAGCTTGGCTGTCGCCGCAGCCGTCAACGTACCCGGTACGACAGACTCGGCGACAGCGCCGTCCGCCGAAGACAATGACAAGGCCAGCAGGCTCCGGCGGGATTGCTCCGCCTGCTCCACTGTGGCCACGCGACGGCCGGCAATCGAGTGCGCGTGCCGTTCCTGTTCCGCCAATCCCTTTGCGCCTGCCGCCATCTCGGCTTCCGCCCGGGCCAACTGCGCACGGCGATCGGCCACCTCGGCGACCGCCTGCTCCCGCTCGCCATCCAACCGAATCAGTTGATCGTTGGCTTGCGCGCGCTGTTGCCCGAACAGCTCGACACGGCTCCGCTCCACTTCACTCGTCCGAAGCGCCTGAGCCTGCTGCTGCTCCAAGCGGCCGATCTCATCGCGGCGGCGCATGAGCGCATCGTCGCCCTCCAGCATCCGGACACGGATCTCTTCCAGTTGCGTGACGAATCGAGCCTGCTCGGCGGCCTGGGCGGATTCCTGCGCGTCCAGCGCAGCCAATTCCATCTCGACCACGCGCTGCTGCCTCTGCAACGCCCGATGTTCACGCACCAGCAGGCGAATCTCCAGCGTCCGCGCTTCGTCCTGCAGCACTTGATAATTCTTGGCCTGCTTGGCCTGCCGCTCCAGCACATTCAGCCGCTGCCTGACCTCCGCGATGATGTCCCGCACCCGGCTGAGGTTTTGGGTCGTTGCGTCCATCTTGCGCAACGCTTCGGCCTTCTGCTTTTTGTAGCGGACGATGCCGGCCGTTTCTTCGATCAGTTCGCGGCGCTGCAGCGGAGAGGCATTGAGAATCTCTTCGATTCGGCCCTGCTCGATCACCGTATGCCCCTTGGTCCCGGCGATCGTATCCATGAGCAGGCTGCGAATGTCTTTTAACCGGCAGGCCACCTTGTTGATCAGGTATTCGCTGTCGCCATTCCGGTACAGGCGCCGCGTGACCATCACTTCGTGGTAGTCGCCGAACTCAGGCGGCAGGAGCGGCGGCGCACCTGGCTCGGGCTGCGACAAGCCGCTCATGATCAGCGACACCTCCGCCATGCCCAGCGGCTTGCGCGCTTCGGTGCCGTTGAAGATCACATCCTCCATCTTCTCGCACCGCAAAGCCGACTTCGGGCTTTGCTCGCCGAGCACCCAGAGGATGGCATCCACGATGTTGCTTTTTCCTGTCCCGTTCGGCCCGACGATGGCGGTGACGCCGGTGGGGAAACCGATTTTGGCTTCGGCGAAGGATTTGAACCCGGTCAGTTCCAAGGACTTGAGGTACATTCCGTCCCTTTCCTGAGCATGCCTGAGAGGCTTGAAATTTTGGCACTTGTAGCACAGCTGGCAGTAAAAAGCAAAGAAAAACACACCAGACGGTAGGTAGTTTGCCTCAGTCCCCCTAGATATAGGCTTCAACGGGCCGCAGCAAAAAGCAGTCAAAAGTTGGAAAGTCTAGCGTGGAATTACGTCTATCAAGTTGGAAAGTCTGTCAAGTCATAACGTCCAGATGACCTGAAGACTTTATGACTTTAGGATGGAAATAAGACTTTACGACTTGATGGACTTTCCGACTTACGCGGATTTGAGGACTTTCGGACGTTCTAGTCGAAGGCAGAGGCCTTTTTCAACATCCTGTTAGGCATTGACTTGGCGGGAGAGCGGCTGAATGCTGATTAATTCTTTAGGAAGAGAGAACTCGACGTCTTCTTCGACGACCATGAGTTCCTCGACTTCGTTGGCGCCATGGCTCTTGAGATAGTCCACAACCTCGGTCACCAACACTTCCGGGGCCGAAGCGCCGGCTGAGATGCCCACCGCCTTGGCGTCTTTGATCCAGGCTGGGTTGATGTCCGACGACGAATCGATCAAGTACGACTGAATCCCGCAATGCTCGCCCAATTCGCGGAGCCGGTTGGAGTTGGAACTGTTCGGCGAGCCGATGACCAGAATCACGTCCACGTGCTTTGACAGTTCCTTCACGGCATTCTGGCGGTTCTGCGTCGCGTAGCAGATGTCTTCCTGGTGCGGCCCCTTGATCTTCGGGAACCGGCGGTGCAGCGCTCCGACGATATCCCGGCACTCATCCACGCTCAGCGTCGTCTGCGTCACATACGAGAGATTGCGCTGGTTTTCGACATGCAGTTTCTCGACGTCACCCACCGAGGACACGAGATGGAACTTGTCCGGAATCTGTCCCAGCGTCCCGATGACCTCCGGGTGGCCCGCGTGGCCGATCAGAATCAGTTCGTAGCCCTGGGTATAGTCCCGGTTGACCTCGTTATGAACTTTGATCACCAGCGGGCAGGTGGCGTCAATTACTTTTAAACCCCGGCGATTCGCCTCCGCCCAGACTTCCTTGGCCACTCCATGCGCGCTGAAAATCACGATCGACTGGTCCGGCACCTCGGTGAGCTCTTCCACGAACACCGCGCCCTTGTCGCGCAGGCTGTTCACCACGTGGCGGCTATGGACGATCTCGTGCCGCACGTAGATCGGCGCCCCGTAGGCCTTGAGCGACAGCTCGACGATCTCGATCGCCCGGTCCACGCCGGCGCAAAACCCTCTTGGACTGGCCAGGTAAATTTTCATAGTTTTGTGATTCGTATCTCGTGAAGCGCACCCCTGAAACTGATGCTCACCTTACGGCACGGCAGACCGTTCCGTCAACTGATTTAGCCCAGACTCTCTTTCTTATCATTTGAGGATTCTAGCCGCTTTCACACTCTTAACACATCCAGTGATGGAAGGGACGCGCGTGAAGGTGCTTGCCATAGCATGAAGTGAGCGAAGCGCCACCCTACTGAGCTCTCGGATGGCCCCAATAGCCCAACGGATGTACGTATGGCGCAGAGAAGAACCTGACGGGTGAGCGAAGCGCCGCTCTTCTCTCTTCGGGGAGCGGCGAGGCTATCCCCAAACCGCGCGCGTTCAACGAGCACCTTCTGAGTGTGCGCGTTGCGCGAGCGCAGGGGATGGCCTCGCCGCCGCCCCCTTCCCTACCTCGGCAGCTTGAGTATCCGCGTCAGCAGCCAATCCTGCACACGGTCGGGCAGCCAGGCGGCCAGCACCGCGCGAAAGCGCGCATCCAGACCAACTAGATAACGCGTCTTCGGCCGGGCGGCAGACAGGGCATGCGCGACGGCTTTGGCCACCACCCGCGCCGGGATGGCCCGTTGCGCAGCCTGCTCAACCGCCCCCCGCACCCGAACCAACACGTCCCGATACAGGATCTTCCCCTCGGCACCCCACGTGGCATCGATCTGATCCGCGGCGTGCCTCGCCTTGTCCCACATGCGAGATTCGATCGCCCCCGGTTCGACGATGGACACCTGAATGCCCCAGGGCTGAAGTTCCAGCCGCATCGCATCCGTCAGCGCCTCCAACGCAAATTTGGACGCCGCATAGGGTCCCATGAACGGCATGGCGGCCCGCCCGGCGATGGAGCCCATATTGACGATGCGCCCCCGACCCTGCCGCAGCAACGGGAGCAACGCCTGCGTCACCGCTACCTGCCCGATGACATTCACCTCAAACTGCTTCCGTAGATCCGCCAGCGGCACCACTTCCAACGGACCGCCGACGCCAATTCCCGCATTGTTGACCAGTCCTGCCAGACCGACTAAGCCGACCGCTTGCCTGACCGTCTCCACGGCCCGGTCAATGGACGCCACATCCGTCACATCCAGCAAGATGGGCGTGAGCCGAGCAGATGCCTTCGCTCTCAGCGCCTCGCCGTCAGACGGCCGGCGCACGCCGGCAAAGACCCGATAGCCCAACTCATCCAAGTAAAGCGCGCAAGCCTCGCCGATGCCGGTGGAGGCGCCCGTGATGACAATCCCGTCTGGCCCGTCTGGCCCGTCTGGTTTGGAAGAAGCCATCTTCAATCAGGTGCAGTCGTTTTCTGTTATGCGCGCGAAGGGCACTACCCTACCCCAAACATACCGGGGATGGAAGAGCCGTCACATTCATCCTTCTATCTATGGCCAACCGATGTGTGCATGGCGTGGGAAAGAACCTGACAGGTGAGCGAAGCGCTTCTCTTCTCTCTTCGGGGGAGCGGCGGGGTTTCTCCCAACTGCGGCCCCATCCTCTCTCTTCGAGCGGCGAATCGGGCTGCCTTCGACTGCGCGCGTCCAGCGAGCACATTCTGATCGTGCGCGCTGCGCGAGCACGGAAGGCAGCCCGACTCGCTAGGCTCGCCCCTCTCGTCGCGCTCCGGGAGCAAAGGGAGAAACCCTGCCGCCGCCCTCTCCAACTCCCCCCTTCCCTTGACACTCCCCTCCCGTCCCTTTACGCTGACGTCAGGATGGCCTCAGCCTCGAGCAAAAAAATCCTCATCGTCGAGGACGAGAAGGACATCCTTCATCTCGTCAAACTCTACCTCGAAAAAGAAGGTTACCGCGTCGGCACCGCCACAACCGGGACGGACGGCCTGAAGGCCGTCAAGTCCGAGCACCCCGACCTGCTGGTTCTCGATTTGATGCTCCCTGAAATGGACGGCCTGGAAGTCTGCAAGCGTCTTCGGGCCGACCTGCCGACCGCCACGCTTCCGATTATCATGCTCACGGCAAAAGCGGAGGAATCGGACACCGTCATCGGCCTCGAGCTGGGCGCCGACGACTACGTGACGAAACCCTTCAGCCCGAAGGCGTTGGTGGCCCGCGTGAAAGCGCTCCTGCGCCGGGTCGAGCGTTCGAAAGAGGACGCGCCGTCCCGCTCCACGTACGGCGCGCTCGTCCTCGACCGGAGCCGCCACGAGGTCAAGGCCAACGGCAAAGAGGTGACGCTGACGGCCAAGGAATTCGGCCTGCTCGAATATCTGCTGCAGCATCCCGGCCGCGTGCTGACCCGCGACGTGCTGCTGAACGCCGTGTGGGGCTACGAGTACTACGGCACCACGCGCACGATCGACGTCCACGTCCGCCGGCTGAAACAAAAAATCCCGCTCCTCAACGACGCGATTATCTCGATCAAATCGCTGGGTTATAAACTCAAGGAACGTGACGCGTGAAGCGCTGCCCTGCGAGACTGGCGTGACGGGCGAGAAAGGCGAGACGTGTAACCCGATGCTTCACGCGAGACTGGCGAGAAAAGCGCGAATGGCGGGAAAAATAAAAGCGAGAAATGCGAGTTGTGCGGGAGAGCGAGTCGCGCAAGCCATGCCCGTCCCGCGAGTCTCGCGCTCGGGCCTGTCGCGCGAGTCTCGCACACTCTTATGACCCTCTCCATCCGCTGGAAAGTCGCCCTCGGCACGCTGTTGGCCCTCACGCTGGGGCTGACAGTTGCAAGCATCCTCGCATTCCGTTCAATCGAACGTCTGGAACTGCTCCGTGCGGAGGAAGCCCTGGCCGCCCGCACGGGGCTGGTTTCCTTCGCGCTGGAACCGCTCCTCTCCCGCTCCGCGGACCGACCCCGCCTGCAAACCATGGCCAAGGAACTGGGCCGCCACGCCAGCGCCCGCGTCACCATCATCGACCATACGGGAAACGTGTTGGCCGACAGCGACGTGGCGGACGACGCCGTGGCGCAGATCGAAAATCACAGCACGCGCCCGGAGGTTCAACAAGCCTTCGCCAGCGGTCGTGGTACGAATGCGCGCCGCAGTGACACCACCGGCCAACGCACGGTGTACCTGGCGCTGCAGGTGACACCCGCCGGAGCCAAGCACCCCTCCATTGTCAGACTGGGCTTGCCCCTGACCCTCCTCGAGCAGCGGGTCCACGACCTGCAGCGAACCCTGATGATCGCCTTCGGCGTGGCCTTTGTCATCGCCGTCACGGTGAGCCTGTTCATCGCCAGAGGGCTGACGCGGCCCCTATCGGACATCGCGGTGGTTGCCAGGCAACTGGCAGGCGGCTCGCTGGGGCAACGCATTCAGACGAAGTCGAACGACGAGGTGGGCGTCCTCGCCGCGACGCTCAACCAGATGGCGGATCAGATGGACCGCGACATCACCGCCCTGCGCCGCCTGGAGCAGGTCCGGAAGGATTTCGTGGCCAACGTGTCGCACGAGCTGCGCACGCCCCTCACCTCGATCAAGGGATACGTCGAGGCGCTCCTGGACGGCGCCAAGGACAATCCGGAGGAGGCCACCCGCTTTCTCCAGATCATCCTTAATCAAAGCGACCGCCTGAATCTGATCCTCGAAGACCTGCTGCAACTGTCCCAGATCGAATCCGGGCTGGTACGGTTCAAGCGCGATCCGGTCCGCCTCAGCGCGCTGGTCGAGCGCACACTCCCCCTGATCAGGCCGCTGGTGGATAAGAAACGGCAGTCGCTTACGGTGGCGGTTTCCCCCGACCTGCCGCCCGTGTCGGGCGATGAGGACCGGCTTGTGCAGGTGCTGACAAACTTACTGGATAACGCTGTCAAGTATACGCCGGAGGGCGGGACAATCCACATCGCCGGCCGAATCGCCGGGCAGCCGGCCGACGATCCCGCGCAGGTGGAGCTCAGCGTCACCGACACGGGCATCGGCATCCCGGACGCAGACCGCCCGCGCGTCTTCGAGCGGTTTTATCGAGTGGACAAGGCGCGCTCGCGTGAAATGGGCGGGACGGGGCTCGGGCTCTCCATCGTCAGGCATATCGTGGAGGCGCACAACGGAAAAATCTGGGTGGAAGGCCATCAGCCGGCGGGCAGCCGGTTCGTGATCCATCTGCCGAGCGCTGAATCGGAAGGTCTTTCAAGTCCGCGTAAGTCGGAAAGTCTATAAAGCCGTAAAGTCCTGGGACTTGATGACTTTCAGACTTGATGGACTTTATGACATGTGCTGACTTGACGACTTTTCGACTTTCGGACTATTGCTCCGCCCAACCGAAAACAAGGTAGATCAGCATCGCCGCCAGCGCGGCCCCCGGCAGCGTGAAGACCCAGGCATAGACGATCCGCGCCGTCACGCCCCATCGCACTGCGGACAACCGCTTCACCGCCCCCACGCCCATCACCGACGACGTGATGGTATGCGTCGTGCTGACCGGCAGGCCGATGTGCGCCGTCGCCAGCAGCACCGCGGCGGCGCCGGTTTCGGCCGCAAAGCCGTGAACCGGCTCCAGCTTGACGATGCGTGTGCCGAGCGTGCGAACGATCCGCCACCCTCCCGAAGCCGTGCCAAGCCCCATGGCAGCGGCGCACGAGACGACGACCCACGTCGGCACGTCCGCGCTCGTGAGTTGGCCGGCCGAGAGCAGCGCCAGGGTAATGATGCCCATCGCCTTTTGCGCGTCGTTGGCCCCGTGGCTGAACGCCATGAAGCCGGCGGAGACGAGCTGTAAGCGGCTGAACAGACGCGTCGCGGCACCGCGCTGAACGCGAAAAAACAACCAGCTGATCGCGACCATCAGCAGCAGGCCGATCAGAAACCCGAACAGCGGCGAGAAGATCATTGCTTTCAGCACGGCAAGCAGGCCGGAGAACTGCACCGTCGCCCAGCCGCCATGGAGCACCGACGCACCCACCAACCCGCCGATCAGCGCGTGCGACGAGCTGGTCGGCAGTCCGAGCAGCAGCGTGCAGAGGTTCCAGAGGATGGCCCCGGCCAGCGCTGATGCCACCACGGCCTGCGTCACCGTCGACGGGTCGACGATACCCGTCCCAACCATCTTCGCAACCGCAGTGGACATAAAGGCCCCGGCGATATTGAGCACGCCGGCCATCATCACCGCCGTCATCGGACTCAAGACCCGCGTCGAGACGACCGTGGCGATGGCATTGGCGCTGTCGTGCCACCCGTTCGAAAAATCGAAGAGCAGCGCCAGCGCCACCACGAGCAGAAGCATCCCGGAAAGCTCAGGCATCGCCTTCGCTCCAGGTTCGAGGTACGGGGTACGGGGTACGGGGGAAAGAGTGCTTGTCCCTGTCGATCATCATCTATGCCACTTGCCTCGAACCTCGCACCTCGTTACCTCGTACCAGGCTGCTCAGCTGTGTTTCAGCGAGATGCGTTCCAAAATATTCGCCACGTCTTCGCAGCGATCGGTGCCCTCTTCGAAGGCTTCGTAAATTTCTTTCCATTTGATCACGGCCACGGGATCCTTTTCGCTTTCAAACAGCTCGGAGATCGCATCGCGTGTCAGCCGGTCCGCTTCATTTTCGAGACTGTTCACGAGGACATTGCACTCGGTCACATCGGCATGGGGCTTGCCCAGCACATCCACACCGGCTGCGACGGCGACGGACGCCTGGTACAGGATGTTGGACAGCTTGATGGCCATCTCGGTCGGCTTGGCCACCTTGAACACGACAAAGCGGTCCGCAACGGCCTCGACCAGGTCCAAAATATCGTCCAGGGCGCTGGCCAGGTCGTGGATATCTTCCCGATCGATCGGCGTGATGAACGTCTGATTCAATCTCCGGGCGATATCGTGCGTGATGCCGTCCCCGACGTGCTCGACGTCCTTGATGCGCCGGGCCTGCTCCAGCGGACTCTTGTAGTCCTCCATCATGTTCTTCAGCATCCGGCTGCCCTCGACCATGTTGTGGGCGTCCTTCTGGAACATCTCGAAAAAGGCCTCGTCTTTTGGAATCAAGCTGAACATGTTCGCTCCAGTGATCAGTAATCAGTGATCAGTAATGAGTTGTCGAAATTCATCTCAGCACTCAGGACTCAGCACTCGAAGCTTTGCGGCCTACCACCTTACGAGTGCCGTCGCCCAGGTCAGCCCCCCGCCGAAGGTCCCGAGCAGCACCAGATCGCCCGGCACAATCCGTCCCTCACGCACCGCGTAGTCCAGTGCGATGGGCAACGACGCCGACGACGTGTTGCCGAACCGTTCCAGCACCGAATACATCTTGTCCGGCGGAATCCCAAGGCGCTGCAGCACCGCGGACAGCAGCCGCCCGTTCGCCTGATGGAAGACGACCCGCCCGAGATCGTGGGCGTCCACGCCGAATTCCTTGAGCGTCTCGGTCACCGCTTCCGCCAGCCGCTTCACCGCCACGCGGAACAGCGGTACGCCCTGAATGCGGATCGTGTGCTCACGCGCCCGCACTGTTTCCAGGCTGGCCGGCTTCCGCGATCCGCCGGCCGGCATGCTGATCATCCCGTAGCGGCTGCCGTCCGCGTAGAGCCGGATGCCCAGGATGCCGGGAGCCGCCGGCCCCGATACCTCTTCAACCGTCACCAGCGCGGCGCCGGCGCCGTCGCCGAACAGAATTGCCGTGGCTTCATCCGACGGATCCAAAAACCGCGATTTCACCTCCGCCGCCACCACCAGGCAGCGGCGATACTGCCCGCTGCGAAGAAAGGCGTCCGCCATGGACAAACCGTACAAAAATCCCGAACAGGAGGCCGCCACATCGAACGCCGCCGCGCGTGGCGCATGGAGACGTTGTTGCAGCAGGCAGGCCGTGGATGGAAACGTCATGTCGGGCGACGTGGTCGAGAGCAGAATCGCGTCCACCGAGTCGGGGCTGACGCCTGCGGCCTCGCAGGCCCGCCGGGCCGCCTGCTCGGCCAGATCGGACGAGGCTTCGTCCTCCGCCGCCCAGCGGCGCGTCCGGATGCCGGTGCGCTGCTCGATCGCCTCGGCGTTCAACCGGAGCGAGCGGCTGACTTCCTCGTTCCCCACCACCCGGCTGGGCAGGTAGGACCCGGTCCCGATAATCCTGCTGCGCCGCACGTTCTCCTCCAACAAAGTGTGTCAGGCACAGACGCGGAAACTCCAGGCTTAACGAGGCGGATTATAGGGCCCCCTCCGGGAGGCGTCAATGGCGCCGCGCTGCCCGCGTGTAAACAAACAGTTAATTCTCGCGCCTCGGTTGAATTTATGCGGGTGATTTGCTAGGGTGGAGCACGATGGTCGGGCAACGCTCGCATACACGCATGATCCCCATCTTCACATCGCGCCTGCTGTCCGCGTCTCTGGCGCTGCTGGCCGCCGTGGCCCTGAGCGCAGAGGGCGGGTGCGCCAGCAAACCGAAGCCGGCCGCCGGCGATCAATCCCTCAGCACCACCGACGAACAGATCTTCATCGGCGACACGATCGAGAAGAACTACGATCCCAACGTCATCATCAAGCGGGCCGAGTCCTTTTTCGAGAAGGAAGATTACGCGGAAGCGATCATCGAGTATCAGCACTTCCTGGATTTGCACAAGATCCACACGCTGGCGCCCTACGCGCAGTACCGGCTGGGCGAAAGCCATCATATGATGATCAAGACCTTTGACCGCGACGCCAGCCCCGTCACCATGGCGCTGGCGGCGTTCAACAAGCTCTTGGCGGAGTTCCCGGGCAGCCAGTGGGAGTCCGACGCGCGGGATAAAATTAAATCCTGCCATACGTTCATGGCCAAGAACGCGCTGTTCATCGGACAATTTTATTACCGGCGCGAGGCCTATCTGGCGGCCGCCCACCGCTTCGAAGCGATCGTCAAGGACTATCCGGATCTCGAGGAGATCGTCCAGGAATCCCTGTACTACCTGGCGCTGTCCTACAGCGAGCTGGCCTTGGGGGACTGGGCCAAAGACTCGCTGACCGCGCTCAGCGAACGGTACCCCGACAACAAATACCAATCAGACAGCCGGAAACTGATGGCCAAGCTGAACAGCCGGCCATTCGAACCGACGACGGTTGCCTCCCCCATCACGACAAACGGTTCCATCGGTACGTCCGTCAGCGTCGCCCGCCAGCCGCGAGCGACCGCCCCGACTGCAGCCACACCGACACC
>JBGPNZ010000020.1:0-15683 GCA_041487795.1 Nitrospiraceae bacterium
AACAAGGGCGAGTTGCCCAAGGGAGCGGAGCAGCCGCTCCCGCGTGAATACAAACCTTACATCACTCAATGAGAAAGGTGGAAACTATGAGCTGGAACCATTTCAAGCTTCTGGTCGTTGTGGCCATCATCGGGATCGTGACGACCGGCGCCCAGAGCGGGTGCGACGATGCAAGACCCGTTTCGGCATCCGGAGTCTCGAAGGCCAGTGTACAGATCCCGGTGGGCACCGATGGCCTCACGATCGAGCAGCGGAACGTCCGTGACCGTCTCGTGGAGGACAATAAGCCGGGCGCGATCAAGCACCTCTACATCATCAGCGCCTACTCGGGGCAGACGATCATCTACTCCACGGTCAAGGGGAAGGTGAGCTCGAGCGCCAAGCGCCTAACCCCCTCGCGCGTCCAGTACAGCAAGGACACGACTCCCAACGGCTTCGCCGTCGACATCGGCGGCCACACGCACTACACGGACGAGGTCTTGGGCGATGACGGCACATATGGATCATCAGTCGAGTACCTCTACTGGATCGACTCGAAGGGAATTTACCATCAGCATTATCCGTCGGGCGGCCAGATCGTGCATGTCTCCTCTGAGCCGATCGCAGTCAAGGGCGTGATCATCAACATGGAGCAAAGAGATTCACCAGCGGGGACAAAATGATCAAGGAAGACATGATCGTCCACCTCCTGTCCCTGGGACGGGTCATCTGTGGCCATGTCCACGGGCCGCCCGCCACCTGGCCGGCGGGCCATTCATTCGCGTTGCTTAAGCAGCTGGCCGATGTCACCTGCAACAGCTGCATCAACCAGGCCGAGAGCATGCGCCCTGGAACGGTCAAAGAGCAGATCAAGATGCTCATTCGGCGTGAAGCCGAAAAGTACGCCAAGGAGACGTACGTCGATCCCAAGGAGTCGGAGATCCTGGTGATCGAGAACTCCATGTTGAAGGGCTATAACATGGCTCTTGGAAACAGGTTCTTCTAGGCGGAGGGAGAATAGATGTCCAAAGACCCAAATCGTTCCAGACGTGACCGACTTCGTCGGCAACGCCTGATTGATGAGGGTCTTTGTTACATGTGTGGCAAGCGTCCTCCAGCAGAGAATCGAAAAGTCTGTAAGCCGTGCGGAGACGCACGGAATCGATCGACTACTCGCTACTATAAAAGCGAAGTAGGACGACCGAAAGCTCGGGCTCACTGGAGAAGATGGTGTAAGAATAACCCCGAGAGACTTCGAGAACAACACTATCGGGCATACCAGAGGTTGCGAAATCAGGTTTTTAGTCATTACGGTCTGATCTGCGCGTGTTGTGAAGAGTCTGAGCCGGCATTTCTTACGATTGATCACATCAATGGTGGAGGACGAAAGCACACGGATTCGATCAAGACGACGCTCTACAACTGGTTAAAACGCAATGGATTCCCTGCTGGGTTCCAAACATTGTGCTGGAACTGCAATTCTGCGAAGCACATTTATGGGTCTTGCCCACACAAGAAGGAGATGCGTGATGCCGGAAATTAACAAAGTCAGTTTGTACAATCACGAGGGCGGATCCAACAAGCAGTACACCGCGTGGATCACCGAGAGGGAAGACGGCTTCACCGTCGACTTCAACTACGGCCCGATCGGCGGCTGGGTGAAAGTCGGCACCAAGACCCCGAAGCCCGTTCCGCGGGAGAAGGCGGAGGCCACCTACGCCGCACTTCTCAAGGAAAAGCGCGGAACGGGATATGTCCAGGGTAAGGACGCTCCTGCGTTCTCGGAAGTTCCTGAAGCGGTCGATAGTGGTGTCCGCCCGATGCTTCTCACCCAGGATAGCGAGGAGAACATCGACTTCTACGTCTCGGACGCCGCCTGGGCCGGCCAGGAGAAGATGAACGGGAAGCGCATCCTGATCAAGAACAACATCGTCACAGTCGGGGTCAACAAGCGTGGACTCGAGTGCCCGATCCCCGTGGAGCTGGCCCAGGCCATGAAAAGGCAAGTTCCCGGCATCTTCGACGGAGAACTGATCGGAACCACGTACTACGTTTTCGATGTCCTCTACATCGGCGCGGACTGGAGCACAAAGGATCAGTGCGGCCTCACGCTCAAAGAGCGCTGGGACGTGGCCAACGGCATCGTGAAGTCGATCAATAGCCCGCTCGTCCGCATGGTTCCGCTTATCACCGGATCCCGCGACAAGCTGGCCCTCGTCAACAAGCTGCGGGAAGGCCGGAAGGAAGGCGTGGTCTTCAAGCGCCTCGACGGCAAATACGATCCTGGTCGGATCGAGAATCTGAAGAAGGCCCTCGCCGTAAAGATCAAGTTCTACGCGGAAGGCCAGTTCATCGTTCTCAGGTGGAACGGTGCCAAGATGTCGGTCGAAGTGGCCGCGGGAGAAGGCGTGAAACCGATCTCGGTCGGGAATGTCACCATTGCCCAGAAGTACGCCGAGCAGGTCATGGTGGGCTCCCTTCTCAGGGTGAAGTATCTCTACGCCACGCCTGGGGCCAAGCAGCTCTTCCAAGCCAAGCTCGATCCGACCGATGATGGGAACGTCATCAAGACAGACTCCGACGTGACCCAGATGTCGGAGCTCAAGTTCGAAGGGAAGGAAGAAGAGTAAGGAGGCCTGACATGCCCGAAGAGCGGCATCCTTTGAACGCCCCAGGCGACTTCTACGTCACCAAGGATGGTTGTATCGCCTGCGAGCTGACCACGACTGAGGCGCCTGATCTTGTCGGGTTCGCGGAAAAGGAAAGAGAGCCCTTCGGGTGCTACTTCAAAAAGCAGCCCGGGAACCCTGATGAAGTCGCCAAGGCCATCCGCTGCGTCCAGGTTGCCTGCTGCGGCGCCGTCCGCTACGGTGGAAAGGACACCAAGATCCTCCGGGAGCTCAAGAAGTTCGGACAAGCCCACCTTTGTGACGTAAACGCGAGGAATGAAAGTCTTCGGAACCTTCCTCCTGACGTGAAGCACTGGGACATCAGCGTGGATGCAAGGAACATCCTCAACAGCTTCGGCTTCGTCGTCTTCTACGAATGGCGCGATCCCGACACGCAGGTGGTTCACTACGAGGTCATCGTCGAAAAGGGCGGGAGCGCCTTCAAAGACCAAAAGCGCGCGGACGAGATCGCCAAGAACCTTGTCCATAACCCGCATGCCCTGGACGCCTATGTGACCGAGATCAAGCCCATCTGCGGCTACAGCAGTTCCCCCGCTTGCTAAAAAGGAGGTACCCATCTGATCATCTGGTTCGCGATCGTCATTCCACTGATCTCGATCCCAGTCCTCTGGTGGAAGTTCAGCGCCAAGCTCGCCTGGTGGGAGCTCCTCATCCTGGCCGGGACGCCGATCATCCTGACCTGGGGAGCAAAAGCCACCTGCGAAGCCGCCCAGGTTCATGCCACCGAATACTGGGGCAGCTGGGCGAGCCGCGCCGAATACTACGAGTACTGGGACGAAGAGGTTTCCTGTCGACATCCCAAATACCGCACCGAGACCGACTCCAAGGGGAATACCCGGCAGGTCTTCGACGGGTACGAGCACTTCTACGACGTGGACGAACATCCACCCTACTGGGAAGTGCACGACTCGCTCGGGGCGACGGTCAGCATCGACAGCGTCCTCTTCGAATCGTTGACCAAACGGTGGAAGAATCGGAAGTTCGTCAACCTCCATCACCACCGCGTCCACTTGAGGGACGGCAACAAATACGTGACTGACTGGGACTCCCAGGCCGCGACCCTCGAGCCCGTCACGACAGAGCACTCCTACGAGAACAGGGTGCAGGCATCGACCGCCATCGTGAACTTCAAGGAAGTCGACCCGAAGAAATGGGATCTCTACGAGCATTCCAAGATTCATGAGTTCTACCACCAGCGCTCCATCCTCGGACAAGGTGGGGCGACTCACGTCCAGGCCGAGCAGCGCCTCGATTACTTCAATGCGACCCTGGGATCTGCGAAGCAAGTTCGGATGTACATCCTGGTCTTCAAGGACAAGCCGATCGACGCGGCCATGGATCAGGAAGCCTTCTGGAAGGGAGGCCACAAGAACGAGCTGGTGACCTGCGTCGGAGTGAGCCCAGACTACGAAGTGAAATGGGCCTACGTCTTCTCCTGGTCGAAGACTGAAGACCTCAAGATCGAAGCGCGGGACTTCCTGGCCCAGCAGACTAAGCTGGATCTCGCCGCCTACGTCGAGTGGCTTGGGCCGGAAGTGCAGGCGAAGTTCGTCCGCTTCAACTGGCACACGTTCGACTATCTGACCGTCGAACCTCCAGGCTGGGTGATCGCACTCGCCTTCTTCCTCACGATCGCCGTGAACATCGGCCTTTCCATCTGGACGGTGATGAACCAGTACGACAACGAGATCATGCTGAACAACCGTCCCTCGATCCTGTGCAAGAAGTGCAGGGAACGCATCTTCACTGATGAGCTGCACGAATGTGTCGGCAGCAACCGTTACAACTTTTCATCCTTCAGGAGGTTCTCATGAAAGCGATCTTCGGCGTCGGCATCCTGGTCGGACTCGTGGTCATCGCCGGCCTGTCCTGGTTCTTCATGGGCATGCACTACCGGAACCGCGAGGTCGAGCTCCGGAACGCCATCACCGCCAAGCAGAAGTACAACGAGTCGGTCTTCGACAACACCTGGAAGATCGTCCAGCAGCAGGCGCAGGTGGCCGACCAGTACAAGGAAGCGTTCAAGGAGATCTACAAGGGCCTCATGGAAGGTCGCCATTACGAGGCCGGCGGCCAGTTCATGAAGTTCATCAAGGAGGCCAACCCCAAGTTCGACGTCGGCCTCTACAAGAAGCTGATGACCTCGATCGAAGGCCAGCGGGCCATCAAGCTCAGGAACGACGGCGAGCTTCTCACCCTCAAGCAGGAACACGACAACGTGATCGGCACGGAGCCTTCGAGCTGGTTCGTAGGCTCCCGCGGCAAGATCGATGTCGTGATCGTCACGTCGACCGTGACGAACGAGGCCTTCAAGACGGGGAAGGAAGACGACATCGATCTCTTCAAGAAGAAGACGGAGCCGGTCTCGAACCCGCCGGTGCCGGCTGAAAAGAAATGAGCGACTCGGTCGCGAAGGAAACGCTTGGCAAGCTCCAAGAAGTGCTTGAACTTGCCAAGCGCTACAAGGCGGAGAACGAGCACCTCGAGAAGGAACTTGAGGCCGCCATCAAAAATGCTCAACAGGTGATGTCCCTTCTTGACAGCGAGATGAAACTGAACAAGGAGCTCGAAAAGGCGTACGTGGCCCTTAAGGCCATTTTAACCAGGGGGTCGAACAACTTGAACTGAGAAAGGGGTTTATGGACATCGTCATCAACCTGTCGGCGATCCCGACCTGGATCTACTGGGTCGTCGGCATCGTCATCTACGCCTGGATCGGCCGTATGATCTCCTGCTTCTACGCCAGGCGGCAGAGGACGCAGGACTTGATCTTCAACAACAGGGGCTGCGGGAAGCCCTGCTGCTCTGATGGGATCTGCGGGAAGGACGACCACCGATGCAGGTGGTTCGGAGCCAACACCCACGACATCATCGGCGATGGCTATAAGATCGCCAAGGTTCTCTCGATCTTCGCATGGCCGGCCGCCATAGCGCTCAACCTCGTCGTCGCGCTCTTCCTGACGTCGGTCAACAACGGTTGGCGGAAGAGCTACGATGCCGCCAACATCGAGCGACAGAAGCAGCTGAAAGCGGAAACAGTCGCCAAGGCCACCAAAGGCCAGAAGGAGTTCGCCGAGCGGGAGGCCGCGGCAAAGCGGTCGGACGGACTGAGCGAAGCGACCAAAAATGCCGAGAACGGCCTTTACCGGCAGTACGCGGAGACCAGAATGCCATGAGCATCCTGGAACGTTTTGCCATCCCACTGGTCTGTGCGACAGTGGGATGGCTGATCGCTTTCGGCATCCGGGCGTGGTACCGAGCCTGGGTGTCCAAGGCGTGCCACGGCGGGCACAAGAAAAAGTACCTGCGGCTGGATCTCAAGTCCAACATCGACTGCGGCAACAGCAGTCACGCCTATCACGATTCGAGTGAATGGTGGGCTACTCTTGCCACGTGGGTCTGCGAAGAGCCTGGATGCAATGAGCATGGCGTCGAGTGCTTCGGAACTGAAGGGTGGTGGGCAATCGAGCATGGTCAGATGGTCATCGACCAGAAAAAGATGACGGATCCTCCGCCGATGGCATCGCCCAAGCAGGTGCTTAACAGGAAGACGGAAGGAAAGGCCACCGAGGCATTGGGGAAGGCCCATGAGGACAGGATCAAGGACAAGCAAGAGGTCATCGCCATGCTTACCGACATCAAGCACCTGATCAAGTATGATGTCGTCGAGCCTCTAAAGGCAGCGCCGCCCCCGCAAGCTCCCCCTCCACAGCCGGCGCCCGCGGTTGTACCGGCGAACCTCGAAGAGAGAGTGATCGAACTCATCTCGACACAAATGGCCATTCCAATGGGCAAGATCACGCGGCAGTCGGCTTTCGTGGACGACCTGGGCTGTGATTCGCTCGACGTGGTCGAACTGGTGATGACCTTCGAAGACGAGTACAATCTCGCCATCTCCGATAACGACGCAGCGAAGATCCGTACCGTTGACGATGCGATCAAGTATCTTGAGGGCGCGATCGCCAAAGGAGGTACCCATTGAACAGGCGCGGTTTTATGGGGGTCATGTGCGGCGCGGCGGTCATGCCGCCCAAGGAGCTGCTCAAGGCCTTCGAGCCCCAGACCAATGTGATCTGGGCTGAATGGCATGAGCTCGGTTCACGTGCGCTGGTCGAGCTTTTCAGCAACTCCAAAAAGCCGATGTTCGTGCTAGTCGAAGCGGCCTTTAGCAGGGATCCCACCAAGGTAAGCGAGGTGACGTTGACCGTGAACGGGGAGAAGAGTATCATCAAGCGTAAATGGGGAGTCTCTCCGACTACCTGATCCAGGGCATCCGATCGGCTGTCCGCAGGAAGATCGGCAAGCCACCGCGGGAGGCCATTTCCACCATCCAGGTCGGCCTGGCCGCCAAGGCCATCAAGGCGTTGTTTCCCATGGCAAAAAGTCTCCACTTGGTCGGATCCCGGCTCCGCCACAAGGTGGGCCGGGATCTCGACTTCGTGGCGGTCGTGGACAGCGAAAAGGCGATGCCCACGCGGAACGCCACCACCACGATCGGGCCGATGAAGGTCAATATCTTCTTCTCGCTCCCTTCGGAAGTCGAGACCCACATCCTCGAGTTTGGGCTCGGGTTCGACATCATGCGCTGGAAGCGGGCGGCCATCAAGAAGGGCTTCAAGCTCAACCGATACGGTCTTTGGAGGAAAGGAATCAAGGTGACGGGTTCCATGAGACGGATCGCGGCCTTGACCGGAATGCCGCTCAAGCCGCATCTGGTGTATACTCTTAAGCATCCGTTGTGAACGAGTTCCGATTCATCCAGGCCCTGTCGATCGCTTCGGCGTCGTCGCCCGCCAAGAAGGAGATCCTCTCAAAATTCTTCCCTAATAGGATCGACCGTAAGAATGGTCTCTTCCACGGACGAACGACAACCTTGCTAAAAAATAACCAGATCTGCTACCTGGACATGATCAGCGCTCCCATCAAGAGGACGTTCTCCTTTGAGATCATTGGACACTCTCTTGGAGCCACCATGCTCCTTGAAGAGGATGAATGGGACAGGAACAAAGAAGTGAAAAAGCTCCTGATCCACCCACGACTCGCGATCGAGAACGGAAAGCCCGACTGGCCGACAAGGAGAGCGATGTCCTTCGGAAGATCGAGAGAGCTTTGGATCCTGGTTGAAGAAGGTACTGAAGAAGAGAAGGTCGCCTGGGACCTCAAGATCAATCACGCGATCACCCAGAGGAGTGGAGGTCACTATCCCTCCGTCGAAGACCTGATCGAATCGATCATGACCTTGAGCGAGTTCAAGCTGAAAGTGAGGGCTGGAGCTCCTCCGGTCAAGTCGAAAAGATCAAAGTCCAGCCGGAAAGTTACCACAAGACTTAGTATTTGAATTCTGAGGATCCATTAGGTATCCTTTTTAGAAGGAAATAGGAGAGGTTCTCATATGGTTACCATTCTTCACCTCGGCGACCTCGGAAAAGGCCCGCATCCTCATCACGGCGGAGGTGGGCGCAGAGGTTGGGGGTGGGGCGGCGGCTGGCCCGGCTACTACGACTACGGGGCTTACTACGAAGCTCCCGAGAACAGGTACGTCATCATCGACAACATGGGAAGGCCCGTCGCGGTCGTGAAGGGCACTCCCCAAGTTCCGCCGGGATACACCTTCCGTCTGGCGACGCCGGCCGAAGCGGCGACGGGTATCCCCCAGCAGCAGGCCCCTCTCGTTGCTCCCGCTCCGATCCCCATTTCCCCCGTCAGTGGAATCGGCTTCCACTCTCCCATGATGCAGCGTTATGCCGCGGGCGGCGCTCCCCAGTCTTCCTTCATCTACGCTCACGACGGGCCTCCCAAGAAGAAGAGAGTCAAGAAGGCGGCGGCTGCCGTCCACGGCTTCGGCGACTATGTCGTCCGTGGCCCCGAAGGCGAGCTTTACGGGCGGTACAAGACCTACCCCACGCCCGCCCAGATCCCGATCTACTCCATGGTTGAAGCGGAAGGAATGTCCGGGATCTTCTAAAAAGGAACGCCAGTGAAGTTTCTTCATAGGAAGCACCGTCGCCACGCGGCTCCAGTGGCTCCCGTCAACCTCTATGACCGCAACCATCCGCCTCCCAGCGTAATCGGACAGCCGGCATGGGCCTGGGATCTGATGCACCAGAGATGGGTTCCGAACCCGTTTATCATGGTGGCCGCTCCCATCGTTCTTCCCAGAGTTGTTGCCCCGCCTCCTCCTATCATTGTTCCCCGTACTGACGAGATGAGCGGGATCTTCTAGTGGACTCCATTATCCAAGTCCTGAGAGGGCTTGGAGCTCTCGCTGCTGGAGTCGTCATACTTCCGGAAGCTTTCGTTCTCGTCGGATGGAGCCGACAGCAATCTGATCTTCACGGCGCCGCCCTGAAAGTCGCCCAGGAATCAAAGCGGCCACTCCTCACGATCAACTGCCCGGGATGCCCTGGTCAGAACATCGATCTCAAGGATCTCCATGTCGTTCCTGACCGATCCTTCGGAGCCGTGTTCCTGGCAAAGGGCATCGAGAACGTGAGGGACATCGACAGCGTCGTGAGCGATCTTTACCGGGTCGCAGACAAGGTCTTCATCGCCGTCTTCCCCAAAGAATCACTCCTCTGGAGCATCCCGCAAAAGCCCATCAACATCATCCACTCGGCGCCTCCCGCCACGTCCTACATCGACTACACGGACAGCACGACGGGCATCCGAAGGAAGGCCGTCCCGACGACGCTCGAGGGATGAGTGGCGGACGCAGGAAGACGACCCTGTGCCGGATGCGCGAGCCCTCTCGGAGACAATGAGGGCATCGAGCTATGGGGCTCCGGGTTCTGCTCGACCTGCTTCATCGGCAATGCGGCCAAGTTCCATCGGGAACTGAGGCCGGAGGACATCGCGCTTCTCAAGACGATCGGTCGGGAACTGTCTGGGTATCTTCCGCCCGAACTTCTGGAAATGGTGCTGGTCGGCTTCTACAAGCGGGCGACAGGGAAAAAGGAGCATCCGCCCGCGGAAGAGCTGGCACGCTGCGTCGGGGAGATCCAGCGTTTGGCCGCATTCTCCAACTTCGGGAAGATCCTCAACCTCCTCAAGACGTGGCAGGGCACGTTCAATGAGTTCGTGGAAGCACAGGAGACCGAGATCAGGGACATGATCAAGCGCCTGACCGACTTCGAGTAGCCCATCTATAAAAAAGCGAATTTCAAAAGGGGGAAGTATACTCTCTAGAAGATGGGGAAGCGACAGCTCAACCGCTGTGCGATCGTAGCTGTAAAACATTGCAACCTGTCCTGTGCAGGCTGCAATCATCTCTCTCCCCTTTTCAAAGAAGAGTTCATCGAACCCATCCGGTACAAGCAATCGGTTACGATCCTGGCCAAGCACGTAGAGTTCAACACCCTTGTTCTGCAAGGCGGGGAACCTCTCCTCCATCCGAAGATCGACGAGCTCATCAGGATCAGCATCGGCTCGGGTCTTGCCAGAAAAGTCCATGTCCTGACCAACGGGACGTTCCTGCACAAGATGACCGACCAGTTCTGGGACGAAGTGGATCGGGTCGAGCTTTCAGCCTATCCCGGGGTCAAAGTCCAGGAGATCCCTCCCGAACGGATGAAGAAGGTCAAGCTGAGTTATCTTGGAACCTTCAACGAGTCGTTCTCGACCCAGCATACGTGGGATGCTGATCTCGTCCAGAAGATCAAGAACAAGTGCAATATCTTCGGACGATACTGCGCTCTTTCCAGAAACTATTTCTACAAGTGCGTGATCAGCTCCTTCATCCCCTCCCAAGTGAAGCACCAAGTCTTGACCTCCGAGACCGTAGACGGGATCATGCTGGAAGAGAACGATGAGTTCGAAGGGAAGCTTCTGGGATACTTGGACGACAAGCGCCCGCTCAAGTCCTGCGAATTCTGTACGGGAACGTCAGGACGATCATTCCCTCATACCCAGGCGAACAAGATGGACTGGCTTTCCAGGCATGATCGTCCCGTCGGGGAGATGATCAGGCGGCTATGAAGTATCACTTCGCGGTCTACGACATGTCGGTCGTCGCCATCCCTCCGCCCGAGGAGACGGCGGCATGGTTCAAGAACGCCGTCGAGCGCCGTGGGATCAAGATCGTGAAGCATACCCTGCATGAGTTCGAGAGTCCCGTCCCCGGCGAACACGCCTATACTTGGGCTTTCATTCTTTCGGCCAGTCACGCTATAATTCATACGGCGCCTGAGGACAGGTGGATCGAAGTCGTGATCGCCCTTTGCGATGAGGAAGGCGATCCCGAAGACTTCCACAACGACGTGGTCGGTTTCTTCAATCCTGTCCGAATCCAGAGGACGAAGTTTCTCGGAAAGAAGCCATGAACAGGCACGAGATGGTGCTGGCGAGGAAATGGACTCCTTACCAGCAGATCGAGCTCACGGAACTTCCCGACGGATCAAAAGCCCTCTACCTGGACGGACACATCCAGTTCGTCACGGGACACGACGACATGGTCTACCATGGAGTCCTGGCGGGCATGCCTGCTCGAATGCTCCAGGGAAAGCCCGGAACCGCACTTATCCTCGGCGGAGGCGACGGTCTCGCGGCCAGGAACCTCCTGAAGTTCTCGAACATCGGCAAGATCCACATGGTCGAGCTCGACCCTGGAATGGTGGAGTTCTCCTCGACGCATCCGATCATGCGCAAGATCAACCAGGATGCCTTCCGCAACCCGCGCCTCACGGTCGAGACGATCGATGCCAAGAAGTTCGTGGAGCGGGCTCCCAGGGAGAAATACACGATCGGGATCCTCGACTTCCCCGATCCCACAGACGACACCCTTGAGGGTCTTTTCGACAAGGCGCTTTACGACAAAGTCGCCCGTCACCTGGACACGCCCAGAGCGATCTGGTCGATCCAGGCATCAGCCGCCCATTCCCCCGTCGAAGATGCTGTCAAGGGCAGGATCCAGGCAACTACGGGAACAAAGGCCATCCCCGTCCACTTCCGCGGAAACCTGATGGAAGACGGATCGATCATGATGGCTGGAAAAGGCGTCGTCCCCTCCGAAACCAAAATGCATCCCTATTGGATACCCGACTCTGATGTAATGAAAATGTCGGGCGTCTTCTGATTCTTCCATCTTGGGCTTGAACTTTCAGATGGAAGAGGGCATTATATAGGGAGTAGACGGTTATCGAAGGCGGAGGGGTTTATCATGCAAATCGGTGAAGGCGCCAACTGGGACGACATCGAAGGCCTCGAAGACGGCAACGGAACTTGGGACGCCCAGAGTGGTCAGTGGGCCGGCCTCGCCGACAACAACGGACATTGGAACGGCAAGAGCTGGTCTGATCTTCGCGGCCTCGCCGATGGCAACGGCTCCTTCAACACCATGACTCAGGCCTGGCAGGGCCTCGCCGACGGCAATGGCGTCTACAACAGTCAGAGCGGCGCCTGGAATGGCCTCGCCGACAACAACGGCCGCTGGAACGGCAAAAGCTGGTCTGATCTTCGCGGCCTCGGAGACGGCAACGGCGTCTGGAACGCCGAGAGCGGCGACTGGACGGGCCTGGCCAGCAACAACGGCGTCTACAACGGAACCGCCTGGTCTGACCTCGCCCAGGGCTACATTCCCGCCGTCCTCGACACCAACGCCGGCCCCGCCGCCATGGACATGAACGGATACTTCGGACAGGCCGCCGCTCCCGCGACGTGGTCGGGCCGGGTCATCGTCAAGGATGCCGCCACCGGCATGTTCATCCCTTTCATGACGGGTGGCAAGCCCGGAAACGTCCTCGTCTCGCTCATGGCCGGAGACAAGGAAATCGCCAAGGTCGCGGCCGATGCGGGCGGCAACGCCGCCTTCATGAACATGACCGCTCCCGTAAACGCTCCCCTCACCTACAAGATCGAAGCTTCGGGATACGAATCGAAGGTCATTCCCGCCAGCTCCGGCACGGTAACGGAAGTCGCCCTCATGAAGCAGCACGCCCTGGCTGGCATGAACGTCGGCACGTGGCTTCTCGTCGCGGGCGTCGCGGGTCTTGTTGGATGGAACCTCTGGAAGAAATAGCCATCTCCATTTAAGGGCGCAGTAATGGCGCCGAAAACGAGAGTTCAGTTCAAGGAACTGGTGCCCGAGCTTCACCGGCAGATGCAGGTGCGAGACTATCCTTTCATCAAGGATAGATTCGCGACCATCGAAGATCAGTACGACACCTTTGAGACCGACGCCAACCATCCATGGACGAAAAAGGCCCTATTCGTCGATTGTATGGGCCAGAGCAGCAAGACCCAGGCCGAGACCAATGCAGTCCTCAGCGGATCGCTTGGATACCCCCGCTGCGCGATCTGGAAGTACATTAGGGTCAACTTCGAAGACTGGTACGACCTTCGGACGGTAAAAGGCTTCTGCCGGCGTACGACACTCCGTCTGGCACTTCATGACGGCCGCCCTATCTGGGAAGGCACTCTTTCCACGATGCAGCCCTACCTTCCACGGGGCGGTGCGGATAAGCTCAAAGCCAGCATAAGGCAAGGCGAGATCACGTTCTGGCCCTGGCTCGAAGCCAGGCTCGCTCCTACGATCATCCAGCCTACGGACTGGTACCAAGTCGAGCTCACGGACAAGTATGGCACCTTCCCTGGAAAAGTCCGCGCCAAGGTCATCCTCGGGCCCTACATGTTCGGACTGTGACCTAATGACCAATGATCCCGTCATCCACATGTCCTGTCCCAGCTGCAAGGGTAGGGCATTCGAGATCGACTTCGAAGACGGAGCCATCCTGCTCCTCCCCAACGGCAAGGTCTTCATCCGATGCGTGGGCTGCGGAAGCCGCTGGTACGGCACCCTCATGATCGATAGTGGAAAATTGGAGCCTTCCTGCTATGATGAGGGAAGGCAGGCCTAGGAGGTAATTAGATGGCCAATATCAGTATCAAAATGCTGGTCACTCCCGAGGAGAAGGCCAAGGGACTCCAGCACATGTATCCGATCCCTTCCCACACGCTGTTCGTGTTTCCGGACGTGCCGGCGGGGACGGAGTTTCATTCGAGGAACGTGAGGGAGCCATTCGACATCGCGTTCCTTTCGTTCAGAGGAGAAGTCCTGGATATGGTCACCATGGAGCCGCCCAAGGCGACCATCGTGGCTCCTCCCAAGAGCCACTTGGTGATCGAGGCCAAGGAAGGCGAGCTCTCACGGCTCGGCTTTCAGCCCGGAGTCGTCAAGAATGTGACCAAGCTTTTCCCTGACGCGGTGGGACTGACGGAGGGCACATAGCATGATGCCGATCCAGGTGAGCAGCGGCCAGGAACGGGTTGAGGTCATCAGGGCCGAAAACGGTTACATGGTCTACGTCCACCACGCCGCGAAGAATAGCAACGGCTCGGAGGCGATGACCATGTTCTCCGACATCATGGGGAACATCGAAGAATCGGGTGACCCGATCTCGGCCTTCAAGAAGCTCGCCTCGAAGAAGGACATGCTCGAGAAGACCAGGCGCAAGCAGGAAGAGATCTATGTGGCCAAGAACCTGGACGAGCTGATGAATATCCTCCTCGAAGTCTTCAAGTCCATGGAGAGCTAAACCATGGCGCGTCCTTTCAGACTCGAGATCGATCCGCCCAAAAAGAAGAAGCGGAAGCCGACCGTCTGCAAGGACTGCAAGCAGCCCCTTATCCTTTATCGCGGCTGGGGAAGCTGCGAGAACTGCCACCGTGGCTGTGCCCTTCCCATCGGTTACGTCGCGACCTACGGACATCACGAGGGGAAGGAAGTCTACCTCGCCTCCACCATCATCCGTGAACTTTCTCAGGACATGACCCGTTCGGAGGCTGAAGAAGACATCGACGAGGATCTTGAGGACAAGAACATCTTCGTCGTCTGGGACATCGAGCTCGAGAGATAGCCATGATCGAACTCGTCTGCTCGCTGCCGTTCTCCTGTACGAACAAGAACGTGAAGCATGAGACGGATGACTTAAAGGAACTCCATGGTTCGCTCGAACATCCGATCCCGGTCGAAGAGACGAGAATCAACCGTTACGTCGCGTGGGAGTACAAGCATATCGGAAGAGTTTTGCCTCCCTACCATCGCTGCTTCCAGCAACTTTTCGAGGACAGGATCCATGAGCCGCGCATCTCGATCGACCGGGTCGTCGTTCGAGATATCAAGGGGAACCACCACGTCTTCTACTTCGACGTATCGGCCCCCATGAACGCCGATCTTGTGATACGCAAGAAGGCCTTTGAAGATTTCCAGGCGGGCAAGCCGATCGATCCGAAGATGAAAGCCGAGTTCGAAAAGGCGATGGAGATCCAGAGGATGAACAGCCGCATCGTAAAACTTTAGACCGGAATGCCTATCCGGTTAACTCCGAATAAGGCGGCACAGAAGACAGATTGAGTGCCGGAGGAGAGTATGGCGATACCAGCGATGGACGAGGCTTTGAAGAGAATCCACGAAAGCATCCAGCGAAAGAAGGGCTCTTTTGAGTTGGTTCAAGCACCGGATGGCTTTGCTCTCGCCGCTGGCTCGCACAGAGCCGTGAAGGTCGATGGCGGGTTCATCATCTGCATCAAGTTGTCTAAGGAGCAGGTGGAATACCTGAAACGCCAGTGCGAAGAGGCGCTGGCACAGAAGGCAGATTGAGTGCCAAGATGAAGTCGAACGACGAATGGGAAGAGCAAAGGGAACGGCTTGCATGGAGGGTTTCCATCCGGGACGGCGTACCGTTTCTTGAGGCGAGGGATCGGGTTCACGAACGGGCGATCCGACTTGGGAAAAGCCCGGCGAACATGAAGTTCCTTCGTATGATCCGTAAGGCGATGCGTCGGAAGGGGCTGACTTTCAGGGAGGCGGTGGTCCAAGTCTGGGACCGTATTGCCCTCAGTTGGATGAAGAAGTTTGTTCGTGGGATAAGGGTTCCTTGAAAGTGGCACAGAAGAGGTCAACCGGATAAGCACTTAGACCGGAAGTACATAACCCGCCCCAAGGCCCGGGAGTGGTTCCCGGGCCTTTTTCTTTTCCTAGAGAGAGGGAGAGATCCTATGGCTCAATTTTACGAATTTCAT
>JBGPNZ010000021.1:0-15681 GCA_041487795.1 Nitrospiraceae bacterium
AGTCCCTTCCCGGCACATGTAGCGGAAGGCTACAAGTGCGAGACTGGCAGGACTTGCGCGAAAAGCTGGAATGGTAGAACCACCTTAGCAAGTCTCGCTTTTCCCGCCATTCGCGCGTTTCTCGCGCTGCTACCCCGCACCTTGCCACCTGGCATCCCTCTTGCTCCACCTGCTGTTAGACAAGGAGGACGGATGTGACGCGGTCCCGGTGGGCCATCATCGGAGTGCTCGTTCTGGGAATCGCCTTGGCCGCATACCTGATCCTCTTCTGTCCGTCTGAATGCCACTAACAGGCAAATAACCAGGGAGAGCATATGGATGTACACATCGAAAGCCGGAATGTCGCAATGACTCCCCGTTGGAAGGCGGAGATCGAGCAACGTCTGGCGGGCTTGCAAAACGGCCACGGCGATCTCATCCACGGGCGCGTCACGCTGATTAAAAACCGGCATCACAAGAAGGCGCTCAATGTGGCAGAGGTACTGGTCGTCGTGACGTTGCCGGGTCGACACACGCTGACCGCCCGCAAGGAGGACAAGACGTTCGAGGAAGCGATACGTTTGGCGTTCACGGCGATGGAAACAGAGATTAAAAAATTCCGCGAGAAGCGGGCCTCTCACGATGTCGTGAAATGGTAGGTCGATGCCCATGTACGACTACACGTGCCTGGAGTGCGGCAAGGAATCGCTCATCGTCCTGACGCTGAAAGAGCATGAACAGGGCGCTCCTCCCTGCCCGGCTTGCGGCAGCACCAAGACGAAGCAACTGTTCACCGGCTTCATCGCGCACACGACGAAAAAGAGCTGAGGCTATTGTGGCAACACCCCGACCGCAGTTGATGTGGGTGACCTTACCGCTGGCGTTTGTTGCCGTCATGCTCACGGCGTCGTGGCTCGTCGCGGCTCCCGCCGATTTTCCGGAAGACGTGATGATGGGCAAGCCGATCTACGAGCAGCACTGCAAAAAATGTCACGGCGTGGCCGGGTGGGGCGATGGGCCGCAGGCCCAGTGGCAATATCTGCCGGCGGCGAATTTTCACGCCCCGTCGTCCAAGCTGAAATCCGACGACCAGTTGCTCTCTGTGATCGAGCACGGGGTCATCTTCAGCCCCATGCATTCCTTTCGTGGCACGCTGAACGAGACGCAGATGCAGGATGTCCTGGCCTACGTCCGGATGCTCTCCCAGCGTGGGCGTTGATACGGGACGCGGATTACTTGCGCGGCTTCGGCGGCTTGGATTCTTTGGATTTCTTGCGTAGTTCTTCCACGAGATCGGGATAGCCGGACTCCCGGATGATTTTATCGAACTGGCCCCGGTAGTTCCGCACCAGACTGACGCCGTCCGCGATCACGTCATAGACGAACCACTCGCCGGCCCTGCCCATGAGCCGGTAATCGATCGGGATTTCCGTCTTCTCCGAGACGATCTTCGTTCTCACTTCGGCGTAATCGCCTTCGAGCTGTTCAGTCAGGTACTGCACCTGCTCTCCGGAATAGCCTTCGATCTTATCGGCGTAGGACGACGAGAGAAACGACTGAAACAGGCCCACGAATTCTTTTTGCTCGGCTTCCGTCAGCGTTTTCCACCGTGTCGGCAGGGTCCGCTTCGCCATCTCCCGGTAATCGAACCGGGAGGCGATCACTTTCTCGAGCAGCTTCCGGCGCTCCATGAGGCGGGCCGGCCGCTGCATCTCCTGGTCATCCAGGATGCGGAACACCTCGTCGATCGTGCGCTTGACCGCCTCGGTCGGCGAGACGGCGGCCGGCAACAGGATCGCCACCGCGGCGACCGCCGCGCAGATGCCGATTGCCCTGGCAGCCCCTCGCCCGCCCTTCCACACGTGTGCCTCCACCCGCGGTCGGCTTACGGCATCAGATTGTCGGCGCTGTAATTCAGATAGGCCCGCAGGATGTCCCGCCGGGCAACGATTCCCACCAGCGTGTTGTCCTTGTCCACCACGGGAGCGCGGATCAGGTCGCTTTTCAGCAGCACGTGGACCAGCATCGCCACGTTCGTTTCCGGCCGGATCGAATAGGGATTCGGAGCCATGATGTCTCTGGCGGTGACGTCGCTCCACTTGTGGCCTCGCTTGAGCGAAACCAGGAGATCGTATTCGCTGACGAGCCCGATCAGACACTGCCGGTTGTCCACGATCGGCACGGAGCCGAACCCTTCGATCATCATGGACGCGATTACGTTCGCCTTGGTCCCCTCATGGGCCGACTGGACGTCGCGCTCCATGAATCGGGCGACCGTGAGCCGCTCGAACTCCGTGCCCGGCCTGACGACGACCGTCTTCCTGGCCGGTCGTTTCGACGATGTCTTCTTCTTTCTGGTTGCCATCTGGACCTTCCTTTCTGATGCAACGCTCACCACGGTTTCCCTCATGCGGCGTGCGAGCACGAGAGACTGATTACACGGCTCTCATTTTCCTTGTTCCCCAAGCGCCCGCATCGTATCCAGCCAGAGCGGATAGAGAATGACGAGATGGTCCGCCCAGCTGACAGCGTCCTGCGCCTGACGAATCGAGTCTGGAACCGGCCCTTTCTCAAACTCCTCCTTCGTCCGCAGGAGGGGAAAGTCCAGCCTGGCCACTTCGATGCGTTTGGTCTCATGCCCGCCGTCTTCAGCGCCCTTCGCATATTCATCCGCCAGCGCATGGCCGAAATGCCGGGCCTGCGCATCGGGATGGCCCTGGATGATGGTGATACGCTTGATCATGTGCGCTGTGGCCTCCCCTCGACGAACACTCCGCAAGAGAAGTGCCACCGGCGGATGTGAGAATGGCTTGAAAAACATCGGCTTTTGGTTACGGCTCCGCTCTGGAGCAAGCAAGTTGCCGCCATTCTCCCCAAGCCACTGATCCATCCTGGCCCAAAACGCTACAGGCCCGGAAACAACTGCACGAAAAGCGCCCGCAAACAGGGGCCTGCGACGGCACGGTCCCTGCACCTTTCAGCCACCGGAACGGCTCGAACTCGATGCACCTATGGCAACTCACAGTCGACGAGGTCTTCAAGAAGCTGGAGACCTTCCCTGCCGGCCTGTCGATGGACGAGGCGCAGGTGCGGTTCGCCCAATACGGCCCCAACAGTTTGCAGACGCCGTCGCGATTCTCGGTGATCCGTGAATTCGCCGGCCAACTGACTCATTTCCTGGCTATTCTGCTCTGGATCGCGGCCGGCTTGTCGTTCCTTGCGGACTGGCTCAAACCGGAGGAAGGGCTGGCGATGATGGGGTGGACGATCATCGGCGTCATCTTCGTGAACGCCACCTTCGCCTTTTCCCAGGAATACCGGACCGAGCGTGCCGTGCGTTCGCTCCAGCGCTTCCTCCCGCCGCAGTCGTGGGTCCTGCGCCAGGGACAACCCCAGCAAACCCCGCGCGAGCAACTCGTCCCCGGCGATCTTCTGCTCCTCGAAGAAGGCGAGCAGGTTCCCGCTGACGCGCGGCTGATCGACGCGGCCGAAATGCGGGTCGACAACTCCTCGTTGACCGGCGAGTCGCTCCCGGTGAGGAGAACGGCCGAACCGATCCTCGACGGCCACATTCTCAACATCACCAACCTCGTGTTTGCCGGCACCACGGTCCTGTCCGGCCGCGGGCGGGCTGTCGTCTATGCCACCGGCATGCGCACGGAATTCGGAAAGATCGCCCATCTCTCGACGCACGTCGAGAGCAGCCCCAGCCCCTTGCAGAAGGAGATCACCAGGCTGAGCCACGTCGTCGGATTGATTTCGCTCGCGATGGGACTCGTGTTTTTTGCGATCGGGCTGTCGAAAGGCCTGGGCCTGTGGATCAGCGCGATCTTCGGCATCGGCCTCATCGCTGCCAACGTGCCCGAGGGCCTGCTGCCGACCGTCACCTTCGCGCTGGCGATGGCCGGCCAGCGCATGGTCAAGCGGAAGGCACTGATCAAGAAATTGACGTCGGTCGAGACGCTCGGCTGCACGACCGTCATTTGCACGGACAAGACCGGCACGCTGACCGAGAACCACATGCAGGTCAGAGGTCTCTACGTCGACGGCATTGAAATCGAAAGCCGCGAGGGCTCGCTCCTGTTGCGGGGACATCTGCTCAGCTCGGAAGAGATGCACCAGTGGCAGCCCCTGATCGATGCGATGACGCTGTGCAACAACGCCAAGCGCATCAGACGGCCGGACGGCCATGTCGCGGCGGTGGGCAATCCAACTGAAGTCGCCCTCGTCGAATTTGCCAGAGACCACGGTTTACTGCACAGCGAACCAGTCCCGCGCATGGGCGAACTGCCCTTTGATTCCGACCGCAAGCGCATGAGCACGCTCCATTGGGTGGGCGGCCGCCTCATGGCCTACGTCAAAGGCGCCCCGGAATTCGTGTTGCCGCTCTGTACGCAGCAACTGACGCACGGCCATCCCGTCCCCCTGACACCGGACGAACGCCAGAAAATCCTGGCGCACAGTCGGATGTACGCGCAACAGGCGTATCGTGTCCTTGCGATCGCCACGCGCGAGATCGAGCGCGGCGCCGACGCCCTGACGATCGACACCGTCGAACGGGAGTTGACGTTTCTCGGTCTGGTCGCCATGATCGATCCGCCGCACCGCGAGGTGCCGGATGCCGTGGCCCGCTGCAAGCGGGCCGGCATCCGCGTCATCATGGTCACCGGGGATCATCCCCTCACCGCGCTGGCCGTCGCACGCATGATCGGCCTGGTACCAGTCAACACCGATCAGTCGACGGCCGCCTTCACACCCATCATCGAGGGCACGCAGTTGGACGGCATGAGCGACGAGTCCTTGCAACAGCTCCTGACGCCGAGCCTGCCCGGAGAACCGGATCCGGTCTTTGCGCGCATGGCGCCGCGGCATAAAATGCGCATTGTCTCCGTCTTGAAAGACATGGGCGACGTCGTGGCGGTAACAGGCGACGGTGTCAACGACGCGCCCGCGCTCAAGAAAGCGGATATCGGGATCGCCATGGGCGTGGCGGGCACGGATGTCGCCAAGGAAACGGCGGACATGGTTCTGCTCGACGATAACTTTGCGACGATCGTGAACGCGATCGAGGAAGGGCGTGCCGTCTACGCCAACATCCGCAAGTTCGTCACCTATGTCTTCTCCAGCAACGTCGCCGAAGTCATGCCCTATTTGGGCTACGGCCTCTTCCGGATTCCGCTGGCCTTGACCGTCCCGCAGGTCCTTGCCGTGGACCTCGGTACCAACATGGTTCCCGCCATCGCTCTTGGTTCCGAACGGCCGCATCCCGGCGTGATGGACATTCCGCCGCGCGCCCGGCATGAACGGCTGATGGACGCGCGATTGTTCATCCGCGTGTTCGGGTTCCTGGGCGTGATTGAAGGGGCACTCGCTCTGGGAGCGTTCTTCTGGTTTCTGCACAGCGAAGGCTGGACCCGGGATGCCTCTCTCGCATGGTCCGACCCGCTCTACCGCCAGGCGACCACGGTCACGTTCGCCGCCATCGTCATAGCCCAGGTCGCCAACGCCTTCGCATGCCGGTCCGATCGGGTGTCCTTCGTCCGCCTCGGATTCGCCAGCAACCCCTTGCTGCTCTGGGGCGTCGGTATCCAGCTCGCGCTGCTGCTCATCTTTGTCTATGCGCCGGTGGCAAACAAGTTCCTGGGAACCAGTCCGTTCCCACCGTGGGTCTGGGGACCGTTGTTCCTCGGCGCATGCGGCCTGCTGCTCGCCGAGGAACTCCGGAAGTTCCTCGTGACTTATCATATGGCACGGCGGCCATCATAGAGGGGAATCGCATGGACGGATTGGCATGGATGGGACTCCTGGCAGTGACCGCGGGCATTATCGGATTGACGTTGCTGTACAAAAAAATAAACCTTAACGAATCAATGGGGGATGCCATGAAAAAACTCGGCATGATTTTCACCGTTCTCGCCGTGATCGCCTTTTGCAGTTCCTGGGTCGCAGCCCAAGGCGACGGCGGACGGGCGGCGCGGGGACAGATTCTCTACGACGAACACTGCGCCCGCTGTCACGGACTGACCGGCAAGGGCGACGGCCCGGACGCCGCCAAGCTGATCGTGCCGCCGGCGAACTTCCACGCGGCGCGCTCGAGAGCCAAGACCGACTTCGAACTGCTGACCAGCATTTCCTACGGGATTGCATTCAGCCCGATGCACGCGTGGCGCGGCCGCATCACCGACGATGAACTGCTCGAGCTGGTTCGCTATCTTCGGGAACTGGCGCCGTATACGCCGACGCTTTAGATGAAGAAACGGGAAGCACTGCTGGAGGATTTTCTCAAGCGGAGTCAATTACGACACAACGTAAGAGAGCCACGGGTACAAGCGAACTTAGTCTCGCCCTCATGTGGGCCATCGGGCCTGCCGACTGGCCGGGACCGTTCCGGACAACCCAGCGCTGAACTTCCGCTTAGCTGTCCCGCGCCTCCCTTGGGTCAACGCCCAACTCCGGTTGTGCCTACGGGCACCTGCGAGGTGGCGCGTCCCTTCGGAACCATCCCGCTCCTGGCGCAGGAGCGATGCCCTCGTGCCACTGGCTGCATGAGGGCGAGTCACCGAACCTTACGGAGGAAATACCTCCTTTCAACTATAGATATAATCATGATCCCGTCGCGATCAACCGTCGTGGGTCATAGTCGCGAGAAGGTGCCTGTGGAATTTGGCGACAGCGTCCACTGTCCCAATGTCCTGAATCACCCCCCGCCGGGCCTTTCCACAAAAGTTGACGAAATCCCACAGCCTCTAACTGCCTGTTCTTGTGGGTTCTTTCTGAATGGCTCGGCCAGCTTTTTCTGGCATCGAGGATGCTAGAGTAGAGGTAGATTAGGGAGATGGATCGTCTGAGCATAGTCGGATAGGAGCCTTGCCATGCGGCACCCGCAATACCTCGAGATCCCGCTCCACCTTCACTGGGAGGCTAAGCACAGCCCTGCCTGCCGCCGATGGAGACGCGGGTGGCTGATCATCCTTCTGGCGCTCGCGGCGATCTTTCTTATCGGCGTCAGCGTGACAGGAGGAGGCCGGTGAGCGCGGCGGGGCTGAGAAGCGGAATATTCCGTGACCGGACGGAAGCCGGCCGCGAGTTGGCTGCGAAGCTGGGCGCCTATCGGAACGATCCGACGGGGCTGATCCTGGCCCTGCCGCGAGGGGGCGTGCCGGTGGGCTATGAAATCAGCCTCGCCCTCCATCTGCCATTGGACGTCTTCATCACGCGCAAGTTGGGCGCCCCGGACAATCCGGAATATGCCATCGGAGCCGTGGCGGAGACTGGTTCGATTCACCTGAACCAGCAGGCCCTCCGCATCATGGGAGGATTCTCCACGGCCAGCCGGCATTTTGAAGAAATGGTCCGGACGCAGCGCGAGGAAATCAGACGGCGGCAAGGTCTGTACCGGAACGGCCGCCCGCTGCCGGATCTGAAAGACCGCGCCGTCCTCCTTGTGGATGACGGCATTGCCACCGGGGCGACGTTTCTCGCGTCCATCGAAGCTCTGCGCAATCTCCAGGTCCGCCGGCTGATCGCCGCGCTTCCGGTCGGGCCGGCAGAAACGCTGAGCGAGATTGCAAAGCAGGTGGACAAGCTGATCGTCCTGGCGACGCCGGAACCGTTTTATGCCGTCGGCAACCATTATACGGATTTCCGGCAGGTCGGTGACGACGAGGTGGTGCGCTATTTGACCGAGGCAGCTGCTGCGCTCGCACGTCCGGCGACCACGCGCACCTAACCCGCCCGGTAGCCAGGAGGCATTGAACAATGACTAAACGTGTGTATGATCCCACAAGCCGGATACCTCAACGACATCGCACCATTCAGGAATATCAGCACGACACGTATAAATTGAAGGGAAAGCTCAAGGAGCCTGCGGTGTGTCCGCAATGCGGCGCGGTCTTCCATAAGGGGCGCTGGACCTGGGGGGCTCGACCGGTGCAGGCGCATGAGGCCGTATGTCCCGCGTGCCATCGGATTAACGATAAATACCCGAAAGGTCTCGTCACGCTGAAGGGGGAGTTCTTCAACGCCCACCGGGAAGAACTGCTGAACGTTGTGCGGAATGCGGAGCAAAAGGAAAAGGCCGAGCACCCGCTGTCGAGAATCATGTCGGTTGAGGACAAGGACGAGGACACCGTCATTGCCACCACGGACACGCATTTACCCAGACGAATCGGCGAGGCGCTGAGCCATGCCCACCATGGCGATCTGTCGTTCCACTATGACGAAGGGGAGCAATTCATTCGCGTGAACTGGACGAGATGAGGAGGAGACGCATGAGATACTATCCGTCGTGTGTGCTGGCCGCTACGCTGATCGGAGGAATGCTGATTCCCTGGACGCCGGTCTCCACTGCAGGCGCCACCGCCGATCCGACGGTGGCGCAACAGGAGCAGCGGGTCGAGATCGTGATCCAGAATTACGAGTTCCGATTGACCCAGCCCACGCCGATCCGTTTGCACATGCCGACGATCATCATCCTGCGCAACCAGGACATTGTCCGGCATGGTTTCGCCTCCCCGATGCTGATGCAGCTCCTGGTGCAGGGCGAGGGCGAAGGCATCGCCGCCTACGGCAAGGGCGTCGAGGGATTCTATGTGGACCCGGGCAAGACCCTGGTGGTCCGCTTCGTGCCGGAACGGCCCGGAAAATACTCGTTCCACTGCGACCTGCATCCGAAGATGAGCGGCGAGTTGTACCTGCTGGAAGTCCCGGCGGCGTGACAGGAGGAGATGCTCGATGATGCGACTGCGATCCGCACTTGTGATCAGCCTTTTCGCCGCCGCTCTCGTCGGCTCGCCGAATGCCGTTCCTGAGGTTTTTTCAGAAACCCTCCTGCTTCCCGGCACGCAGACGGAGACGAACGACAAGACCATGAAAGAGATCCTGGCGGTGTTCGAACGGGCTGACCAGGCCGTGAAGAACCGGGATATCGAAGGCGTGATGGCTGTCTATTCAAAACAGTACAACTATCACGGCTTGAAAAAACCGGACATTCGAAAAATCTGGGCGGATCTGTTCGACAACTACAAGGAGATCGAGAGCACGCATCTGTTCAGCCGGATTGTTGCCGTGGGGCCTGGCGATACCGTCGAGATCACCTGCTCGGGGGGCGTGCGGGCGGTCTCTAAGATCAGCAACCTGCGCGTACCGATCGACAGCTGGTACGGGGAAGTTCACTATCTGGTCAAAGAGGACGGAACCTGGAAGATTCGCGGCAACCTGGGCGATGTCCAGACGGTGCTGCCGTTCGGCACCGCGCCGCATCCGCTGTTCTGAAGTAGGAGTAACCATGCGTATCGTCGTGGCGGTTGATTGGTCGGATCAGGCGTTCAACGCCGTGCAGGAAGTTTGCAAGCTCTACGAACCGAAAGAGCTGACGCTTGTGCATGCCGTGGATCTCGGCTTCCTGGAATATCCCACCGTGGCGCAAGCCATGAACGTGCAGGGCTACGATGAATTCCGCAAGGCGATGATCGACAGCGGCAAGCAATTGCTTACCCAGACTGCCGCGCTTGTTCCACCGACCGTCCCGTCAGTGAAGCGCATCTGCGAGATCGGGAAGCCGGCCAAAATCATCCTGGACGCGGCCACCGCCGCGGTGGATCTCCTCGTGCTCGGCACACGTGACAGAAGCCGCATGGCCGAACTCGTGCTCGGAAGCGTCTCTCACCGCGTCCTCATGCACGCGACCTGCCCGACGCTGATCGTAAAACGAGCGATGCCGGCACTCCAGAAAGTCCTGCTGGCCGTGGAAGGGCCGGACGATGCCGCGTGGCTTCAGATCTGGCTACACACGCATCCTTTCAAACAACCTGTCGAGTTGACGGTGATGACCGTGGTGCCCAGGCCCCGGGTGATGGATCCGCGAGCATTTCCCATCGTCGAAGCCTGGAACGAGACCGTCAAGAAGTCCGCCCAGGAGCTGCTTGATAACATGACGGCGGGTCTCAAAGGGCCTTACTACAGCAAGGTGATCGCACATCTGTCGGAAGGCGATCCGGCTGAGATGATTGCGCGAGAGGCGACATCTCATCACTTGCTGGTCGTCGGCTCCCACGCGCGCAAGGGACTGGACCGGTTCCTGCTCGGCAGCGTGTCACACGCCCTCTCCCATCGCGCAACCTGCCCCGTGCTAGTCGTGCGATAATTGACGAGGCTCGCGTTTTGCGCATTTCCCGCACGTCCTGCCGTGAGGACACGTAAATTTCTCATCGGATGCATTGACTCGGCACAGCGGGACGACTATGTTACACATGTTGTGTTTTGTGTTGTTCTTTTACTTTTATTAGCTTCAGCCGGCATGAGTACACCAGCTCATGTTGGAACCCGGCCATGATGCTGCTGCTCGCAGCCGTCCTGGTCTGTTATGCGGCAGGCACCCTCCTCCCCCCTTGCCTGCCGGGACGTCCCAAACTCCAAAATTATTTAGCTCATGGCCTTGCTTGTGCGGCGGGTCTCCTCGGCATTGCGCTCGGCGTGGCCGGACTCGTGGCACCCGAGCCCCTGACCGCTTCAATCGCTTCCACCATCCCCTTTCTGAGCTTTGCGATCCGTCTCGACCCGCTGGCGGCGTTTTTCGTGCTGACCATCTCGCTGGTTGGTTTGGCCGCGTCGATCTATGCGTTCGGCTACGTGACCGAGTTCTATGGCCGGTGCTCCCTCGGCGCGCTCGGCTCCCTCTTCAACGGCTTTCTGCTCTCCATGACGCTCGTGGTGATGGCCGACAACGGGTTCTTTTTCCTGATCGCGTGGGAGCTCATGTCCCTGCTCTCGTATTTCCTGGTGGTGACGGAGCACGAGAAGGCCGAGGTTCGATATGCGGGATTCTTCTACCTCATCATGACCCACGTCGGAACGGCCTTCATCATCCTGACGTTCTTGATCTTCTTTCAGAACACAGGCTCCTTCTCCTTCGATGTCTTCCGCCATCCGAACACCCCATTGCCCCAGGGCCTGCGGACCTTCGCCTTCTTTGCGGCCCTGATCGGGTTCGGCACCAAGGCCGGTATCGTACCGCTCCATGTCTGGCTGCCCTACGCGCACCCGGCCGCGCCATCACACATTTCGGCGTTGATGTCCGGCGTCATGATTAAAACCGCAATCTATGCCCTGATCCGGGTGTACTTCGATTTCCTGGGAGGCCAGTTTCCCTGGTGGTGGGGATTCCTCGTGCTGGTCATCGGGGCCGTGTCCGCCCTCCTCGGCGTGATGTACGCGCTGATGGAGCATGACCTCAAAAGCCTGCTCGCCTTCCACAGCGTCGAGAACATCGGCATCATTCTGCTCGGCATCGGTGCGGGCATGATCTTCCAGACATACGGATTGAAAGAATTCGCCGCGCTTGGCCTGCTGGCCGGGCTCTATCACACGATCAATCACGCGGTGTTCAAGGCGCTGCTGTTCCTGGGGGCGGGATCGCTCCTCTACGCGACCCATACACGCAACATGGAGGAGTACGGCGGCCTGCTCCGACGCATGCCCTGGACCGGGTTCTTCTTCCTCGTGGGAGCCGTGTCAATTTCTGCGCTGCCGCCCACCAACGGCTTCGTGAGCGAGTGGCTGGTCTTCCAAAGCCTCTTCCTCAGCTTTCACATTCCCAGCATCTTTCTGAAGCTGATGCTTCCGCTTGCCGCAGCGATGCTGGCACTGACCAGTGTGCTCGCCCTGGCCTGCTTCGCGAAAGCGTTCGGGATTTCCTTCCTCGCGCTCCCGCGCAGCTCCCATGCGCGCCACGCGGGAGAGGTGCCGGTTTCCATGCGCGTCGGGATGGCCCTGCTGGCCGTCGTCTGTGTCGCTCTGGGCATCGCCCCGATGGTGGTGGTGCCGCTGCTGGACCGGGTTATTGCGCCGTTGGCCGGAGTGTCGATTGCGGACAAGGTCATAGCGCTGGATGGCTGGGCTCTCGCGCCGGTGAACGTCGAATTCTCCAGCCTCTCGTCGCCGGTCCTCGCGCTGCTGCTGGTGGCGCTGTCGCTGCTCGGGCTCGGGCTCGTGGCGGCGTTCGGCGGCTTGGCGAAGACACGCCATTACAAGACGTGGGGCTGCGGGATCAATCTCACGCCTCGCATGGAGTACACGGCGACCGGCTTCGTGCAGCCGATCAAGCGCGTCTTCAGCACGATCTACCAGCCGACGGTGAAACTGGAGGCGGAGCTGCTCGAAGAGTCGAAGTACTTCGCCAAGCGGCAGCGGTTCGAGTTCCACATTGAACCGGTCTTCCAGAAGTACCTGTACGACCCGGTGGTGGATTTCTTCCTGGCCATGGCCGACCGCCTCCGTGTGATCCAGGCCGGAAACCTCCATCTCTATTTGACCTATATCTTCGTGACGTTGATCGTGCTGCTGTTGATCGCCATGTGACGAACGGTTTTTTTGGTTTCGGGAGTTTGTCTGGTTGTTCTGGTTGAACCAGACGAACCAAACAAACGAGGCAAACATAGGTACACAGATGCTGCAAGCTGTCATGCTCATCGTCGCTCAGACCATCGTCTTGCTGGCCGTATCGCCGTTCATCGTCGGGCTGATCCGCAAGGTGAAGGCGCGTCTCCAGTGCCGCCGCGGCGCCAGCGCGTTTCAGCCCTACGCGGATCTGGCCAAGCTCTTCCGCAAGCAGCCGGTCGTCTCCGACACCACCTCGTGGATCTTCACCGCCACGCCGTACATTTTGTTCGCCTCGACGCTCGCGGCGGGGTTGCTGGTGCCGGTGTTCGTCTCGCAGACCCCGCTCAATTTCGCCGGCAACATCATCGCGCTCGTCTACCTGCTGGCGCTCGGAACGTTTTTCCTCATCCTAGCCGGCCTCGACGCCGGGTCGGCCTTCGGCGGCATGGGCAGCAGCCGCGAAGCCATCGTCGCATCGCTGACCGAACCGGCCATGATTCTGTCGATCTTTGCGATTGCGCTCACGGCAGGGTCCACGAACCTCAGTACCATCGTCCATAAAACGGCCCTGCTGGAAGGCATCGTCACCGACCCCTCGCCCCATCTCATGGCTTTCGCCGCGCTGTTCATCGTGGCGCTCGCCGAAACGGGACGGGTGCCGGTGGACAATCCCGCCACGCATTTGGAACTGACCATGATCCATGAGGCGATGGTCCTGGAATATTCGGGACGCTATCTGGCGCTGGTCGAGTGGGCGGCCGGGCTCAAGCTGCTGGTGTTCCTAACCTTGATCGTCAACATCTTCGCGCCATGGGGCATTGCGACGAGCCTGGCGCCAGGCGCGCTCGGCCTAGGGCTGGCGGTCTACCTCGTCAAAGTGTCAGGCCTGGCCGTCGTGATTGGCGTGATTGAATCCATGTTCGCCAAACTCCGGCTGTTCCGGGTCACCGATTTGCTTGGTGTCGCTTTCATCCTGGCGCTTCTGGCACTCGTCTTCTTTTACGTGTTGCGAGGATAATATGTCGCTTCTGTCCCAACAGTTCGGCTCCCAGATGGTGAATCTCGGCTCGGCGCTGTTGCTGTTGACCTGCTTCGCCATTGTGGCGCAGCGGCGTCTGTCGGCCTGCGTGGACCTGTTCGCACTGCAGTCCGTCCTTCTCGCCGCGACGGCGGCGCTGGTCGCGTTCCTCACGGGCATTCATCACATTTACATCGCTGCCGCGCTCACCGTCGTCATCAAGGCCGTGCTCATCCCGCGGATTCTCAAACAGGTCGTCGAGCGGCTGAACGTGACCCGTGAGCTGGTGATGAACGTGAACGTCCCCGCCAGCCTGCTGATCTGCGGCGGACTGGTGATGCTGGCGTTCTTCATCACCCAGCCCATCATTCCCCTGGGATTCCTGCTGACACGCGATTCGCTGGCGATCGCGCTGGCGATCATCCTGATCGGGTTTTTCACGATGATCGCGCGCAAGAAGGCGGTGACGCAGGTGATCGGATTCCTGGTCATGGAAAACGGCTTGTTCCTGGGCGCGACGTCGGCGGCGTATGGCATGCCGCTGATCGTGGAGATCGGCGTTTTCTTCGACGTGTTGGTGGGGGCGCTGATCATCGGCATCTATACCCACCGGCTGCAGGACGCGTTCGACAGCGTGGATACGACCAAGCTCACGACCCTGAAGGAATGACCGGATGGCGTGGCCTCTATTGTTGCTCGTTGCAGCTCCGATCGTCGCCGGTCTCGGCAGTCTTCTCGCCGGGCGGCGGCGCGCCGTGGAAGTCCTGCAGTGCGGGCTGGCGGGGGCGATGCTGGCATCCGCCGCGCTGGTGGCAGAGCGGGTGATCGCCGCCGGCAGCGTGTCCGTGGAAGGCTTCCTGCAGGTGGACGCGTTGAGCGCGTGGTTCGATTTGATCATCGGCGTTGTGGGGAGCACCGGGACGCTCTATGCCGTGGGATACATGGGAGAAAAAATGGACCGCGCGCATCTGTCATTGAGACGCTACTGCCAGTTTTTCTGCCTGTTCGATCTGTACCTCGCCGCCATGCTCCTGGCCGTGAATCTCGAAAACATCGCCATTATGTGGATTGCCATCGAAGGCTCCACTCTCTCGGCGGCCCTGTTGATCGGATTCGACCGGAGCAAGGAGGCGCTGGAGGCCGGCTGGAAATACATCATTCTCAGCTCGGTCGGCATCGCGCTTGCATTGTTCGGCACGATCCTCGTCTATTACTCCTCGGAGCATGTATTGGGCGTCTCGAGCGAGGCGCTTCGCTGGTCTGAACTCTATCGGGTGGCCCAGGGACTGGATCCCGCCGTGATCAAACTGGCCTTCATCTTCGCGTTGATCGGCTATGGCACGAAAGCGGGCGTCGCACCGATGCACACCTGGCTACCTGATGCGCATGCCGAAGCGCCTACACCAGTGAGCGCGATGTTGTCGGCCAACATGCTCACGCTTGCCGTCTACGCGATCCTGCGATTCAAGGCCGTGACGGACAAAACGGTGGGGCCGGAATTTGCCGGGAACCTGATCATCGGATTGGCGCTGCTGTCGATCGCCGTCTCATCGGCCTTCTTTCTGGTCCAGCGGGACTACAAGCGGCTGTTCGCCTACTCCAGCATCGAGCACATCGGGATCGCGCTGCTGGGCTTCGGCATCGGCGGCCTCGGGGTCTTTGCCGGCGCGTGGCATTTGATGAACCACGCTCTGGCCAAATCCACGGCCTTCTACGGCGCCGGCCTCGTGTTCCTCCGGCACAACCACAAATCGCTCGAGCGCGTGACCGGGCTGCTGGACCAGATGCCCCTCGCGGGGACCACGATCCTCCTGGCCGGCGTCGCGTTGGCGGGCCTGCCGCCCTTCGGACTCTTCAGCAGCGAAGTGCTGATTGCCGCCGGCGCCTACACCGCCAAGCCGGAAGTGGCCTATGCGTTTCTGGCTCTGCTTGCGTTCGCCTTCGCCACCTTGCTCTACCAAATACTGCGCATGGCGCTCGGCACGCCTGGGGAGGCCGGCACCGCGTTGGGCCGGCAGTGTCGCATCTTTACGGGCGCCGCCGTGGGAATCAACCTCGTCATGCTGGGCGCTATCGGACTTCAAGTCCCACCGGGACTGGAGACATTGCTGGCGTCCATCGTAACGATCTTCAGCGCAGGGATGGAGGCGCCCCGATGAACACGATCGTGGCGCAGGTGGCGGTCTTTCTCGGCACACCGCTGCTGGCTGCTTTTCTCAGCTTGGCGACCAAGCATGCCCGCCTCCTGCATGGATTAAATCTCGCCACGATGACCGGCCTGGTCGTGTCCGAGATCGCCCTCATCC
>JBGPNZ010000022.1:0-15533 GCA_041487795.1 Nitrospiraceae bacterium
ATGCACGGACAGCTATTCGCCGAAAGATGAACGGGGGATTATCTGGAACGATCCGGCTCTCGCGATCACCTGGCCGATCGCCGATCCGCTGCTCTCCAAGAAGGACGGGGCCTACACACGTCTTTCCGAGATGGCTGACGAGCTGCCCATGTATGAAGGGTAGGTCATTATCATTGACAATGGAACACTGGTGGGGGTACACAACGGACGTCAGTAGCAGTGCACTCTTCAGGCAGGAGGCAAGGTGATGGATAAAGCGTTGAAGCCATGCGTTGCGGAGGCCATCGGGACCTTTGCGCTGTGTTTCATCGGGGCCGGGTCCATCTGTATCAATGCGGGTTTGGTGGGAATCGCGCTGGCGCACGGCTGTGTGCTGGCAGTGATGATCTCAGCCATGGGCCATATCTCGGGGGGGCATTTTAATCCAGCGGTGACGCTGGGCGCGCTGGTGGGAGACAAGATCAAGCTCCCGATGGCGGGCGCCTATGTGGCGGCCCAGCTTGCCGGAGCCGTGGCAGCCGGATTTCTGCTGTTGCAGGTATTCCCGGAGTCAGCCTGGAAGCCGGTGAATTTGGGTACGCCGGGGCTCGGGCAAGGCGTGACCATGGGGACCGGCATTCTGGTGGAAAGCGTGTTGACCTTCTTCCTGGTCCTGGTGGTCTATGGCACCGGTATTGATGAGAAGGGTACCTGGAAGGCGATCGGGGGATTCGGCATCGGGTTCACCGTCCTGTGCGACATTCTGATGGGAGGGCCTTTGACCGGTGCCTCTATGAACCCGGCCCGGACGTTCGGCCCGGCGTTGGCGGCCGGCTACTGGGACAATCACATTGTGTATTGGGTTGGGCCGCTGACGGGCGGAGTGCTGGCTGGCCTGGTCTATGGGCGATTCCTCATCAAGCATTAGGTTTTGCCCAGAGTCCAAGGGCCACAGGGCTCACGGTGGCTTGCCGGATAGGCCGAAAGGGCCTATCCACTGAACAATAAAGGCTTATTTCTCAGTCTCGGTTGACTTCGAATGTCGGTAGCCTTATAGTGAATGGCAACGGTTGGATCGTGCTTCCAGCCACTCATAAAGGAATAAAGGAATAAGGGAGGAGCAAACCATGGTCACGATTTCGGCGATGGCGGAACAGAAGATCAAAGAATTGATTGTCGAGGAAAAGGATTCGGTCGGTCTGCGGATCTACGTCAAGGGTGGCGGCTGCCACGGCTACCAGTACGGCATGGCCTTCGAATCCAAGGTGGCCGATGATGACACGATAATCGAAAAGGGCGGAGTCCAGGTGATTATGGACTCGCAGAGCGCGCCACTGTTGCAGGGGGCGGAAGTGGACTACGTGGACAGCCTGCAGGGGTCGGGGTTTGCGATCAAGAATCCCCAGGCCAAGACGACGTGCGGGTGCGGCAGCTCGTTCAGCGCCTAAGCCGCGACACCATCTGATTTCAGCGGAGGGCCGGGGTCATCAACCATGATCCCGGCCCTTTGTTCATCGAGCCCGCATTATTCATGACGGTTCGTCGCGAAATCGTGGAGTCGCGTTGCGAGACAGGCAGCACAGCCGCGAAGGACTGAGTGGCGAGCACGCCTGCCGACAGGCTTGTCGCAGCAGCGAATCCGCGATTGGAGCAGAAGCGTTCATGAATAATGCGGGCTAAGCCTTCACCATGGCCGAAACTCTCCTCACAAAACGGATCGAATTTGCTGCGGCGCACCGGTACCACAACGAGGCGTGGGATGCGGCGACCAACCGCCGGGTCTTCGGTGCCTGCAACAACGAGCCGGGCCATGGGCACAACTATCTGCTGGAGGTGACGGTCGCCGGCCCGGTGGACCGGCACACCGGCATGGTCGTCAATCTGTTCGATCTCAAGGTCGTCCTCCAGCAGGTTCTGGAGGAATTCGACCACAAGCATCTCAACGTCGACACCCCCTATTTCACGAAAATAATCCCGACGACGGAGAATATCGCCACGGTCCTGTGGGGCAAGCTGAGCGAGCGTCCTGAAATCGGCAAGCTGGAGCGGATTCGGCTCTACGAGGAGGACGATCTTTGGACCGACGTGACCGCGGAAGCGCACGCGCGTCGCCGCGCGAGCCTGACGCGCCGGTATCGTTTCCCGGCGTCGCTGCCCCTCTCCGCGAATGTCCGCACGCAGGGCCAGACGGGCCATAATTACGCGCTGGAGGTGACGATCGAGGGCGAGATTCATCCGGAGACCGGGATGGTGACGGACATCGGGGCGGTGGATCGGGCGGTACAGGAACTGGTCGTCCGCCGGTTTGCCGACCGGAACCTGGGTCAGGACCCGGCCTTCTCGTCCCGCCCGCTGACGGGAGAAACCTTCGCGCGGCTGATCTGGTCGCTGCTGGTGAAAGCGATTCCGACCGGGCGGCTGCAACGAATCCGGTTGGCGGAGTCGGACGATTGTGCCTACGACTATGCCGAATCGTGACGCGTAATCCGTGATGCGTAAACCGTGAAGAGGCTGACCCTTTCCTGCCGATCACGCATCACGCGTGACGCATCACGGTTCCTGAAGCAGATGGTCGTTGATCAGCGCGGCCAGTTCGGCCGGTTCGACGACCCCTTCACGGGTCAGGAGCAGTTTCCCCTTGGAAAAGAAGTGTGTCGTCGGATAGGTCTCGAAGGTGTGAGTCCTCTTGATCTCGCGGCACCGGCCGGGCACATGCATCTTGGCCTTGCCGACTTTCACGTGAGAAAATTTGGCCGCTGTTTCTTCTAAAATCGGATCGTAGGCGGTGCAGGGCTCGCAGGAGGCAATGCCGTAGGCGACCACGGCAGCCGGGGCCTGTGTGAACTGCTTGTAATTCTCGTCGCTGACGTCTTCGACGGTGCCAGTCATAAAGTCGTAAAGTCAAAAGTCCGAAAGTCGAAAGCCCAGACTTGAAGACTTTCCGACTTTCGGACCTTCTGACTGAGATTAGCTGAGCTTTGCCAGGGCCGCGAGGATGTCCTTGTCCTCACGCGCCACCTTGATCTCCTGCACTTTTACATAAGCGACCTTGCCGTGCTTGTCCACGATGACGGTCGCGCGCTTCGCGCAGTTCAGCGGCTCGAAATAGAGGCCGTAGGCCTTGCACACGGTCCGGTGCATGTCGGCCAGCAGGCGATGCTTCAGGTCCAGCGAATCCGCCCAGGCCTTGTGGGAGAAGAAGCTGTCACAGCTGATGCCGAACACTTCGGCGTGCGCCCCCTGGAATTTTGGGAAGTCGTCGGTGAGGCATTTGTTCTCACCCTGACAGACCGGGCTCCAGTCGAGAGGATAGAACGCCAGCACGACGTTCTTATTGCCCTTGAACTCGCTCAGCTTGACTTCTTTCTGGTCCTGGTCCTTCAGCGTAAAATCGGGAGCCGTATCTCCCACTTTAATTTCCGGTTTCACGTCCGACATTGCGGCCTCCTTACAGTGGTTAGAGGGAATCCTGCTTGAGGCCTGTGTGGTAACACGCCCCGCAAAAGCTTGTCAATCGGCCAAAAGACCTAGAGAATCTATCCGTTCCAGCTCTCGCAACCAATTGATTTATATGCCATTTAATACTTCAATCTCTTACCAGCTAATTTCTCTGAAAGGAAGCGACAGGCCGGCAGGAGCGGCGGTCCTATGCCGCGTGACAGCGATGGAAAGACCCAGGAGAGGAAGGGACAGGGTCGTTCCAACGTTCGGTGAGCGGCCGATGCGGACCATCTCATCTGCAATGTGAGCGAAGGTTTCCAGTATCGGCTGGCTGGGCAATCCGACAGGTCGGAACACCTCCAATTCGTCCAGCCCGAATTTGCTCAACCCGAGCGTGTGGAACCAATCCGTCTGAGGGTCGGGCGAATCGGTCTGCGACACCGTTACGTGATCCGCCGTGGAAAACCGGTCCAACGACCGGTCCGTCCAGTCGGAGGGATTGAGGTAGGTATGGGTGATCTTGTCGTAGGCGGTGCCCTGGGTCAGCAAGGTCAATCCTCTCGCGAGGCGGGCGGCGAAGAGCACGAGGTCGCACGCCTGCTGCGGCGTGACCGATGGACGCAGAATGACGCCGGCATGGGTATGGCGCCAGTCCAACTGCTCCGACCAGACGTCGGCATCGATTTGAGAAGAGGAAACCTGAAGGGACACATTCCACGGTCCATGCGAGGCCATCATCGGCGCAGTCTCTCCTGAAGTCTTGAGCTTCAGCGGTCCACCGTATTCCAGGTCGAACCACATTTGGAGTTCGGCAGCCGACGGGGCAGGTGAAGAGTAGCCGATGACATAGCACGGGTGTCCCGAACCGGAAGGTTTCGGAAGCTTCTTGCGTATTTTCATGAGAGAAACAGGAGCGCGATCAGGCTTTGTTCTTGCGGGCCTTGCGGCGGTCTTCCGGATTGAGCAACCGTTTGCGGATGCGAATGCTGGACGGCGTCACTTCGACCAGTTCGTCGGAGCCGATGTATTCCAAGGAAAACTCGAGCGTCATCTGCCGGGGCGGGGTCAGGGTCAGCGCCTCGTCGGATCCCGATGCGCGCATGTTGCTCAACTGTTTGGCTTTGCACACGTTGACATCCAAATCTTCGTCGCGGCTGTTCTGCCCGACGACCATGCCGCGATAGACCTCGATGCCGGGGCTGAGAAACAACGCGCCGCGCTCCTGCATCATGAACAGGCCGTAGGCGTTGCTCGTGCCGTCTTCATAGGCGACCAGCGAGCCGTGCGGCGCCGTCACGAGCGAGCGTTCGTCGTAGGGGCCGTACTCCTTGAAGACGTGGTGCATGATGACGGTCCCGCGGGTCTTGGTCAGAAGTACGCCCTTGAGGCCGATCACGCCGCGCGTCGGAATGTGGTACTCCAGGTGCATCTCGCCGGCGTTGCCCTCGGCGTGCACCAGTTTCATGTGCCGCAGTTCGCCTCGGCGCGTGCCGATCTCCTCGATGACCGTGCCCTGGTAGTCGGCGGGGATGGAGATGGTCAGTTCTTCGTACGGCTCCGTGACGGTTCCACCGTCTCGATGGAGAATAACTTCCGGCTGCGAGACTTGCAGTTCGTATCCCTCGCGCCGCATTTGCTCGATCAACACGGCCAGATGCAGCTCGCCGCGTCCGGCGACCAGGAAGCGGTCCGGGCTGTCGGTTTCCTCCGCGCGCAAGGAGACGTTGGTTTCCAATTCTTTGAACAGCCGCTCGCGCAGGTGGCGGGAGGTCAGATACTTGCCCTCGCGCCCCGCGAAGGGGCTCGTGTTGACCGCAAAGGTCATCTGGACGGTGGGCTCGTCGATCTTCACCGGCGGCAGCGCGACGGGATGTTCCGCGTCCGCGATCGTCTCGCCGATACCGATCTCCGGCAATCCGGCCACGGCCACGATCTCGCCGGCCTCCGCGCGCTCCACATCCATCCGCTCCAATCCGGAGAAGACCGCCAACTCGCTCACTTTGCCGGGCACGTGCACTCCCTCGCGGGTGATCCGGACCACGTTCTGTCGTCGTGCAATCGAGCCGGACTGGATCTTGCCGATGCCCATTTTGCCCTTGTACGAATCGTGGAACAGTGCGAGCACCAGAATCTGAAGCGGGGCCTCCGCATGGATCGCCGGGGCCGGCACGTGCGCCAGGATCGTGTCCAACAGCGGATTAATGTCCGTGCCGGGCTTGTTGATGTCCAGCGTCGCGGTGCCGTTGATGGCGGAGGTGTACACGATGGGGAAGTCCAGTTGCTCGTTGGTCGCGCCCAGCGCGCCGAACAGGTCGAAGGTCCGGTTTACCACGTCATCTACGACGGCATCATGACGGTCGATCTTGTTGATGACCACGATCGCTTTGTGGCCGAGCGCCAGGGCTTTGCGCAGCACGAAGGTCGTCTGCGGCATGGGGCCTTCCTTCGCGTCCACCAGGATCAGCACCCCGTCCACCATGCGGAGCGTCCGCTCCACCTCGCCGCCGAAATCGGCGTGGCCCGGCGTATCCACGATGTTGATCTTGACGTCCTGATACGTGATGCTCGCGTTTTTCGCGCGGATGGTAATGCCGCGCTCGCGTTCTTGGTCCATGGAATCCAGGATGCGCTCGCCCATGTCGTTGATCTTCCTGTGGACGTGCGTCTGGCGGAGCAGGGCGTCCACCAGCGTGGTTTTCCCGTGGTCCACGTGGGCGATGATGGCGATATTGCGGATATTCTCCCGCAGGTCTGCCGGCGGCCGGAGCGTCTGGGGGAAGACTGTCGAACTCTGCTGATCCATGCAACCTTCCCGTGATTGGGCCGGTGATTTGGCCCGTGATCGGGCCAAAAAAAAGACGCCGCGAAAATCCGGCGTCGTGATGCAGTATAACGGAGGGGGCGGCGAAAAGACAAGCAAAGCACGAAGACAAGGTTGAGGCTGAGGTTAAGGCTGAGTTGTCGGACTAACTGATTCCCCCTGCTCAACCTGAACCTTAACCTCAACCTTCTGACTCTTGTGTTTGGGAGAGGTGCGAGGTAAGGTGTCAATACGCGTGCACCGTCGAGGAATCTGCATCATCCATGCCGTTCACTGATCGCTTCACGGAACTGAATACGCCGAGCCCGAATCGCTGGTCCAAGTGGCGTACGCTGTTCGCCCTCGCCGGGGTGCTGGCCGTGCTGGGCGCCGGGGCCGCTGGCTTTATCCTCTGGTGGGCCTCGCAGGATCTGCCGTCCCTCGAATCGCTCTCTCAGTACCAGCCCAGCCAGGTGAGCCGCGTGTATTCGGACGACCGTCAGGTCGTCGGACAGTTTTACGTGGAGCGCCGGCTCAAGGCTCAGTTGGCCGATGTCCCACAGCACCTCACGCAGGCCGTCATCGCTGTCGAGGATGCGCGATTTTTCGAGCATCCAGGCCTCGATCTCATCGGCATCGCGCGCGCGGTCTGGACCAATCTGCGCCGGGGCGGCAAGATCGAAGGCGCCAGCACGATCACCCAGCAGCTCGCCCGCTCGCTGTTTTTGTCCGCCGAGCGGACCTATGGCCGAAAAATCCGCGAGTTGATTCTGGCTTACAAGATGGAGCTGATCCTGAGCAAGGAAGAGATTCTCGAGCTGTATCTCAACCAGATTTATTTCGGGCAGGGCGCGTACGGCGTGGTGTCGGCAGCCCAGACCTATTTCGGGAAAAGCCTGTCGGAGCTTACGCTGGGCGAAGCGGCCATGCTGGCCGGCCTGCCCAAATCGCCCAATAACTATTCCCCGTATAAAAATCTGGAGAGGGCGAAGAAGCGCCAGGAACATGTGCTGACCCGGATGGAAGAGGCGGCCTTTATCACGATCGAGCAGCGGCTGGACGCGCTGACAAAGCCCCTCATGCTGCGCCGCCCGGGAGCCGAGCAGGTCGCGCCCTATTTTATCGAGCATGTCCGGCAGCACGTGATGGGCAAATACGGCGAGACGATGGTCTACAAGGGCGGGCTGGAAATCTTCACGACGTTGAACGTCGAGATGCAGAAGGCGGCGGAGCAGGCGCTCAACAGAGGCCTGCGCGAACTGGATAAGCGGCAGGGCTGGCGGGGGCCGGTCGGCACGCAGGATATCACGGCGCTGCCCGCGCCGGGCAGTCCGGCACCGCAGGACAAACCGCTGCAGCCCGGCGAGATCGCGCAGGGCATCGTCACGAAAATAGGACGCGACGCTGTCCAGGTGCAGGTCGGCTCCGTCGCCGGGCAGATGACCTTCGACGACATGGCCTGGGCCAAGCGGCGGCTGAAGGGGCGCGATCCGGTGAAGGATGCCGTGACGCTGCCCACCGTCAAGAATCTTCTCAAGCCGGGCGATGTGATTGAAGTCAGCCTCAAAAAAATCGAAAAGAACACGAGCTACTTTCAGCTCGAGCAGACGCCGATCGTCGAGGGCGCGCTGGTGGCGCTCGATCCCCGCAACGGATCCATCAGGGCCATGGTCGGGGGCTACGATTTTGCGCGTAGCGAGTACAATCGTGTCGTCACCGCCAGGCGGCAACCCGGCTCGGCCTTCAAGCCGATCATCTATGCCGCGGCGTTCAACGAGGGATTGAGTCCCTCGACCGTGGTCGTGGATTCGCCGGTGATCTACGAGAACGAGGAGGATCCGGAAAAAACCTGGAAGCCGGAGAATTACGGCAAGCGGTTTCATGGGCCGGTCAGTCTGCGCGAAGCCTTGATCCATTCCCACAACGTCGCCACGGTCAAGCTGTTGGAGCGCATCGGCATCAAGCCGGTGGTCGAGTTCGCCAAAACGCTGGGCATCGCCAGTCCGCTGAACCAGGACCTGTCGCTGGCGCTGGGATCGTCCGGTCTCACGCCGCTCGAGATGGTGTCCGCGTACGCCGTGTTCGCCAACCAGGGGTATCGGCTCCAGCCTTACACCGTGGCCACCGTCCAGGATGCGAACGCACAGCCGCTGGAGCAGATTCTATTCGAGCCGCAGCAGGTGATCACGAAGGAAACGGCGTACCTGATCACCAACGTGCTGGAGGATGTGATTCAGAAAGGGACCGGCCAGCTGGCGAAAACGATCGAACGGTCCGTGGCCGGAAAGACCGGCACGACCAACGATTTCACGGACGCCTGGTTCATCGGCTACACGCCCAACCTGGCAACGGCGGTGTGGATCGGGTTCGACGACATTCGGACGCTGGGAGAAACGGAGTCGGGCGCGCATGCGGCGCTGCCGATCTGGCTCGAATTCATGCAGGCCGCGCTGCCGCTGGTGCCGCCCACGCCGTTCGAAATTCCCGAAGATATCCGCTACGCCCGGGTGGACCCGCGCAACGGTCTCCTGGCGCCGGAGCAGGGCGAGCAGGGGATCGTGGAGGTGTTTAACAAGGGCGCGGAGCCGACGGAGTCGGCTCCGGAGGTCGTGGATACGGCGGAGTTCTACCGGTTGGATCAGATTCCCGAGGCGTTGGCGGCACCGCCGGTGCCACACGCTATGCCGATTCCAGGTTCAACACCTTCCACGCCGGGAACCGCCGCGTTGGCGCCGCCACCGCCACCCTCTCCGCAGCCTGCTGCACCAGTCCCCGCCCCCGCGTCTGCGAAGCGACCGCGCTAGCTTACGTGTCGAGACACGTCAACTCTTGGAGTCCTGATATTCCTCGTGCCAGGCCATCTGGATGGATTCGAGGATCTTCTCGTTAGATTTCTTGGGATCGTCCCGGAATTCCGGCAGGGCTGTGATCCACGCGTGCATGTCGGTGAACCGCACGGTCAGCGGGTCGGTGTCGGGATGGGTTTCCACGAGGCGGATTGCGATCTCTTCGGTGTCCTTCCAGTGCAGGTCCATCAGTGCTCCTTAGTGATGAGTGATCAGTAACAAGTGATGAGTGAGATACGAGAGGGCTCCTCCTGTCTTTCTCATTACTCGTCACTCATTACGCATCACGAATGTCCGACAGCTTCTTATTCTGCAGCGCCTGTTTCAGTGAATCGTCCATCAGCGTTGCCGTCAGGTGGTGTGCCGCCTGTTCGACGTCGGCCATGCGGGCGCGGATGGCGCGCGGGTCGTTGCCATCCTTGGCGGTCGCGAGCGCTGCAAGTGCCGCCCGAATAGCGGCGATTTCGTCCGCGGCGATCAGATGGCCCCCCTGGCTCAGGGATTTCTCCGCTGCGGCGATCAGCGCGCCGCCGTCCAGCCGTGCCTCAATCAATTTGCGGGCGGTAATATCTTCTGCGGCAAATTTGAACGAGTCGCCGATCATCTGTTCGACTTCCTCATCCGACAGCCCGTATGACGGCTTCACTTCGATGGACTGACTCTGGCCGGTCCGCATATCCCTGGCCGTGACGTTCAAAATGCCGTTGGCGTCGGTCAGGAACGTCACTTCGATGCGCGGGACACCGGCAGGCAGGGGCGGCATCTTGAGACGGAAACGGGCGAGGCTCCGATTGTCCTTCACCAATTCGCGTTCGCCCTGGAGAATATGGATGTCCACGCCGGTCTGGCCGTCCATGTAGGTGGTAAACATTTCCTTCGCGCTGGAGGGGATCGTCGTGTTGCGCCGGATGAGCGTGCTCATCACGCCGCCCATCGTCTCGATGCCCAGCGAGAGCGGGGTGACGTCCAGCAACAGCATGCCCTGCGTGCCGCCGCTGAGAATGCCGGCCTGCACGGCCGCGCCGAGCGCGACAACTTCGTCCGGGTTCAACTCGCTGTGCGGCGCCTTGCCGAACAACTCCTCGACGCGTCGCCGCACCAGCGGCATGCGCGTGGAGCCGCCCACCAGGATCACTTCGTCGATGTCCGACGGCTGCAGGCCGGCGTCTTTCAGCGCCTGGCGGCAGGGGCCCAGCGTCCGTTCGACCAATTCGACCGTGAGGGCCTCGAGCTGGTCGCGTGAGAAGTCTTTCCGGTAGGTGCCTGTTGCATCGGGCAGCTCGATGACCGCCGTGGCCGTCTGTTCGTCCGACAGGCGTATTTTTGTTCGTTCGGCTTCAAGCCGAACCGCCTGCATCGCCTCATCGTATTTCTCCAAGTCGAGACCGTGCTTCGCGCGGACGTCTTTCAGTATCACCTCGGCCACGACATGGTCGAAGTCATCGCCGCCCAGGTGCGTGTTGCCGTTGGTGGAGAGGACTTCGAAGATGCCGTCCTTCAACTTGAGAATCGAAATGTCGAACGTCCCGCCGCCCAGGTCGTAGACGGCGATGGTTCCCTGCGTGCGCTGCTGGAGCCCGTAGGCGAGCGAGGCGGCGGTCGGCTCGTTGATGATCCGGACCACGTCCAGGCCGGCGATCATGCCGGCGTCCTTGGTCGCCTGCCGCTGGCTGTCGTTGAAATAGGCCGGGACGGTAATCACGGCTTTGGAGATGTCTTCGTGAAGGACCGCCTCGGCGCGTTGCTTGAGCTCCTTGAGGATCATGGCCGAGATTTGCGGGGGCGAGTAGGTCTTCTCGCCGACCTTGATGCGGATCACGCCGCCCTGCTCGGACAGGGTGTATGGAAAATATTTTAATTCGTCGGCGACATCGGCCAGCCCCTTGCCCATGAAGCGCTTCACTGAATAGACCGTGCGTGCCGGGTTGCGGACGAGGTGCTCCTTGGCGGGGTCGCCGACGATCAGGCCGTTGTCGGTCATGGCAACGACGGACGGCACCATCGCCCGGTCGCCCTGCCCCGCGATGACGCGCGGGGTCTGGCCGTCCATGTAGGCGATCAGCGAATTGGTCGTGCCGAGGTCAATGCCGACGATCCGCATGTCCGCCTTCCAGGGTTGCGACGAGGTCGCCGAGGATGCTGCGGAGGTAGGTCCGGTTGGAGAGCAGCTCCCGCATCTCTTTTAGGACCTCATCCTTCTGCGGGCGCAGGGCGTCTGGTTGCGGCGCGCGACCCTGGATCGTGTCCCACTTGGTGAACAGGCCGGCGAGCTTCGTATCCATGACCTGCTGGCGCCGCTCCAGATGTTCGCGGTCTGTCAGCAATTTGGTCCGGTGCTGAGCCGTCTCGTGTGCATCGCGGGCAGAAGACGCGGACCGGAAGGCTTCCAAATCCTCCTGGAGTTTCAGGATTTCCTCGAACAGATCGGCGGGCGGGGAGTTGCGGATGTCCTTGGCAGAACCCGCTTCCAGTTTTAGGAGATATTCCGCCCGTTGGATCGGGTCTTTCAGCGTGTGATAGGCCGTATTGAGCAGGGCCGAATTGCCTAGGCTGATCTGTTTTTCCGTTTCCGTCTTGCTCTGGAAGAAATCCGGGTGGAAGGCGCGGCTGAGATCATAGTACTTGGCTTCCAGCGCGGCGGTGTCGATCGTAAGCAGGCGCGGCAGGCCCAGGCAGGTGAAATAGTCCAATTCTTTCGAGAGCGGCTGCACCTTGACGCACTGGCCGCAGTAATACTCGCCCGTGACCTCGGACTGGCAATGCCAGCACATGCTCCGGGCCATCTGGAGTTCGGTCCGTTTACTCGATGTGTTCGACGTCTGGTCCATGGTGTTTCTCGCACAACGGGCATGGCGACTGTTCGTCAGCCGCCATGCCCGCCATCAAAAATCACGTATGAGACTTATGCCGAGAAGGATTCTCCGCAGCCGCAGGTCTTTTCAGCGTTCGGGTTGACGAACTTGAACGAGCCGCTCATCAGGTCCTTCTGGAAGTCGAGCTGAGTGCCTTGCAGGTAGATGGCGCTCTTGGCGTCCATGATCACCTTTACGCCGTCGAATTCGTACACGGTATCGTACTGGCCGATCTTCTCGTCGAAGTTGATCGTGTAGCTCAACCCCGAGCAGCCGCCGCCCTTGACGCCCACGCGCAGGCCGCCCTCAGTCAGGCCCTGCACGTTGATCAGACGCTTGACTTCCTTGAGTGCCGCGTCGCTCAGTGTGATGGCCGGTGTTGCGGGTGTCGTGTTTTGTGTCTCCATCGCGGGACTCCTTACTTGGTTTCCGTCTCGGCCTTCTTTTTATAGTCGGCCAGGGCTGCTTTGATCGCATCCTCGGCCAGCACCGAGCAGTGGATCTTGACCGGCGGCAGGTTCAGCTCCTGCACGATATCGGTGTTCTTGATGGTCTGGGCTTGGTCGATCGTCTTGCCCTTGAGCCATTCCGTGGCCAGGCTCGAACTGGCGATCGCGGAGCCGCAGCCGAAGGTCTTAAACCTCGCGTCCACGATCTTGTCGCCCTCGACCTTGATCTGCAGCTTCATCACGTCGCCGCACTCTGGTGCTCCGACCATGCCGGTGCCGACGCCCTTCTCGTCCTTCTTGAAGCTCCCCACGTTCCGAGGGTTGGTGTAGTGGTCAATGACTTTTTCACTGTAAGCCATGGTGCTGTTCCTCCTCTTCCTTCACGAGCCCTTAATGGGCAGCCCATTGCACTGATTTCAGGTCAACGCCTTCCTTTGCCATCTCGTAGAGCGGGGACATCTCCCGCAGCTTGGTCACGATTTCGATCATGCGCTTGATCGTATAGTCCACATGCTCGTTCGTGTTGAACCGTCCCAGCCCGAACCGGATGGACGAGTGAGCCAGATCCGACCCGACACCCAACGCCCGCAGCACGTACGAGGGTTCCAGAGTGGCCGAGGTGCAGGCCGAGCCGGAGGACAGGGCGATTTCCTTCAAGCCCATCAGCAGCGACTCGCCCTCGACGTAAGCGAAGGAGATATTCAGATTGTGCGGCAGCCGCTGGGTCGGGTGTCCGTTGAGGTACGTCTCCTCCAGCGCGTTCATGATGCCGGTCTGCAGGCGGTCCCGCATGGCCGCCAGTTTCCGTCCTTCGGCTTCCATTTCCTGCTCGCAGAGTTCGCAGGCCTTGCCGAAGCCCACGATCAGCGGAACCGCCAGGGTGCCGGAGCGCATCCCGCGCTCGTGGCCGCCGCCGTCCATCTGCGCGGCGATCCGGACGCGCGGCGCCTTCTTGCGCACGTACAGCGCGCCGACGCCCTTCGGTCCGTACATCTTATGGGCGCTGAACGACATGAGGTCGATGCCCATCTCCTGCACGTTTACCGGAATCTTGCCCACGCCCTGGGTCGCGTCGCAGTGGAACAGGATGCCCTTTTCCTTGGCGATCTTGCCGATCTCCTTGACCGGGTTGATCGTTCCGATCTCGTTGTTGGCCAGCATGATCGAGATCAGCACGGTCTTGTCCGTGATCGCGTTTCGCACGTCTTCCGGGTTGACCATGCCGTGCTTGTCCACGGAGAGATACGTCACCGTCGCCTTCCCCTTGGCCTCCAGCGCCTTGGCGGTATCCAGCACGGCGCGATGCTCGGTCGAGGACGTAATGATGTGGTTGCCCTTCTCGTGATACATCTCGATCACGCCCTTGAGCGCCAGGTTGTCGGATTCCGTCGCGCCGCTGGTGAAGACGATTTCCTTCGCGTCGGCGTGGACCAGCTTCGCGATCTGCTTGCGGGCGTTCTCCACGGCTTCCTCGGCTTCCCAGCCGAAGGCGTGGTTGCGGCTTGCCGCGTTGCCGAACTTCTCGACGAAGTAGGGCAGCATCGTCTCCAGGACCCGCGGGTCCATGGGGGTCGTGGAATGATTATCCAGAAAAATCGGCAGTTTCATCGGGACACTCCTTCTCCGGCTCCAGCCGTCGAGAGCGATTGCACGGTGATCAACGGCGTGCCGCCCATCATGTCGGCCACAGTCATGCTGTTCAATAATTGGTAGATGCTGTCTTGGACCTTCAACAGGGGAGTTCTGATGTTGCAATGATTGAAGCAGGAGCACGATGTCTCTTTGTCTTCCTGCTCCTGATAACAATCGGTGATCCCCAGGGGGCCTTCAATGGCTTCCAGGACTTGCGCAATCGTGATCTCACGGGCATTGCGTGCCAGGAGATAGCCGCCCTTGGGACCGTTCTGGCTTTCGACGATGCCCTGTTTGGCCAGCGTCTGCAGCACCTTGGCCAGGAGTTCGACCGGGATGTGATGCTCTTCCGCGATCTCCTTCGTGTTGACCACGCGGGCTTTGTGCAGATCGCCGAATTGCACCGAGGCGATGTACTGCACCGCCATCAGGCCGTAATCCGCTTTCTTCGAGAACTTCAGCATGGGATCCCCCAGGCTCAGTTTATTGGAGACTCTTTTAATCTCCGACTACTTTAGTCGGACACATGATATAATCACTGTCACTCAACTGTCAACAGATAATTACTCTTGTAAAAACAATGTGTTAAGAAATTAAATTACGAGTGAAAAACTAATGGATGCTGTGTTATGGTGAGACGCGTTGAGCCATAAAGAAAGGCCTGACAGTAGATTATGGGTGGAACCAACCCCTACATTGAGAAGACGGACTATGAACGGCCGACCAAGCCCTATACGGTCACGTTCATCTCTCCGGACAAAACAGAAACGAAAGTCCAGGTAGATCCTGCCAAAATTCCGTACGGCGAAACCGGCCTGCCGGGGAGCCTGCTCGACATCGCGATGGGGAACGGCCTGGAGTTGGAGCATGTCTGCGGCGGTGTCTGCGCCTGCTCGACCTGCCACGTGATCGTGAAGCAAGGATTGGAGACCTGCAGTGAGGGCACAGACGACGAGTTCGACCAACTCGAACAGGCGCCGGCCACCACGCTGCAGTCGCGGTTGGGCTGCCAGTGCGTGCCGAACGGAACCAAAGACATCGTCGTCGAAATCCCCGCCGTGAGCATCAATCTGGTCAAGGAAGGCCACGGACTTTAAAACTCTGAACGATGAACTCTGAATGATGAACGGGCCGATTCTTTAGTTCATCGTTCTGCGTTCATACTTCATCGTTCGTGGTTCTGCTCCCTATACATCCCTCAAACAGCGTGCTATAGATACGCGCCATGTTTCGTGATTCGGATGCTGCCAACATGGGACGGAGCGCGGGCAAAGGCGAGCCGTCGGGCAAGGTCCGTGTGCGGTTCGCGCCCAGCCCGACCGGCTATCTCCACATCGGCGGCGTGCGCACGGCCCTCTTCAACTGGCTCTTTGCGCGGCGCCACCAGGGCACGTTCATCCTGCGCATCGAGGACACGGATCAGGAACGGTCCACCGACGAAGCGATTCAGGCCATTCTCGACGGCATGCGATGGGTCGGGCTGGATTGGGACGAAGGGCCCTTCCGCCAGACCGAGCGCATGGACCTCTACCGC